>JALWRH010000037.1 GCA_026994195.1 Sedimenticola sp. | reverse complement strand
CCGGAGCGGCGCCACCCGATGCCTGTTGCTGGAACTCGGCAATGGCTTCGCGGCGTCCGATGGTGATTTCATCAGCACTGGGAACCTTGAGTACCTGGCCTTTCTTCAGCAGGTTGATGTTGTTGTTTAGAAACGCATGGGGATTGGCCTGATACAGGGCCATCATCATCTGATGGATGGATATACCCTGGGGGCGAAGATCGTCCGCGATCTCCCACAGGGTTTCATTGGCGGCTACAGGACCGTACTCGCCATCACTGGCAGTGCGCTGCGGACGGCTGGCAGCCCGGACGATGGTCTGATCACCTGCTGAGCGGGAAGCCGCTGCACCGGAAGACTGCTGCGCGCTGGCAGCTGCAATCTTTTCCGCACGCCGCCGGGTAAGAGAGGGCGGATCCAGCAATGCTGTGTATTCTTTGACGGCTTGGCCATTCGGCCAATCCAGCTTGATAAAGAAATCCAGGAAAGGTTCTCTGATGGGCTCACTGCTGGTAACGCGGATAACGGCCTTGCCATTTTTCAGGCGCATAGGGCGGAACTTGAGGCGGGTCAGAAAGAGCGTTCGCTCCACACCCAAACGGTTGAATACCGATGCCGGCGCCAGAGTGGCCTTGAGAGTATCGATCTGTCCCTTCTTTACCGATATCAGTGCGATATCAGCCTTGAACTTTTCGTTCAGAGCCGAATGCGTGGTCATGTCTCCAAGACCCAATGCGTATACAGACATGGGCAAAGTGCCCACCGCGAGTGAAACTGCTAGTGCCAGTTTGCGGACCATATTCCCTCCCAGAGATTGCCGCCCAGTACTTCAAAGCCTTCCCGCTTTGCTGTGCAAGCCAGAAGACCCGATGCGATGTAATTCCTGAATGCGCTACACAAGTAGCCTCTGACTCTGCCATCCCGGTATGCTTCGGCGCATGCTTCCACTTCCGGCCCCAGGCCGGATATTCAGCCACCCATCCGGAACCCCGGTGGAATCCCCTCTTCACTGCGGACAGCAAATCTCAGAGTATTTATAACGATTCAAGGCTAACTATAGCCTACACCGCATTTTTTACCAACCAAAACCAGCACTGAAAGCAATTTTCAGCCTCACTATTTGCGGTACTTCACGCTTCATCCCTGCAGAAGGATCATGAGCATGCGCCGCAAAGGTTCAGCGGCCCCCCACAGGAGTTGATCACCAACGGTGAAGGCCGACAGGTATTCGTCTCCCATGTTCATCTTGCGCAAACGCCCCACAGGCACTTCCAGGGTGCCGGTGACCTTCGCCGGCGTCAGCTCGGTGGCAGTAATATCACGCTCATTGGGAATCACCCGGGACCAGGGATTGGCCTCATCCAGCATGGACTCGATCTCGTCCAGGGGCACATCTTTCTTCAATTTGATGGTCAGTGCCTGGGAATGGCTGCGCATGGCGCCAATACGCACGCACAGGCCATCGATGGGCACGGGATTATCGGAACGCCCCAGGATCTTGTTGGTTTCCACCTGCCCTTTCCATTCCTCTTTGCTCTGCCCGTTGTCCAGTTTCACGTCGATCCAGGGGATAAGGCTGCCTGCCAGAGGCACGCCGAACTGATCCGTGGGAAAGGCGTCGCTGCGCATGGTTTCGGTCACCTTGCGGTCGATGTCCAGAATGGCGGAGGCCGGATCAGCCAGCAGATCATGGACGCTGGCTTCCAGGGCGCCCATCTGGGACAGGAGTTCGCGCATGTTACGCGCCCCGGCGCCGGAAGCCGCCTGGTAGGTCATGGCGCTCATCCATTCCACCAGGTCGTTCTGGAACAGGCCGCCCAGGCCCATGAGCATGAGGCTGACAGTGCAGTTGCCGCCAATGAAATCCCGGGTGCCCTTGACAATGGCGTCCTGGATGACGTTCATGTTCACGGGGTCCAGGACAATAACCGTATGATCGGCCATGCGCAGGGTGGAAGCGGCATCGATCCAGTAGCCGTCCCAGCCGCTGGCGCGCAGATCGGCGAACACCTGCTTGGTGTAGTCGCCACCCTGGCAGGTGACGATGACCTCCATCTTCTTCAGCTCTTCTATATCGGTGGCATCCTTCAACAGGGGAACATCCTTGCCGATTTCCGGCCCCTTTTGCCCGGCCTGAGAGGTGGTGAAGAACACCGGTTCCTCGATGGCATCAAAATCATTTTCTTCGCGCATGCGCTGCATGAGGACGGAACCCACCATGCCGCGCCAGCCTACGAAACCTACTCTTTTCATCATCTTGTCCTGCTGTATTTGGGTAGTGCAGGTCGGGCTTCAGCCCGACGATTAAGTTTTATCGGAGGGTGTTTGTCAGGCTGAAGCCCGACCTACAGGGCCGCCACCACGGCGTCGCCCATTTCCTCGGTGCTGATTTCTTTCATGCCTTCCGCCATGATGTCCGGGGTGCGCAGGCCGTCGTCCAGCACTTGGTTCACCGCCGCCTCGATGCGATCGGCCATGCCGCCCTCATCCAAAGAGTAGCGCAGCATCATGGCCACGGACAGGATGGTGGCCAGGGGATTGGCCTTGTTCTGACCGGCGATGTCCGGGGCGGAACCGTGGATGGGCTCGTACATGCCCTTGCCATTCTCGTCCAGGGACGCAGACGGCAGCATGCCGATGGACCCCGTGAGCATGGCGGCGCAGTCGGAAAGGATATCGCCGAACATGTTGGTGGTGACCATGACATCGAACTGCTTGGGGGCGCGCACCAGCTGCATAGCAGCGTTGTCCACGTACATATGGCTCAGCTCCACATCACTGTAGTCTTTTTCCATGACCCGGATTGCCACTTCCCGCCATAACTCGGTGCATTCCAGCACGTTGGCCTTGTCCACGGAACAGACCCGGCCGTCGCGCTTGCGGGCGATGTCCCCGGCCACGCGCACGATACGCTCGATCTCGCTCTCCCGGTACACCAGGGTGTTGAAGCCTTCCTTTTCGCCACTGTCCAGTTCCCGCACGCCCCGGGGCTGACCGAAATAAATGCCGCCGGTGAGCTCGCGCACGATCATGATGTCCAGGCCGGACACCACTTCCGCTTTCAGGGTGGAGGCGTCGGCAAGCTGGGGATAGAGAATGGCCGGGCGCAGGTTGGCGAACAGGTTCAGACCGGCGCGCAGGCCCAGCAGGCCCTTTTCCGGGCGGATGGAGATATCCAGAGATTCCCACTTGTAGCCCCCCACGGCTCCCAAAAGAACGGCATCGGCTTCCTTCGCCAGGTCCAGGGTCGTATCCGGCAGGGGGCCACCAGTGGCATCGATGGCCGCGCCGCCCACCAGAGCCTCATCCAGCTCGATGTCCAGGCCCTCACCCGCCAGCTTGTCCAGGACTTTCACCGCCTGATTGACGATTTCCGGGCCGATGCCGTCGCCGGGAAGAATCAGAATTTTCTTGCTCATGATCTCAATTACCTCGTAGGCCGGGCTTCAGCCCGACTGACATGCTCTGATCAAATATCGAAGTCGGACTGAAGCCCGACCTACTCTCGTATCCGCGCCATGGTGTACGCATCCACGTAGCTACCGTTCTGGAAAGCAAAGTCCTTGTGCCGGCCTTCCTGAACGAAGCCCAATTGTTCATAAAGATGGATCGCCGCTGTATTGTCCACGAATACTTGCAACTCGACCCGGTGTACGTTCAGCCAGTTGTCACACATATCCAGGGCAGCTTCCAAAAGCGCCTTTCCCACGCCCTTGCGGCAGAACTGTTCTGAAACCGCCATGCCAAAGGTGGCCGCATGCCGCCGCCTCGGGTTGGAAAACACCGTGAGCAGGAGTTGGCCGATGACCACTTCATCCTGCACCGCCACCAGGTTGTGATTGCCATCGGGCAGCCGGCTCAACCATTTTTCCCACTGCTGCTGTGACTGGTAAGGCGTTTTCAACGTGCCCTCTACCACATGAGGCTGTTCGTAGATGGCCTTGATGCCGGGAATATCCCCCGCTTCTCCGTGACGAATAATAAAGTCCATGTCTAGATGACCGGGTTTTCGAACAACCAGGGCGCCTCCTGCTTGCGCCGTTCCTCATAGGCGCGAATCTCGTCCACGTGCTGCAGGGTCAGGCCGATGTCGTCCAGCCCTTCCAGGAGGCAGTACTTTCGGAAGCTGTCCACCTCGAAGGGAATCTCCGCGCCGTTTTCCAGCGTCAGCTTCTGATTCTCCAGGTCCACGGTGATTTCCAGGGCCTGCTCACCGCCGGATTTCTGGAACAACTGATCGACGGTGTCTTCATCCAGTACGATGGGCAGGATGCCGTTCTTGAAGCAGTTATTGTAGAAGATGTCCGCGAAACTCGGAGCAATGATGACCTTGAAGCCATAATCGAGCAAGGCCCAGGGAGCGTGCTCCCGGGAGGAGCCACAGCCGAAGTTCTTGCGCGTGAGCAGAATGCTCACACCCTGGTAGCGGGGATCGTTGAGCACGAAGTCCGGGTTGGGCTTGCGGCTGGCCGGATCCATGCCCGGTTCACCGTGATCCAGGTAGCGCCATTCGTCGAACAGGTTGGGGCCAAAACCGGTGCGCTTGATGGACTTGAGGAACTGCTTGGGAATGATGGCGTCGGTGTCCACATTGGCCCGGTCCAGGGGGCAGACGATGCCTTTGAATGTCTCGAATTTGTCCATCTCAGAAATCCCTCACATCAACGAAATGACCGGCAACAGCCGCTGCCGCAGCCATGGCGGGGCTGACCAGGTGGGTACGTCCTCCAATTCCCTGCCGCCCTTCAAAATTGCGGTTGGAAGTGGAAGCGCAGCGCTCTCCCGGCTCCAGGCGGTCGGCATTCATGGCCAGGCACATGGAGCATCCCGGCTCTCGCCATTCGAACCCTGCTTCCACAAAGATCTTGTCCAGCCCCTCTTCCTCGGCCTGCCGTTTTACCAGGCCCGAGCCCGGAACCACCAGGGCTTGCCTGATGTGGTCCGCCACCTTGCGCCCTTTGGCGATTTCTGCCGCGGCACGCAAATCCTCGATACGGGAATTGGTGCAGGAGCCGATGAACACCTTGTCCACAGAGATCTCTGTAACCGGCATACCGGCTTCCAGCCCCATGTATTCCAGGGCGCGGCGCATGCCGCTGGCGCGCACTTCATCGGCTTCCTGCTCCGGATCGGGCACCCTGCCGTTCACGCCCACCATCATTTCCGGTGAAGTGCCCCAGGTCACCTGGGGTTGGATCTGTGCGGCATCCAGCACCACCACTTCATCGAACCGAGCACCCTCATCGGAATGCAGCTCCCGCCAGCTGGCCACGGCCTTGTCCCAAAGTTCATCGGATGGCGCAAAAGGGCGGCCTTTCACATAATCGATGGTCTTGTCATCCACGGCCACGAAACCTGCCCTTGCACCGGCCTCTATGGCCATGTTGCACACGGTCATGCGCCCTTCCATGGACAGATCCCGAATCGCATCACCGGCGAACTCAATGGCATAGCCCGTGCCACCTGCCGTGCCGATTTTTCCAATGATGGCCAGTACGATGTCCTTGGCGGTGACCCCGGGACCAACCCTACCCTGCACATCGATGAGCATGGCTTTGCTCTTCTTCTGGATCAGGCATTGTGTGGCCAGTACGTGCTCCACTTCTGATGTGCCGATACCAAACGCCAGTGCGCCAAAAGCACCATGAGTGGCGGTATGGGAATCACCACAAACCACGGTCATTCCAGGCAAGGTAGCTCCCTGCTCCGGTCCCACTACGTGCACGATACCCTGTCGGGGATCATTGATGTGGAACTCGGGGATGCCAAATTCCTCGCAGTTGTGATCCAGGGTCTGTACCTGCAGCCGCGACACAGGATCGTGGATGGCTTCCACTCCGCCATGACGGTCTTCGGGGTTGGTGGGCACATTGTGGTCCGGCGTGGCCAGGTTGGCTGTGATGCGCCAGGGTTTGCGCCCCGCAAGACGCAGTCCCTCAAAGGCTTGGGGTGATGTCACTTCGTGCACCAGTTGCCTGTCTATATAGATGAGACTGGTGCCATGCTCATCGGTACGCACCACGTGGGCGTCCCACAACTTGTCATACAGAGTTCTTGCTGTCATGCCAATTATGCTCTCGTTTTCTCGCAGGAACTCAGGATACTATTGGCCTTTTAATAAAACAATTTCATATTTTATATAATAGGCATTCCTTTCTGGAATAGTTATCGGTAGCCATTACCAACTCCCCATGTTCGTATCAGGTACTACACTGGAACAGCATATCGGAGACAGCCCCCTGTGAACCGGCAAGACACTCACTCAGAGGCTACTTTGAACCATTGTACCGGGTAAGGCACCACCTGAGTGGTGGCAGGGGCCATTCAAGAATTGCCCAATGCACCAGAGAACCTTTTGAGTCTTGGCGCAAGCAGATTGGGGTGAAAAAGCGTTTACTTCAAGGCGCAGATCGCAGGTATTGGCGCAAAGGTTTGCAACTCAAAGAAGCACTCTTGCGCTGCAAGATACCGTCTCAGGAATTGATCAGAGTGTCCTAGAGTGTGCTCAACTCCACGGGCTGTCCCAGCCAGTTTACACAGCCATCGGCGCCAGGAAGCTGGTTCCAAGCCAGGGTGCCCACAAGCAAACCAGCAGCAGCGCTTCCTCCCGTGAATGCCCCCGCAGACAGGGTGATGATATTCGCGGCAGCCCCGCCCCAACCCGTAGCCGACAGGAAACGCTTTATCTGACCACATTCCCTGACGCCCTGTTTTTCCGCATAGTCATTCAATGCAAACTTCAACGGCAATACACCTATACCGATGGGGTTGGTTTCGGCCAGCCCCTGGGACAAACCTACACCGGTGGTTATCGCGTCAGCTATCTGCCCTGCTTCGGCCGCATCCAGATCCTTCACCGGGCGCCGGCTGAGTTCCACCCATTGATCGTTCATATCAATGTAACCGGCGATTTTCTGCCCTTCATAGATGCCTTCTATGACGTTGACCTCCTGGTGGATGTCAGTCATGCCGGGATAATGACTTGCAGCAATCCTGGTCCATTGATTGGCGGGAATCTTGGAAGCACAGGCACTCATCATCAACGTGGCCAAGATCAGGGTGGCAGTACCCAATGCAGGGAGGCGGGAACCCGTCCGCGGAACAGGCGAGTCTAAATGTTGATTTGCCAAGCAATGCCTTTTCATGCCGATTGTCCTTTCAGATTTCCTTACACAGACTGTTCGGCATGCTGCGGGGGAACTTTAACCCCGATAACGTGATCCAGTTGGCATTGCCGCCCCCAATGCGGGAGCATCGCGGCAGGCGTTCAAGTGTTTGCAGCGCGGCGCCCTATCCAGGCGCCTTTCAATCCCAGTTTACCGGATATTGCACCCAGATAGTCCCCGGCCTCTTTCTTGTCAGAAAAGCCCGGCACCACCACGCGATAGACTTTTTTCCCCTTGACCCTGGCGGACTGGACAACTGCCCGGGGCGCTGTGACAACAAACCGCTTCAAGGCCTTTGTCGCCAGGGTCCGGGTACCGTAAGATGCCAAGTAGACTTGCCAGTCCCCTCCCTTCCCATGGGCAGATTTTTTTATCCTGTCGCCAGCGGCTTTCGAGGCGGGCGTTGCAGCAGATTCAGCAGGCCCACTTTTCTCCGATGCGACAAGTGCAGGACCATAGCCTGCTGCCGAATACACCTCCTGAAACAGCATCATTTCATTGAGCCGCTGGTCCATTTCCTCTTTCATCAGATGGCGATATTCGCTTAGTTCCTTTCGCAGCCTGTCCCGTGTATACGCAGACTGAAGTCGGTTGGTGTTGGTGGAAATCTGACGCCGCAGACCGGCGACGGCCTCTTCTGCCTTGAACAAGCGGGTGCTGAGCTGGGCAATGTTTGTTCTGGCCAGGGAAAGATCACTGTTGGTCTTGTAAAGAAAATAACCGCCAACAGCAAGCAGTAACACCAACATCCCCACAACCCACTTCCCCGCTGCGCCGCCCCCCTGAGGATCTGTTGGTTCCTCCCGGGAAGCCAGCAGCTCTTCTGCTGCGGACTTTGCCAGCAGGGTGATCTCAGAAGCTGTCAAGGCCGGTTCCTGTTCAGTGGTTATGGCTTCCTTCTGCACGGGATCATCAACCGCTTCATTTTTCCGGTATTGCTCCAACCGGAATTTCCTGTCCTGGCGGGAAGCTGCCGGACCTTCATCCCGAATACGGGTGATGACACTGCTGATATTGAGATCCTTATGACCTTTGACCGGCTGGGCGCCTTCAGATGTGTTTTCGTCAGTCTGATCAGTGGCAACCGTACCCAGCACTGAACGAAAATCCACACTGTCCTCGGTCAGGTCAAGTCTCCCGCGGGAGGATCGATCATTTTCGCTCTGACCTGGATCCTGATAGCCTGATGCCGGAGAGAAAGACGCCTGGCCGGCTTCTTCTGCTGATATGTCCTTATCTTTTCTGAACATTGCCATATCCTTCAAACATAGGTGTCAATATGCCTCTTCCCATTCGGACCAGGGTTCGTCTTCTTTTTGTCCGGCTTGGGAGCGGTCGGGGTGTTCACCTTTCTTTTGGCTTTTTCCCCCACGGGTAGGGCTGACGCTACAGGCCATATGGGAAACAGGCGCTTGATTCTGGCATTAGACATCATTCCTCCCGGTGACCTGAAACATTCCGGTTTCCCCGTTTATTCCTAGCAGGATGTTGAAAAAGTCCCTCCATGGACTTTTTCAACCACGGAAGCGGAAAACGCGGTTTCCCGCTTCCTTCATTTTCAATGGCTTGCAGCCATCGAAAATGGCGACACATCCCTGTACCGCACACAGGCTGTTGAAAAACGGTGTTTTTCAACAGCCTGCTAGTCATCCTCGATCCAGTCCCGCATCCTGGAACGCAGTCTGGTCAAAGCCTGCCCGTGAATCTGACATACCCTGGCTTCTGTTACGCCCAGCACTTCTCCAATCTCGCGAAGGTTGAATTCATCGTCATAGTAGAGTGAGAGTACGAGTTTCTCCCGCTCCGGCAGGTTGGCAATGGCCTCTGACAGGCCTTCCTTGAACATATTCTTCTGCAGCTCAGGCAGCAGTCCATTTTCTTCCGCAGCCGCTTCGTCTTCCTGTCCCCAACTGTCCACAGACAAATCGTCATAACTGAGAACATGACAACCGTTGGTGTCTGCAAGAATCTTGTTGTAAGAAGCGAGATCCAACCCCAGTTCAGCAGCCACCTCTTCGGCTCGGGCCGGCCGTTGCTCACGGTATTCCACGGCACGCATGGCCTCGGCCAGCTTTCTGGCCTTGTGGTACACAGATCTGGGCGTCCAATCTCCGCGCCGTACTTCATCGATCATCGAGCCCCGGATCCGTATGCGTGCATAAGTTTCAAAACTGGCCCCCTTGGATGGATCGAAATTGTTGATCGCCTCCAGGAGTCCAATCATTCCCGCCTGAATCAGGTCATCTATCTGCACACTGGAAGGCATGCGCGCCATCAGATGATAGGCTACGCGCTTCACCAGCGACGTATGCTTGGCAACCACCTCTTCATAATCTGGCTGCTCAGAAGCCTTCTGATACATAGCCGCCATATTCATGATTCCAATCCACCCAGTTCATTCTCATAGTTGATAAGACGTTCAACGAAGAACTCCAGCTGGCCACCCGCTTTTTGCGCTCCCGGCCAGTTTTCGACATGGCCAGCCACCTTGCGGAAGGCTGTAGCGGACGGGCTGCTGGGATACGAAGCCACCACGGCCCGCTGTTTCTGCACCGCCTGCCTAAGACGCTCATCCTGGGGAATGATTCCCAGAAAACTCAGGCTTGCATCCAGAAAATGATTGGCCGCCAGAGAAAGCTTGTTGTACAGCTCGGTGCCCTGTCGGTTTGAATACACCATGTTGGCCAGTACATGAAAATGATCCACGCCATGCTCACGATTCATGACCTTTATCAGCGCATAAGCATCCGTTATGGAAGCCGGTTCATCACAGACCACCACCAGAACCTCATGAGAAGCCTTGCAGAAACTGACCACTGAATCCGATATTCCCGCAGAAGTATCCACGATCAGGTAGTCGACATCACAGCTGAGTTCACTGAAAGCATGAATGATCCCCGCCCGCTCCCTCTGTGTAAGATCCGCCATGCGGGAGATCCCCGAAGAAGCGGGAATGATCTTGATCCCGCCAGGGCCGTCGATGATGATCTCCTCGAGATTCCTTTCTCCTGAAACAAGATGTGAAAGATCGTACTCAGGACTGAGCCCCAGTTGCACATCCACATTCGCCAAACCGAAATCCGCATCCAGCAACATGACGTCGTTACCTGTGGCTGCAAGAGAAAGAGACAGATTGACTGCCACATTGGTCTTGCCCACACCTCCTTTCCCTCCGGTAACCGCAATCACTTTGACAGGCCTGTGCTGTTTCATTTTCCTCAATCCCACGGCCTGATCACTGGGCCGTTTTTTTGCCAGTGCTGTTTCATACATGTGCATTTGCGACAAGTCCTCCAAAGTTGAATGCCAGCGCATCTTCTGTAAGCGCTTCCTGGTGCTGCTGCATCAGTTTGACGGCGTGTTTGACCAGTTTCTCCGCCCGGGCCGGATGAAGGTCATCGGGCACCTGCTGGCCATCACTGACGTAGGTGGCCGGCAGCCCATAACGCGTCAAGGTGGCCAGGGTGCCTCCCAGGCTGCCGGCTTCATCAATCTTCGTCAGGATGCAGCGGTGCAACCCCGCCTGGCGGAAAGAGCGGATGACTTCGTTCTGAACCTGCGCCTGACCGGTGGCGGACAGAACCAGATAATTCTGAATCCCCTGCCCATCGGCATTCAGGCTGGAGAGCTTCTCCATGAGATGCATGTCCCGCTGGCTGACGCCCGCCGTATCGATGAGCACCAGTTTCCGGTCACGGGCATGATTCAATGCGGCCGCAAGCTCATCCTTGTCTCCAGCGGTCTGAACCGGAATGCCCAGAATTCGCCCGTAGGTGCGCAGCTGTTCGTGAGCACCAATGCGGTAGCTGTCAGTGGTTATCAGGGCGACATGACGGCGTCCATGGCGAAGGGCAAAGCGCGCAGCCAGTTTGGCCACGGTAGTCGTCTTGCCCACTCCCGTTGAACCAACCAGGGCGATGATGCCTCCTTCTGACAGAATATCGTCGTCTGAAACCGGCAGCATATCCGCCAGCAACTTGAGGGAAGCCGCCCAGCCGTTTTCCAGCTGTCCACTCTCCACGACCTTATCCACGATGTCCCGGCACAAGACGGCGTCCAGTCCCAGGGCCATGAGGCGTTTCAGAAGATTTGCACGCAAGGGCTGAATCTTGCGCATTTCTCCCCAGCCAAACTGGAGCAAGGGCGCTTCCATCAGGTCACGCAAGGCCTTGAGATCGCTGCGCATGCTTTCTATGGAAGATTGGCTGGCAGGAACAGCGGCTGCTCGGCCATGCACGCTGTTGTCATGCTCCGGCATAGCCGGGGGATTGCCATCCATGCCCGTGGTGCTGTTTTCACTGGCGCCAAGGGCCTGATTGACGAGCGCTTCGTCATAGTCCAAGGCAGCAATGATTTCCACGCCGCCGGGAACCCGCCGGTTGGACAGGATGACAGCATTGGGCCCCTGATCTTCCCTGACTCTGCGTATAGCCTGACGCATGTCAGGAGCAAAGTATCGTTTCATCTTCATGTCATTTGCACCTATTCTCTTGGAAGCCGCAGCCTGTAGGAATCCCTGTGATTCAAACCTTTCACACCGCCTGCTCCAACTGACGCCCTACATGGGCGGTCACCATGATTTGCTTGTTGTCCGGAATTTCATCGTAGGAAACCACATGCAGACTCGGCAGAGAGCTGCGCAGCAACCGCGACAACAGGGACCTCAGGGCCGGGCTGACCAGCAGCACCGCGGTTTCTCCGTTCATCTCTCTTTCCTGTACGATCTCTTTCATGTCTGTCATCAGCCGGTCCATGAGACCGGGTTCCATTCCCATGCCCCCGTTCTGGGCTCCCTGCACAGTCTGTTGCAAGATATGTTCCAGGTTTGGATCAAGAGTAATGACTTTAACTTCTGAACTCATCCCATTGATTTTTTGGAATATCTGTCTGGACAATGCCCGCCGGACTGCTGCCGTCAAGGTGTCAGCGTTTTGACTGTCACGCCCGTATTCCGCCAAAGTTTCTGCAATAGTTCTCATATCCCGAATAGGAATGCCCTCCCAGAGCAGGTTCTGCAGCACTTTCAATAGCGTCCCCAGAGGCAGAAGTTTCGGCACCAGGTCTTCCACCAGTTTTGGGGAATGCTGCTTGAGAATATCCAGCAGTTGCTGAACTTCTTCATAGCCCAGCAGCTCATGAGCATGTTGCTGCAGCAAATGACTCATATGGGTGGCGATGACGGTGCTGGTATCCACCACCGTATACCCCAGAGTTTGGGCTTCATCCTTGAGAGAGCTATCGATCCAGACAGCTTCCAGCCCGAAAGCCGGATCACGCGTCTCGATGCCTTTGAGCACGCCATAGACCTGACCGGGATTGATGGCCAGCTCCCTGTCGGGATACACTTCCGCCTCTCCGATGGGCACCCCCATGAGGGTGATGCGATAGGCGCCAGGAGCAAGCTCCAGGTTGTCACGTATGTGTACCGCAGGAATCAGAAAACCAAGCTCCTGGGAAAGTTTCCGTCTGACGCCCCGGATACGGTTCATGAGCTGGCCACCTTGCTCCTTGTCCAGCAGGGGAATCAGGCGGTATCCGACTTCCAGCCCCACAGTGTCCACCTGAGCCACTTCCTCCCAGCTGAGTTCGGCTTCATTGCCATCAGGGGATACTGGGTTTTGCTCTTCGGTTTCTTCAACCTTTGGCTGGGACTGTTTCATTTGCAGCAACCAGGCGCCCCCGGCGAGCAGCCCGGCCAGCAACAGGAACACCAGATTGGGCATACCCGGAACCAGACCGAGTATGCCGACGATGGCAGCAGTCACCACCAGGGCCTTGGGATTGCTGAACAGCTGGTCGGCAATCTGCTGCCCCATATCCTTGGCCGCAGTGACGCGGGTCACGATAATGGCTGCGGCTGTGGACAGCACCAGTGAAGGAATCTGCGCCACCAGGCCGTCACCAATGGTCAGCAAGGCATAGTTGTGCGCCGCCTGGAAGAAATCCAGCCCGTGCTGAGCCATGCCAATCGCCAGGCCGCCAATCACATTGATCAGCAGAATGAGAATGCCTGCAATCGCATCTCCCCGCACGAATTTGCTGGCGCCATCCATAGCGCCGTAGAAATCGGCTTCGCTGGCAATTTCTTCCCGCCGTTCCCGCGCCTGATCCTGAGTGATCAGGCCCGCATTGAGGTCGGCATCCACCGCCATCTGCTTGCCCGGCATGGCATCTAGGGTAAAACGGGCGCTCACTTCCGAGATGCGTCCAGCGCCCTTGGTGACCACGACAAAGTTGATGATGGTGATGATGGCAAAGACGATAAGTCCCACGGCATAGTTGCCGCCAACCACGAACTCACCAAAGGCCTGTATAACCTTGCCGGCGGCATCTCCCCCATTGTGACCTTCCAGCAGCACCACCCGGGTGGATGCCACATTGAGGGAAAGGCGCAACAGGGTGGCGACCAGCAGCACCGTGGGAAAAGCCGCAAAATCCAGGGGCCTGTGAGTGTACAGAACCACCAGTATGACCATCAACGCGATGGCGATATTGAAGGTGAACAGCACATCCAGCGCCATGGGCGGCAGGGGAAGAACCATCATGGACAACATGACGACCAGCATCAGAGGTGTGCCCAGTCCCCGCTGGTGCAATGCTTTGAGATGTCCCATGAATTCCTGTGTCTGCATGATTCAATACCTTTGCTTGCGCTGCTGTATCAGCCGGCTGTTGCCAAGTACTTTGTTTGTCATTTGAACTCGTCCGGCACCGGCAGATCCGTCGGCATGGAAGGTTCCACGCCATCCTGTGACCGGGCCTGGTTCAACTGGTAGATGTAAGCCAGAATATGCGCCACGGCCACATACAACTCCGCCGGAATCTCCTGGTCGATCTCCGTAGTGGCATACAGGGCCCGGGCCAGAGGCGGAGCAGAAACCACCGGCACGCCATGCTTACCAGCAACCTCCCTTATGCGCAGGGCAACCAAGTCCGCCCCTTTGGCCAGAACCCTGGGCGCGCCACTGCCCTCCCGGTCATACGCCAAGGCAACGGCATAGTGCGTGGGGTTGGTGATGACCACATCGGCTTCCGGTAACCGCTCCATCATGCGGCGCTGAGACATTTCTCTCTGCAAGGCCCGGATCTTTCCCTTTACCTCCGGCCTGCCTTCGGTCTCCTTGTTTTCATCCTTGATCTCCTTAAGAGACATTTTCAGCTGCTTGTTGTGCTGGTGGATCTGAAAAGGCACGTCAATGAGGGCAACCAGAATCAGCACGGAACTGAGAACCAGATAAGCTTTGACAAAAAGTGAACCTGCATGTCCAAGGGCGCTGCCCAGGGACTCGTTGGCGAGAAGAAGCAGATCCTCTTTGAGCGACCATAGCAACACCATGGATGCGACCGCCACAAGAAGGAACTTGGCCAGGGTCTTGAGCAATTCCATCAGCCCCTTGGCAGAAAAGATTCGCGCCAGTCCTTTGAGTGGATTGATCTTCTCCACTTTGAAACTGACCGCCTTGGTACTGAAAATCATCCCCCCCATACTGGCCGGGCCTACCAGCGCCGCCACCACCAGGAGGGCAAACAGGGGCGCCATCACCCATAGCCCTTTGCTCACCAGGGAAGAAAACTGCTGCACCAGCGCCACCGGATCCATGGCCATGCTGCGCTCGATGACCAGCCCCTTTCGCATGATAGTGGCCAGGTTTCCAACCATCA
Organism: Sedimenticola sp.; assembly: GCA_026994195.1. Taxonomy (GTDB): domain Bacteria; phylum Pseudomonadota; class Gammaproteobacteria; order Chromatiales; family Chromatiaceae; genus Thiolapillus. The sequence continues at coordinate 54,440 of JALWRH010000037.1, read as the reverse complement.
GGGAGCCCAGGCCCCAGAACCCCAGGGCCGATATCATCAACAAGAGCGTGCTATTGAGTTCCCGGGAGCGCGGCACCTGCCCTTTTTCACGCGCCTCTCTGAGCCGTTTGGGCGTGGGTTTTTCAGTACGTTCTTCAGAGTTTCCACCAGACATCCATGATCTCCTGTTATGTCGCTATCAGCTGTCTGATGAATCCCAACGCATCCATAAATATTCTGGAAAAATGATCCGTCAGTGAGGGAAGCACCAGAACCAGCAGGGCGAATCCGGCCATGATCATGACAGGGAAACCCACTGCGAATATATTGAGTTGAGGCGCAGCCTTTGACGCCACGCCGAAAGCAATATTGACCAGCAGCAGGCCGGCCACAGCCGGCAATGCCACCAGCAGCCCGCCTGAAAACATGTAAGCCCCCCAGTACGCAAGGGCCTTGATTTGTTCCACTGGCGGGTACACCGCGCCGACAGGCAATAGCCGGAAACTTTCCGCCATCAGTTCGATGAAGATCAGGTGCCCATCCAGAGAAAGGAACAGCAGTGTCACCATGATCAGCAGAAACTGGCTTATCACCGGTACCTGCACACCATTTTGCGGATCCACGGCAGAAGCGAAGCCCAGTCCCATGGCCATGGCTATACTCTGGCCGGCGATGACAAACACGGCAAAGACCAGCTGCAGCATGAAGCCCATAGCAAGCCCTGTGACGATCTGGCTGAACCCGATCAGGAAGGCTTCACCGCTGATCAGATCCACCGCTGGCGGACTCGGCAGCACGGGCAACAGTATCCAGGCTATCAGAGCCGCCAGCAGAACCCGCACCCTGACAGGCAGGCTGGACGCGGAAAAGACAGGTGCGGACACGAACATGGCGCCGATGCGCATAAACGGCCACAGCAGTCCCGCCGTGGTATTCAGTAGATCCGCGCCATTGAACTGGAACATGCCGCTCAGCCGCCTCCCACCAGATCCGGAATACTGTGAAACAGTTGAATGGTGAAATCGGTGATCAACCCCAGCATCCAGGGGCCGGCCACCACCAGCGCCAGCACCAGCACCATGAGCTTTGGGATGAAGCTCAGTGTCATTTCCTGTATCTGGGTGGCTGCCTGCAGCACGCCAATGAGCAAGCCGATCACCAGGGCTGAAAGCAGCAGGGGCGCTGCCAGCATGATGGTCACTGTAAGGGCATTTTGGCCGACCCCAAGAATGGTTTCCGGCGTCATGACCTGGCCTGCGCTGCTGTTCTGCCTGTTGTCATCACAAGATTCATCTCCTCTACATGTAAAAACTGGACGCCAGGGTTCCCATAATCAAAGACCACCCATCTACCAGTACGAACAGCATGAGTTTGAATGGCAGGGAGATGATCATGGGAGACAGCATCATCATGCCCATGGCCATGAGAACACTGGCCACCACTAGATCGATGACCAGGAAAGGAAGAAAGATCAGGAAACCGATCTGGAAAGCGGTTTTCAGCTCACTGGTGACAAATGCGGGCAACAACAGGGAAAACGGCACCTCATCACGAGAAGGCAGACTGCTGCGCCCGGAGATGCGCGTGAACATCAACAGGTCTGCCTGCCGGGTCTGATCCAGCATGAAGCGCCGAAACGGGCTGGCTGCATTCTCCAGGGCCTGTTCTGCAGCCATCTGGTCATCCAGGTAGGGTTTGAGACCCGTGTCATAGGACTGCTCGAACACCGGCGCCATGATAAATATGGAAAGAAACAGTGAGAGGCCGATGAGAATCTGGTTGGAGGGTGTCTGCGCTGTACCCAGAGCCTGCCGCAATATGGCAAGAACAATGATCACCCTGGTAAAGGAGGTCATCATGATGAGGGCAGCCGGCAACAGGCTCAGAACCGTCATGAGCAACAGGATCTGTATGCTCACGCTGTAGGTCTTTGCACCGCCTGTGCCCGGCGTCACGGTGACGGCAGCAAAACCCCCTTGTGCTTCTGCGGCGCCGCCATACACCAGCACCATCCCCAGGACAGCCAGCAGCAGAATAACTTTCCGGCTCATGACGGCGGTTCTGGCTGCAGAAGAAAACGGCATCCACATATCAGCTCTCCTTGCTCTGTGTCTTCTCCAGCAGTTCAGAGATCTTCTCTCCGAATCCGCCAGCATCCGTCACTGCTCCCTCCAGGGGCTGATCCAGCACATGCAAGGTGCGGAGGCTGCCCGGCGCCACGCCTACCAGCAGTTGTTGCTCTCCCACCTGGACCAGGACAATCCGTTCCTTGCCGCCCAGAGAGATGCCGCCCATAAGCCGCAAACCTCTTGCCTGCAATGTCCGGGATCTGGAAAGCCGCCTGGTCAGCCAGGCAAGGACCAGCACAAGAGCCAGTACGACACCGAGACTGCCAAGCACCTGGATCAGTTGTTGTCCAACATCCATGCCTGATCCGGCCACGGCATTTCCAAGGAGATCGCCACCTTTCCCCGGCACTTCGGGCATCAAGCCCGTGTATGAAAACAGCCCCATGCTCCCGTTCCCTATCGCAGTTTCTTGACTCTTTCCGCAGGGCTGATGACATCCAGAAGACGTATCCCGAACTTGTCATTCACAACCACCACTTCTCCATGAGCGATCAAGGTGCCGTTGACCAGCACATCCATGGGTTCACCCGCCATCCGGTCCAGTTTGACCACGGACCCCCGGTTCAGACGCATCAGTTCTTCGATGGTCATCTGCGTCGTGCCGATCTGCATGGAAAGGGTCACGGGAATATTGAGAATGACATCGAGATTCGGCTCGATGCCTTCCATGTCTTCCTCATTCTCCAGGGCATCGAACTCAGCATTCCGGTATTCCTCTTGGCTGGCCTGAACACCCGACGCTGTTTCCTCTGCATCTGGCGGCAACGGCGTGTCTTCTGCACCGGCCTCCATCTTCGGCGGCACTTCCGCTTCTGGCAGAGATTCCGATTCTGCCGCTGTTGTGGCTGCTTGCTCACTCATGTTCAACTCCTGTGCTTTGATGCTTTGCCTGCAACCGCGTGTGAGACAGCGGTTCCAGTATCTTGATGGCGTTTCTGCCTTTTGCGATGCCAAAAGCCCCCTGAATCACCGGCACTCCCGCTGCCCTGAGGTTGACGCTGTCTTCCAGGTCGATGGGTATGACATCGCCCGGCTGCAGTCTCAGAATCTCTCCCAGGCTCTTTGGCACCTCCACCAGGTTGCTGTCCAGCTCGACCTTGACCTTGAGCAGGTCAGCCTGCAGCGCCTTGAGCCATGCACTGTCACCCTTGTCTTCCACAGAAGGCATACCCGGCTCAAGACGATCCCTGATGGGCTCCAGCATGTTGAGGGGCATGGCAAGTTCAAAAACACCCCCGCCTCCGCCCAGGTTGATTTCTATGCTGGTAACAGCCACCAGTTCCGACGGGGTTGTGATGTTTACGAAGTGGGGGTTGGTTTCGAGCTTGTTGAACTCGAACTCCAGAGACGCCACCGGTGCCCATGCTTTGCTCATGTCGTCCATTGCCAGGTCGATGATGAGCTGTATCACTCTTCGTTCTGTGGGCGTGAATTCAGCGCTTACACGACCACTTTGAAAACGCCCTTCACCACCGAAATAATTGTCCACTGCAATGAATACCAGCTTGGCATCCATGACCAGGAGCATTTGTCCCACCAGAGGGGAAACTTGGAGCAGATTGATGCTGGAGGGCATATCCAGGCTGTCCATGTATTCCGCGTACTTGATGAGCCTGGGTTCGCCCAGTGCCATTACCGGGGTGTGCTTCAGAAGGCGGTACAGGCTGATGGTAAAATGCCGGACAAAGCGTTGATGAACGGTATCCAGCACCGGCAACTGATTTCTTGGCAAGTACTCTTGCTCATTGAAATCAAAGGACTGGATTTCGGCATTTGCTTCGGGCAGGCCCGTACCTGCTTCGACCTTGCCGCTTTCGACCCCTACCAGAAGGGCATCGATTTCATCCTGGGAAAGTACGCTGTGGTCTGTCATTGGAGTTACTGGGCCACGAATGCCGTAAAATACACGGCTTCAACGCCGTCGATGCCAGCCTCTTGGTACAAGGTGTTGTTCACCTCTTCCAGAGACTCCTTCAGCAGTTTTTCCTTACCCTCGCGAGTAATGACATCTTTGTATTCCTGGGAGCTGAACAGCAGCAGCAGATTGTTGCGCAGCATGGGCTTGTACTGATCCACGGCTTCGATCACCTCGGGATCTCTGGACATCAGTTCCACGCTCAGCTGCATGAACCGGGCCTGGCTCTGATCCTTGAAACTTACAACGAAAGCAGGATCCAGGCCGCTGAACAACGGGGGTTCGTTACTTCTTTTCTTTCTCTTCTTCCTGGCAGCAGGTTCTTGTACCGCCTCTACCCCCGCATCGACATCCCCTGCCCCGGCATCGCCTTTCATCATCAGGAAATACCAGGCAGCGCCACCGCCTCCACCCAGAACAAGAATTCCTGCTAGCAGGATAACGATGAGTTTGAGCTTGGAGGATTTCTTGCCTTTACCCTCTACATCCAGATCCAGATCTTCTTTCTTTGCCACGGTCAGCCCTTTCTATGTAGTTGCAATCACATAGATTCAGATGCATGAGTCGTGCCAACTGTGTTGTGCCACGAGTTATCCTCTCTTCCACCGACAGAAATACCTTCCTGGGATTCGTGGCATGAGAAAGACATTTGGCAGGAATGCTGCCGACAGTGCAATTTAACTTATTGATTAATATATTTATTTGCCCCTATAAAGAGACTCCCCATGCCCGGCAGTCAGCCTTTCAAACTGTTGCCTGGCAACACTGCAAACGGCTGGCTGCACTGATGCTCCTGCATCCGCGCTGAATTGTTGTCATCCTGGATGCCAGATACTTGACAGATTGGCCGGGCTGCTCCGTCATTTACCCGTCTCTCCCGGGAACTGCCATGGGAATGTCTGAAGACGTACAAGGGTGCCCCTGGACTCCAGCCCACACGGGTAGCCCCTTGTTGTTGCCGGGATCAACAATGGGTGGCGCGATGGAATTCTTTTACAGCGTGTAGGCCAAGGGACAATGTGCAGACGTCTTCAGCATCCGGTCAGGCGTAGAAATCCAGACCTGGCTCTCCAGCACCTCGCTTTGATGAACGCCGGCCCGTATCCGATATGGGGGAATGATCCTCTTTTTCCATCACTGGGGACATTGGCCCTGTGGTGAAGTGACCATCCTGCGGCTCCTGCTGCTGGCCGTGTGCAGTATCCTGTCCACCAACATCGACATCACCAAGATTCATTCCGGTAGCAGCAAACATCTCCCTCAACCGGGGCAGACTCGCCTCCACCGCATCACGAACGGCTGCATGCTGGCTGGAAAAAGCAATATTGGCCGAATCGCCTTCCACACGCAGTTTGATGTCAAGACTGCCAAGGTGGGATGGGTTCAGTTTGATATGCAACTGGCGAAGCTGCTTTTTTCCCGCCTGAAGTACCTGATTGGCCAGATTCTGCTCCCAGGCCTCGTGACCCAGAGGCACTCCGATCTCCTGCTGCCTGGGGGCAATTCCCGCCTGCGGAACAGTGTAGGCTGGGCCACCTTGTGGAGATGACTGTCTTGCTACCAACGCAGGCATGCCACTTTCCGTGCCTGGCTGTGAACCCAAGGACACACCAGGCTTCCTGCTGTCTTCGCCAGCAGGGATGACAAACCGTGGCCCCGGCTCCTGTTCGGGCTGTTGTTTTCCTAAGGTCATGGGTTGCGTAGTAGCATTGTGAAAGCTTTTCTGTTTTACGCCGGTGGCCTTGATGGGGATGTTCTTTCTTCCGCCTGGCAGGTTCTGCCCCGCTAAAGCGAAAGAAACGCCAGTTGCTTGGGCAGCAACGGGTATTTCACGCCGGGGAGAAGCGTCCATCACCTTTTTAACTGCGTCGGCAGCCAAGGACATCAATGCAGGCTCAGGCACCAGTTTGTGGGCGGAGCGGGAAGGAGAAGGATCATGCTGCCGGTTTGCCTGTTCTCCAGTCGGCAACATATGAATGTCTTTGGAGACGAAGGATGACAGGGGGCTGGTATTTTCACCGTACATTTTTTGTGCAGGAACCCCTGCGGTCGGGGCAGCTTCGCGGTGCCTTGTCTGTTCCATAAAAGAAATTCCCTCATTCCCTTGAAGCGCTCTTATACCGGAATCGGCATTTGCGGGGCCATCAAAGGCCGTTTCCGGCAATGATGTGGCCCTGGATGAGGAGTTCAGCGGAAGCATGGACAACACAGAAGCCCTTTCAAACGGCTGTCCGTCAGGATTCTGCCCTGGCTTCTGCACCAGGTAGTCACCATTCATATCAGAAGCACCCTGAATCGGGAGAAATGTTGCATTGTTCCAGGAAAGCGGCTGATCCTGGGAAGCTTCTGCTCCCGAACGACTGTTGGATAGTGTGCCAGACAGACCTGTCACGGGTATTCTGTGGCTTTCCATAGGCTGAATGGGAATAATCCAAGGGGAATCATCGCTCTTCATCCGGGGAAGATCTCCCGTCCAAGCATCAGTGATATCCGCCAAAGACTGATCATCTGTACCATCATCCTCTTCCAGCATCAAGGATGCATCAGTAGCAAATTCAAATACACTTGCAGAAGCATCACTATGCTCCCCACTGCCAGAGCCCTCCTGCAACGGCAAATGTTTGCCGGTCGGCGGCAAAGCTGCCGGTAGCTTCACAGCAGACCTGGCTGCGCCACTCTCCAACCCCAGAGCATAACGGTAGGCGCCTGAAAATCCCCCTTCAAGTACAGTAGTAAGCGCATTGTCCTTTGACAACATGAATTTGTATTCGCCTGTTCCCATTGAAGCACTGCTGTTTCCTTCCATGGAATCCGACAGGCCAAGTCCCGCAAACGAAATATTCATCCCACTGCTCCGCAATTGTTGATGGTGTCTTCACACATTACTGCAATATCGATGCCAACCCCTCAGTAATCGGGAAATCTGGCCAACCACTCCTGGCCGTACCGTCTTCTTTCTCCACACCAGGAGCCTTAAGGAAGTACAGATGCGGCCGACTATCTCTTCGGGCAACAACATTTGTTCTGTTAACAGTAAGAAACACACACCACAGCTACGGGCGCAGCATCATGGACAAGAATCCTCCTCAGACCGGATTGGAGAAACAGCATATGTCAGGCGGCACCGCCAAAATACTGTTGGCAGAAGACAACAAAGTCAGCCAGCAGATAGCAACAGTCATGCTGAATTCTCTGGGTTACGACCTGGATATCGTCTGCAATGGAGAGGAGGCTGTTCAGGCTTTTTCAAGAGAAGACTACAGCCTGATACTCATGGATTACCGTATGCCGGGCATCAATGGCCTCGAAGCTACCACCAGAATCCGTGAAATGGAAGAAGCTGCGGGTATTTCCCCCACACCGATTCTTGCACTCACAGCGTCTGACGACGAAAAGACCAGAAACGCTTGCCTGACGGCAGGGATGGATGACTTCCTGCACAAACCCCTGAAAAAACCCGACCTGATAAGAAAGCTTACTCATTGGCTACAGATCAAGGAATGCGACCTGCGCTCCTCCCGGGAACAGCTCGCGATAACAGAGGCATCCAACAATCGTGAGATCCTGGATGGCAGGGCTATTGAAAGGCTGCGAGAACTGGATCAGGACACAGGGAACGCCATTCTCGACCGAACCATCACGCATTTTCTGCAGCAAGCGCCAAAGGACATGAGCGCCATTCGCGAAGCGCTGAGACGCAGAGACAGAAAGAAGCTCGGTTTTCTGGCGCACAACCTGAAATACTACAGCGCAACCCTTGGAGCCAACGAACTTGCTCACGATTGCCGGACGCTGGAAAAACTCTCTCAGGCGGGAAAATGGGAAGAATTGGTGGAGCTCGCCAGAAAAATGGACAGCAGCCTGAAACCCGCCGCAGATGCGCTTCGCAGGATTTTACAGAAACACCCGGGGCTCAACCAGGAAACACGTCCCTATTCATCCCAGCCCTCCCGGGAAAAACTGTTATTGGTCGATGATGATCCGGTTTTCCGCCAGACTACCAGTGATGTTTTGTCCGTAGCAGGATACAAGGTACTGGAAGCCAGTCATGGCACAGAAGCCCTGTCCATGGCATTGCGCCATCAACCCGATCTTCTGTTACTGGACGCTGTCATGGAGAACATGGATGGCTTCGAGGTTTGTACTCGACTGCTCAAGTTTCCATCCCTGTCAGATACACCAGTTATCATGGTAACCGGACTGGACAACAATGAATCCGTGGAGAAAGCCTATGCAGCGGGCGCATCAGGTTTTGTCATCAAGCCGGTCAACTATCCGCTGCTGATGCAACACATCCGGTTTCAGTTGCGTGCAAGTCAGAATGCCAAGAAACTGAAAGAAAACCAGGAAAAGCTTCTAAGCGCACAGCGCATGGCCGGACTGGGTTACTGGAGATGGGACTCCCGATCAGACAGTCTGGAGATCTCGGAAAACCTGGCGGCAATGCTCAATCTGCCTGCAGAAGAACAGCAGTACTCACTGGATCGCTATCTGGCGCATGTTCACAGCAAGGACCGCAATTACTTGCGCAGCGCAATTATCGCCACAACAGCAGGCGATACCATGGAGCCTTTCAACTACCGTCTGGTCGTCAAGGGACGTTCGAACATCACCGTGCATCAGGAACTGGGAATGGCACCCAACTCCACACAAGTGCTGCTGGGAACCGTGCAGGACATCACTCAGAAACAGGCAACAGAGCGCAGAATGCACCAGCTGGCCTACTCCGATGAGCTTACCGGCCTGGCCAGCCGCACCTGTTTCTACGAATACATGAACGATACCATTCATTCTGCACGCAAGCATCATCAGAAGTTTGCCCTTCTCTGCCTGGACCTGGACGGTTTCAAAGACATCAATGACAGTCTGGGTCATGATGTCGGAGACCAACTGCTCAAAGCTGTTGCCCAACGCCTGCAGTCCGTGGTGCGGGAAACCGATTTCATCGCGCGAATCAGCGGAGATGAATTCTTTATCCTGGTAAACCAGGTTCATCAGCAACGGGATGCTGAAGAAGTTGCCAGCCGCAGCCTGTCAGTCATCAACCGCCCGGTAAACCTGGCTTCTGGAGAACTGCGGCCCCGCTGCAGTATCGGTATTGCGCGCTACCCGGAAGATGGGCGGGATCTCAACAGCCTTCTCAAGGCGGCCGACAGTGCTATGTATGCCGCCAAGAAACAGGGACGGCACCGCTACGTGTTCTACGAAAAAACCCACACCCGTGAGGCGGAGGAACGGCTACGCGTAGAACAGGAACTGCGCAGAGCCATTGAGCTGGATCAGCTGACCCTGCACTACCAACCGCAAATCGATTTGAAAAACGGAAAAATGCTGGGAGTGGAAGCACTCATCCGCTGGCAGCATCCCGAGAGAGGCCTGGTGCCTCCAGGCCAGTTCATCGATATGGCAGAACAAATCGGCATGATTCGATCTATTGGCGACTGGGTTCTGAGAACGGCTTGCCATCAGGTTGCGAGCTGGAAAGAAAGCGGTATGCAGGAGCTGCGCATGGCTGTCAACATATCACCACTGCACTTCAACGATCCATCACTGTTGCCGACCGTGGAAGCCATACTGGCAGATACAGGCCTTTCACCAAGCAGTCTGGAACTGGAAATCACCGAGAATGTGGTGCAAACCACTGAAAACAATGCAGGCATATTCCAGAAACTGCGGGACCTGGGCGTGCGCATCAGCATCGACGATTTTGGTACAGGTTACTCTTCCCTCTCCTCTTTGAAATCACTGCCCATCGACTGCCTGAAGATCGACCGCGTATTCATCTCCAACATGTTCGCTGACGCTAACTCAGCTATTTTGCTGCGATCCATCGTCGACCTGGCCCACGCACTTGGTTATGTAGTGGTAGCCGAAGGTGTGGAGCACCATCAGGAAGTGGAAGTACTCCAGGAAACCGAATGCGATCTGGTGCAGGGTTATTTGTTCAGTAGGCCAGTGACGCCCGACCAGATTCCACCCTTGGCCCAGCACCATTTCCTTGCAGTACGGGAAAACAAACGGATGGTGGCCTGTTCCTGAATCCTAAACCGGAAATTACACCAGGATGTGGAACTCTCGGGTTAACCCGAACATTTCACCCGGTCGCTGGAACAATATTCTAACTTGCTGTATTTCATGGAGAGTTCTGGAATATTAGTAAAGTGCAAAATGTTACCGGACATGGCTGAACGCGCCCTCGCACTGGTCTCGCCGCCCATCTGCGGTATTTGCTCAATCATCAATAGCTTGGGCTATTGATTCAATCGCAAATCCGCACCTGAACACCGATCCCGGCACGATCATCGCGTTCCCGGATGAAATATTCGGGTTAAGGATCATAAAAGACTGCTATTGCGGGACAGCCAGCCAGCCCGTTCATCCAGTTCTTTCTGCTCACCCCTGGCTTGCTCCAGCAAGCTACGCTGCTGCCGCTTAGCAATAAGTTTTTGCAACGCCTTACTCTCTCCACGCAATTTCAGCCACTGCAACTTCAGTGCTTCAAAAGCTGCGAGACTTTCTTGCAATACCTGCTGTTGCTGATCAATGGCCTGATTCAAACGCGTGAGAAAAATCCGGTAATCCTGGAGTTGTGCTGGATGCAGGCTGCCTCCCCCCGTCCCATGAAATTCGGCCAGATACTGATCACGATACTGTTGTAAAGACATAAGCTGCTGCTCATCCCTTTCCATTTTCATCCGGCAATGGCTCATTTGGCGGGCCATCTCCTGTTCATTGTTGCCAACGACCCGGGCCACGGTTTTCAGGGAATCACCGTGTTTCATTCTATGACCGCCTCTGCGTCATTCTCATTGATACTTTCCGGCTCGGTGATCGCCAGCAACTCTTGATAACTCTGCTCAAACCCTTCTGCCTGATTTCTATCCTGATGCAGGAACTGGACCAGCTTCGGGTAGTACAAGATAGCTTCGTCCACACGTGGGTCACTTCCGGGCTTGTAGGCTCCAACACTGATCAAATCCTGATTTTTATGGTAGGTGGAGTACAACTGGCGGAAGCGCTGGGCAGCCTGTTTGTGTTGATCAGAAACAATATCACTCATCACCCGGCTTACTGACGCCTCGATATCTATGGCGGGATAGTGGCCGCTTTCCGCGAGTTCTCTGGACAGAACGATATGCCCATCCAGGATGGCCCGTGCAGAATCCACTACAGGATCATTCTGATCATCCCCCTCTGCCAGGACCGTGTAGAAAGCTGTGATGGAACCCCCACCCTGTTCTCCGTTCCCGGCCCTTTCCACCAATTGGGGAAGGCGGGCAAAAGCAGAAGGTGGATACCCTTTTGTCGCCGGTGGTTCGCCTATGGCCAGCGCGATTTCACGCTGAGCCTGGGCAAATCGCGTGAGTGAGTCCATAAGCAAGAGGACATGCTTTCCCTGATCCCGGTAGTATTCAGCGACCGCCGTCGCCAGCCATGCGCCATGCATGCGCAACAGGGGCGGGTTGTCAGCCGGACTTGCAACCACCACAGCTTTTTGCCGGCCATCCTCACCGAGTATGTTTTCCACGAATTCCTTCACTTCCCGGCCACGTTCTCCGATGAGTCCTACGACGACCACATCGGCATTGGTATATTTGGTCATCATGCCGAGCAAGACACTCTTGCCGACACCGCTGCCCGCAAACAGGCCGATACGCTGCCCTCTTCCCACAGAAAGGATGGCATTGATGGCGCGCACCCCTACATCCAATGGCGTATCAATGGGCCAGCGCTCCAGGGGGTTGATACTGGTTCCCAGCAGCGGTTGCCGACAGCTGTAGTCGATGCGTCCCCTGCCATCGAGAGGATTTCCCGAGGCATCCACCACTCGCCCCAGCAGACCATCTCCTACTTTTGCATCGTAGGAAGCCTCACCGGGGATGATCCGGGCATTGGGCATCAGACCCCGGCTGTCTCCGGCTGGCATGAGGTAGGTGCTGGAACCGGCAAAACCCACGACTTCGGATTCGACCACCGAGTCACCCATATAGATCTGACAACGCGCTCCAATAGGAGCATGTATGCCTACGGCTTCAATAGTCAGTCCCACGACACGCTTGACCCGGCCCTTTACAACCATGGTTGCCGTTTTGCCTGCGGTTTCACAATGCCTCCTCAGGTGCTTTTCCCAGCGTGAGGAAAGGGAAGTCCTGCACTGTTGTTCATGCGCAGTCATGGGCAGTCCACCGCTCTTTCGCCACCCAACAGGCTGGCGGCTATCTGGTTGATGCGGGTTTCCACCGTAGCATCGATATGCGACTCGCCATTGTCCAGACGGCATCCTCCACGACTGAGGGTTGGTACCTCCTGGATTCTCCAGGTAGTCTCGCCTTCCTCATCCAGGTTCAACTTTTCCCGCACCAGGGCAGCATCTTCCGGATGCAGTTCGATGACAACCCGATTGTCGGAAACTGGCAACAGGGCCACCGCTGACCGGATGACGCCTATGATATGTGCGTGGTCGACCTTGAGTTCCCTTCGCACCAGCTGCTTGGCAATGGCCAGGGCCAGCAGCACCAGCTGCTCTTCGACGCGACTGTCAAGCTGCACCAAAGGATTCGCCAGGCAGTCCATGAGTGACTCCAGACGCTTGATGTTTTCATCCATCAGTTTCCGCCCGGCTGCCCGGCCTTCCGCCAGACCTCGTGCAAACCCTTCCTCACGAGCCGCATTCTGTATGGCCTCGATCTGATCAGCTGTCGGCAGACTGATTTTCTCCTCCTGGTTGCCATCGGCCAGGTCGCCCGGCACCAGTTGAGGCGCCTGCCACGCGGAAACCGCCTCATGGGAAACCCGTCCTTGTTCAGACAAACTCATCACCGCCGGAACCTCCCAGTGCGATTTCACCCTCATCAGCCAGACGCTTGGCCACCGTCAGAATCGCTTTCTGCGCTTCCTCGACCTCACTGAGGCGAACCGGGCCTTTGGCTTCCAGATCATCACGCAGCATGTCGGCTGCGCGTTTGGACATGTTCTTGAATATCTTGTTCTGAACCTCTTCATCCGCGCCTTTCAGGGCCAGCAGGAGGGTATCCGAAGGCACTTCGCGCAACAGGGTCTGGATGCCACGGTCATCCACATCCAGGAGGTTGTCGAAGACAAACATCAGGTTCTGTATTTCCTCCGCAAGGGCTTCATCCACCTTTTGTATGGTTTCCGTGATCTGCTGCTCCGTATCAGCATCGAGAAAATTAAGAATGTTGGCGGCAGTTGCCTTGCCGCCGGAAGCCGGACTGGTGAGAGAGAAACTGCCCGCATACTGGCGCTCCAGGATGTCATCCAGCTCCTGAAGGGCCGACGGCTGGACCCCATCCAGCGTCGCTATGCGCATCAGCACATCTGCGCGCCTCTCCTCGGGAAAGTGCTTCAGCACTTCTGCAGCCTGATCATTGTCCAGATAAGAAAGCACTATGGACACGATCTGCGGATGTTCAAAACGGAAGATTTCGGCGATTGCACGCGGGTCCAGCCATTTCAGGGACTCAATGCCCTTTGAGTTTGGCTTGGTCAATATCCGGTCGATAAGATTCACTGCCTTCTCCACGCCAAAGGCCTCAACAAGGGTATTCCTCACGTACTCCTCTGAATCCAGACCCAGTGCGGTCTCCTTTTGAACGGCATCGGCAAAGCTTCCCAGCACCGCATTGATCTGTTCCCGGGTTACATGAGACAGTGCAGCCATTGCCGAACCGACGCGTTGCACTTCTTTGGGTTCCATGTGGCGGATGATGGCTGCTGCCTCCTTCTCACCCAGGCTCATCATAAAGATCGCAGCCCGTTCCAGGCCGGCTACGCTTGCCTGTTCAGTATCACTCATCGTCAGCCACCCAGTTTTTCACCACCTGCGCCACCCTGCGAGGATCCTCATGCACCATATTTCTAGCCGTCTCGATATCCAGGGGCGGCAAATCGACCTCATTGCCCTCACCGGCTTTCCTGCCTCCCTCACTGATGACCACTTCATCTTCTGCCAAAGCTCCTGCATCCGCCCCCTCACCGCCATCGGGCGTGGGCAAGCCGGCCACAGCAGCACCTCCCTCTCCCGCCAGGAGAACCTCACCTTCCGCGCTGGTATGAACGATGCGCCCCGCCTCAGACAAATTGTTGAGGGCCGGACGCAAAACCCCAAACACCAGAGCCAGCACAAACAGTCCTCCCAGTGCCGGTTTGGCCAGATCCCATACCCAGGCCTGTTGCCAGAGGGGCACGGCTTCCGGTGGGTCCATTTTCTGAATGCCGTGAAAGGAAGTGTTGATCACATTGACACTGTCATTCCTTGCCGCATCGAAACCCACGGCCTCTTTCACCAGAGCGGTGATGTGTTGTAGCTCCTGCTCAGTGAGAGCCACTTGTTCAATCTTTCCGTCCTCCAGAACTTTTTTCTTGTAATCGACAACCACGCCTACGGACAACCTGCGTACCTGTCCCGGTACACGACGGGAGTGTGTGATGGTGCGATCCAGTTCATAGTTGCGAATCACATGTTTGGAACTCATATCCCCGTTCCGGGTTTCCGAAGCAGCGGCCGCTTCCCCCACTCGCCCGCCCCGTGGGGGTTGATTGGTCAGGGCTCCAGGGACCCCTTGGGGATTGGCAAGACGGTTGTTCTCTTCGCTTATGTCTTCACTGCGCACCAGGTTTTTTTCCGGCACATACTGCTCCTGGGTCTGTTCGGTCACCGTAAAATCCAGATCTGCCACAACCTGGGCGCGGACACCTGCAGAACCTACGAACGGGCTCAGAATGTCCTTGATTCGCTGTATGTAGATGGCTTCAAGCTGATGGGTGTATTCAAGCTGGCTGGTGCTCAAGCCCAGGGAGCCTTCTTCCGCCTTCTCACTTAACAGATGTCCCTGCTGATCCACGATGGCGACATCCTCGGGTTTCATCTTCGGAATACTGGAAGCCACCAGATGAACAATGCCGGCAATCTGAGCCTTGTCCAGCTCCTGCCCGGATGCCAGCTGCAGGAGTACAGAGGCCTCGGGCCGGACGCGATCCCGAACGAAAACCGATTCTTTGGGCAGGGCCAGATGTACCCGCGCATGCTGAACGTCATCCAGGGCGCTGATGGTGCGCGCCAGTTCACCTTCGATGGCCTGCTGATAACGGGCATTCTCCAGGAATCTGCTGGTGCCAAACTCCATTTTCTTGTCCAGCAACTCGTATCCCGCCGCCTTCCCCTTGGGAAGCCCCTGTGTCGCCAGGCGGATGCGTGTTTCATGTATCTTGCTGCGGGGAACGGTGATCGACCCACTGGCATGTTCAATCTTGTAGGGAATGTTGGCGGCATCCAGGGCGTTGGCAATAGCCACCAGTTCAGATGCGGGCAGATTGCCATACAGAATGCTGTAGTTTGGCGTCCTGGACCACAAAACCACCGCCACAGCAACAGCGATGGTAACCGCAAGAAGCACCATGAGTCCCAGCTGACGCAGCAGCGGGAAGGAGCCAAATCCCTGTATCTGTTCGAGCATTCTTTCTGTCTTTACCAATGCCATGATTTCACCCAGTCAGCTGAATCTATACCTGCATGCTCATTACGTCTTTGTAGGCGTTGAGCAATTTGTTCCTGACCTGTTTCATTGCCTCGAAAGAAACACTGGCCTTCTGAAGCTCCACCATGACATCTGTAAGATTCACGGAGGGTTCCCCAAGTTCGAATTTCTCGGCCATCTCTGAAGCATGGTTCTGAAGTTCATTCACGCTCTCCACCGAACCACGAAGCACTTCAGAAAAATTCATTCCACTGCTGTTCCTGATGCTTGCGTCGGCATCAGGTTTTCTATCCGCCAGCGCGGCCATGTGTTTCATCTGATTCAGAAGTTGATTGACATCAACGGTGCTCATTTGAATCTCCTTTGCATAAATAGTCTGTTGTCGGCCCGGCAGGAACCCGTCAGGCCGGTACGGATATGCCTGCGTCGCGGAGCTTGGCGAGCTTGTAGCGCAAAGTCCTTGGGCTGATCCCTAGTTTCCGGGCCACTTCAGTCCGGCTGCCCCCCTCTTCCAGGGCATTGATAATGATGTCAGCCTCCTGTTGTCGCAGGGTGTTTCCCAGACGCTCGTCGGCACCGGGATGGCCGGACCTGGATCCCTCATCCATACACAAGGCGCCGCTGGACATCTGTTCGAAATGAATGTCATCTTCCGTGATTCTGGTTCCATGCTTCAGAATCAGGGCGCGCTGAATGACATTTTCCAGCTCCCTGACATTTCCCGGCCAGTCATAGGTCTGCAGTTTCCCCATGGCATCCCGGCACAGTTCCGGGTAGGACTGGTTACCCAAATAGCAGGATATGAACTTTCTGGCCAGGGGCAGGATGTCTTCCCGGCGTTTTCTCAGCGGGGGAACCTCCAGGGGGAACACGTTTAGCCGGTAGTACAGATCTTCCCGGAAAAGGCCTTCCCTGACAGCCTGGACAAGATCACGGTTGCTGGTGGCAAGAACCCGGACATCCAGCTTTATCATGCGCCTGCCGCCCAGACGTTCCACTTCTTTTTCCTGAAGAACCCGCAGCAGTTTGGATTGCAGTCCTGCATCCATCTCCGAGATCTCATCGAGCAGCAGAGTTCCTCCCTGAGCCTGTTCAAATTTCCCCGGAGAGGACTGGTGTGCCCCGGTAAAGGCTCCCCTTTCATATCCGAACAGGACAGCTTCCAGCATGTTTTCCGGGATGGCCGCGCAATTGATGGCGACAAACGGCTGCTGGGAGCGCTGGGAACAACTATGAATGTACCGGGCCAGCACCTCTTTCCCTGTACCCGATTCACCAGTGATCATTACAGTGGCATCGCATTCGGCCACCCGCTTTGCCAGGCGGGCCAGATCCCTGCTGAGGGGATCAGCCACTACCATGGCAGCATCTTTCTCTGCTTCTCCAGGAATCACATGCCTTCCCACCATGGAAAGCAGTTGTTCAGCTTCAAGAGGCTTGACCAGGTAATCCACAGCCCCTTCCTGCAGGGAATTCACAGCATTGTCGATGGTGCCGTAAGCCGTCATGATGATGACAGGAAGGTTTCTGTAACGGCTGTGTATATGCTTGAGCAGGGTATATCCGTCCATGGGATGCATCTGGACATCCGTGATCACAAGCTGCACTTTGGCGCCATGCTCCAGTAGTGCAAGGGCCTGTTCACCATCACTTGCGGAATATACCTTGTATCCCGCCATCTCCAGTGTTTCACCCAGAACGGTTCTCAGGGGCTTGTCATCTTCAACGATCAGTATGGTTTCGTTGCTCATGCCTGGTTCTCCATGACTACTGATACCTCTTTGTTGTGAATGTGTCGTCCAATGCCCGGAACAGAAGTCTCCCTTGGCAGCATCCTTGCAGGCAGTACAGGACGGGAATCGAGAACAGGAATACGTATGTTCACCCGGGTGCCCCGGTTAGGCCTGGAGCTTAGTTTGATGCTCCCCCCCATGCTTTGTATCACTGCCCTGGCAACCGCCAGACCCAGTCCCGTACCGGAACTGCGCGTGGTGAAAAACGGTTCAAACACATGTTCCAGAACCTCCCCGCTTACACCTGCACCATTGTCCTGAAGAACTATGTCTACATAACTGCCGCTGGTACAGTCGACACCCAGTCTCAGCTTCGGCAACCCTTTGCAGGCCTCAAGAGCATTCACCATGAGGTTGATCAGGGCGCCAAGAAAGGCATCCCGATTGCCCATGACACGTATGCTGTCTTCCCGGCTTGATATTTCCAGTACCGCGTCTCTTCGCAGCAGTTCGCTTTCCATGGTTTGCAGCAGGCTGGCAATGACTTCATCGAGCAATAGGGGCTCTGTCGGTTCTTCGCCACGACGCGCATAGGTGAGCATGTTGATCGTGGTCTGCTCCACATGGCGCAGGCACTCTCTCATTCTTGATACCAGTTCCTTCCTCCTGCCCGGATCTGGCGTGTCTTTCTCCAACTGCGGCAAATAAAGCAATAGGGTTGATAGCGGGGTTCGGATCTGGTGCGCCAGCCTGGCGGACATCTCTCCCAATGCTGTCAGCCGCTGATGCTGGTTCAGAAGATTCTGCATACGGCGTGTTTCGCTGATATCAGTTAGCAGCAGGATTCTGCCGTTGTCCCGGCCCAGTTTGCTCACGGAAAGGCTGACCCAGCGTCCATCCTTCAAGCGCAATTCATCGCCTCCTGCTACAAAAGCCGACAAGGTGATATCCTGCCACTCACAGCCTATAAGCGGGTTTCCAAGCATTTCATGCGCCAGGGGATTGGCGTCTTTTACTCTTCCGTTGTGATCCAACACCAGCACACCTGCTGGCAGGGCTTCCAACAGTTTTTCAAGCTGATCAGCCAGTCTTTCCTTTTCCACCAGTTCCGCAATTTTTTCATCCCGCGCCCGGTTGAGCTCTTCAGTGAGTTTGCTTACCTGAGTCTGCAGTGCCGTATAGGAACGGCTCAGCTCCGTGCTGAGCTGGTTGAACACCTGGAAAGCGTTTTCGAGTTGTTCAGCAGTTCGTGGGTTGACTCGCGTCATCTGTATGCCCCCTGGACATGACATTTCTTTCTGTATCTCTCATGAAAGCAAATACCATGCCTATTTTTCATGCCCATAAAATCAATGACTTATAAAGCGTGACGGGGTTCTGACAAGGAATTGGCGTGTATTGGGCACCTGCCCTCTGGGAATGACGTCAAGTAAATGACTGTGTGAGCCACAACAGATGTACCGGACAGGCCCTGCAAATCACCCAGGATCCAGTCATCTGAGTTTTGGCTTGGCTGGTCCTGGCTAGTCACCCGATTTCCGACAAAGCCTGTTGCGGCTTTGCTATGATTGGGAATCCATTCAATCCCCTGTCATGGAAAAAAGAGGAATCACGTCCGTGCCCTTGTACGAACTGGAAAAGCTGATCGCGGAAACCCGTCTTCTGGCTGCCAGATACCGTGAAACAACCGGCCAGGCACTGCCAGTTACGGGTGAAATAGCCCGTTTTGATGCCGCCAGACAACTGGGACTGGAATTGCTGGATCCCAGGGAACCCGGCGTGGACGCTCTTGGCAGCGGTGATCGGGATGGCAGACGCTACCAGATCAAAGGGCGGATGATCAGCAAGGAAGGCAAAGCGGGATACCGTATCGGGCAATTGAACACCAACGGTGACTGGACGCATGTTGCCCTGGTGCTTCTGGATACAGATTTCGAGCCTTACGAGATCTACGAAGCTTCCCGGGAGGAGATTCTCAACGCGCTGCAGGATGCTTCCGGAAAGCGCACCAGGCGCGGCGCCATGTCAGTTGCTAAATTCCAGGTCATAGGCGACCTGGTGTGGTCACGTGAAAACGGCCTGGAAGAAAGTGTCTGGAACAATTACTGATCCGATCACCGCTCAGCGTTTTCAGACCTGTTACCAGGAATGGGCGCTCTTTTCAGTGGAAGGAGCCGGCTCGGTGTTCTGCCCATAAGCGGCCAGGGCGCGCCGCCCTTTTTGAATCGAGCCTATATCCTTGCTCACCCCGCCTCTGCTCTTCTTGACCAGGGCCATGATCCTGTCATTGATGCCCAGCATGGATTCCAGTGCGGATCTGACCTCTTCCACGTATTCTTTCTCCACCGGCTCCCGGAAAAAGTTCTGCAGGCGTTCCTGCCGGACCTTTTCAGCAGCGGCAACATCCACCCATTTTCCCAGTTTTGCCCAATGCAACATGAGTCCGTGAAAGGACAGCAATTCGTGCAATTCATCTGACCTATTACTCATGGGAAACCTTTGCCCAAGCCTTACAGCGTGCTGGTGGTGGCTTTCTCAGTACGGGCAGCCCTTTCCGGATCAGCACGAACTTCAACAGGAATGCCCGCCCATCCTTCCTTGATCTCGTGCAAAAGACTGGAGACTTCCTCCAGGATTTGCACGCTGTTTTGCAAAGTCGCTTCCAGCAGCCTGCGCTCCATGTATTCATAGAGGCGATCAAGGTTTTCTGCAAGCTCCCCCCCCAGCTTCAGATCCAGGCTGCCGCGCAACCCATTGACAATGGATACGGCCTGACCGATAGCTTCACCCTTGGCAGGGACATCTCCCCGCTCAATACTCCCTTTTGCAATGGCAATATTACTCAGGGCGCCATTGAGCAGCATCAGCACCAGCCGGTGCGAGTCCGCTCCGGTGACGCCTGTATAAGTATCTACCTGGCTGTAGTGGTTGGCTGCGTTCTGTGTTGCAGGATAACTCATCATTGTTTCTCCGCTGGGTCCGTATCATTCAGGAAGTCAGAAGTGATGCTTTGGAATGCACAGTGCTATCCAGCTCCTGCTCCCGGCAGGGAGGCAAGCTGGGATGTCAGAAAGCTGCTGGTTCCCTGCAACTGGGACATCAGGGAATCCAGACTGGAAAACTGTTTCAGATATCGCGATTCCACCCGAGCAAGGCGCCTGTCCATGGCACTTTGCCGATCCTCTAGATCCGTGATTCGGGAATCCAGGCCGTCGGTACGCGATTCGATAAGTCCGCCGTTCTCCAGCCAGCTTCCGGCAAGAGCGCCCAAACGGACCGCATAACCGTTGTCGGCATCCGCAAAGAGTTCGGCAACTCCGGAAAAGTCCGTGTTCAACGCAGCTTCCATCCTGCTGCTGTTGACGCTCATGGTACCGTCCTTCTGCAAAGAGACGCCAATTTCCGTGAGATGGGAAAAAGCCCCCCCGCCTGTGGGATTGTTCAGAACCCCCAAGACCCCACGTTCAATACTCAGGAGCGTGCTGTCGGCCTCCAGCTGCCCTTCCCGCAGACTGCGGATGGAACTGCGCAAGTCATTGTAGGCATCGGCAAAATTTTGCACGGATTCCTGTACAGCGGAAATGTCCCGCTCCACAGTGATGGGGATATCCACACCCGGGCGGGCGGACTGGAGATCCAGCGTCACTCCCTGAATCACATCGGTCAGTGTATTTCCGGAACGGACAATGCTGTATCCATCGACACTTATCTCTGAATCCAGAAGACTCAGATCCCCACCTATATCATTGAGAGTTTGCATGCCCAGAGTGGTGGCATCGATGCTTCCGGAATAAGAAAGGGAGATAGCGGACGCACTGCCTGTCTCATTGGATGTCAGAACCAGTTTCTGGTTGCCATTGTTTCCATTGATTATGGTTGCTGTGACGCCTGGGTTGTTTGCATCATCGTTGACCAGATCCCGTATCTCTTCCAAGGTCTTACCTGTACTCAGATCCACGGTAATTGAATCTGCGGAAGACTGTCCCAACTGTATGGTGAGACTGTCCCCTGCGCTGCCCCCGAATGTACTGGTGTCGAGAAATTCTGCGGAGGCCATCTTGTGATTGGTCGCCAGGCGTTCAACCCGGACGTTGTAGGTTCCAAGAGACGCATTGCTGTTGGCGCTGACACTCAGAACGGATTCATCATCCGATACAGCCGCATATTTCTTGAAGGCATCCACAGCACCCAGGTCATCCATGGCATCCTGAAAACTGGAAAGCTTGCTCTTGAGCTGGCCGTAGGCGCTCAGCTGTGCTTCGTACTGATCCTGTCTCCTGGCCAGCGCCTCCAGAGGCCGGCGCTCCAGCGCCATCAGCTGGCTGACTATGGACTGTACATCCAAGCCTGATCCTACTCCCGGTGCTGTAATCATGGTTTCCTCGCTACAGGGTTCTTACACATGCAATTAGCAATCGCCATGCCAATTCAGGTTTTCTCTGAAAAGATCAGGCTGTCCTTCCTTCCCAGGGTTCTTGACAGGGATATCACTTCTTCCGCTGGTATCTGGCGGATGACCTCTTTGGTTTCAGCATCCAGTACCTTGATGACCGTCCGGCCACTGTTTTCATCGACACTGAACTGCAGTTCCCGGCGTATGGTCTGAACATAGTTGTTCAGATTGTCTACCGCCGATATCACCATTTCCCTGGACAAATTATCTCCTTCCTGCGGCATGGATTTACCGCCAACCGGCAATTCCTGGCCTTTATCCGCTCCTGGCAGATCCCTGGGAGCCACAAGCTCCGCGGAAACCACCGTTCTCAGCAGGGGAATCACATTGGAATCGATTTTATTGGCCATGATCCGCTCCTTTGCTGTCCCTGGCGTCCTGACCTTGCTTGCTGCCGGTCAGGACGCCAGCCATACTGCGCGTTAACGCAGCAGTGAAAGGACGTTTTGCGGCGCCGCATTCGCCTGGGAGAGCATGGCTGTTCCAGCCTGTTGCAGAATCTGGACTTTGGTCAGATTGGCTGTCTCAGCCGCAAAGTCCGCATCCTGAATCCGGCTACGGGAAGCCGACAGGTTTTCGGTATAGCTCTGAATGCTGCTGATAACCGCCTCAAAACGGTTCTGAACGGCACCATAAGTGGCTCGGGCGCTGGAAACCGCATCAATATCCGCATCGATACCGCCAGCACCACTGGCAAGCACTGCCTGGGCATTCGCCTGTGTACTGATATCGACAGTATTGGCCGCTGCGCCATAGGAATTGAGCGTCGTCATATTGCCCTGAGCCACGGAAATGGTTTCTCCGTTGTCCTGGCCAACCTGGAAAGTGATGGCACCAGAGGTCCCATCGAGAAGCTGGACATTGTTGAACTTGGAGCTGCCCACAACACGATAGATTTCCGCAGTAAGCTGATCGACCTCAGCCTGCATGCCGGTACGGTCCTCGACAGTACCGTTGGCAGACTGTACGGCCAGCTCACGTATGCGCTGCAGGTTATCGCCAATCTGACCGAGAGCCGCCTCGGCCGTCTGAGCCAGAGAAATGCCGTCAGCGGCATTGCGGGAAGCCTGATTCAGGCCCTTGATGTCCGCAGTCATGCGGTTGATGGTATAGAGGCCGGCTGCATCATCCTTGGCGCTGTTCACACGCAGACCCGAGGACAGGCGCTGCATGGCAGTAGCCAGCTGGGAGTTGGTCTTGTTGACATTCCGCTGTGCATTCAGCGACATGATGTTGGTGTTTATTACCATTGCCATGGTCGTAGTCTCCTAATGTTGCACAGGCAGAACCAGCCGCCTGTGTCAATTTGTCTTTAGCGGACATATCTCTGTTACTCAGATAATTACCGCTTCCAGTTATCTCATCGTCAGACATTGGGAAAACTTAAGGGATCTTTGAATGAAGAAGTGGTGATTCATTCTGAGGATGACCAAACCAGGGTATGGAGTATTACCCAGAGAAAGATTTGGCAAGGGACGAAAAAAAAGGGGGCTCTTTTGAGCCCCCAAGGGGGATATCACCAGATTAACGCAGGAGAGAAAGTACGTTCTGCGGCGCTGCATTCGCCTGAGAAAGCATGGCGGTGCCTGCCTGTTGCAGAATCTGAACCTTGGTGAGGTTTGCGGTTTCAGCCGCAAAATCCGCATCCTGAATACGGCTGCGGGATGCAGACAGATTCTCGGTGTAGCTGCCGATACTGTTGATTACCGCATCGAAGCGATTCTGTACGGCGCCAAAGGTGGCTCTGGCACTGGATATGGCATCGATATCCGCATCCACGCTGCTGGGATCCGCGCTGTCCAACACCGCCTGGGCCGCAGCCTGGGTGCTGATATCGAATCCGTCGGTAGCACCACCACCTCCGGTGTCATAGCCTTGCAAGCCAGTCATATCGGTGAGGCTGACGCTGATGGTTTCACCCGCATCCTGACCCACCTGAAAAGTGATGGAAGCCGTGCTGCCATCCAGCAGGGAAACACCATTGAACTTGACATTGTCCACGATACGCGTGATTTCAGCATTCAGCTGATCCACCTCAGCCTGCATACCGGTGCGGTCCTCCACAGTACCGTTGGCGGACTGCACCGCCAGTTCCCGGATACGCTGCAGGTTGTCGCCGATCTGACCGAGAGCTGCCTCGGCCGTCTGAGCCAGGGAAATGCCGTCAGCGGCATTGCGGGAAGCCTGGTTCAGACCCTTGATATCCGCAGTCATGCGGTTGATGGTATAGAGGCCGGCTGCATCATCCTTGGCGCTGTTGACGCGCAATCCGGAGGACAGGCGCTGCATGGCCGTGGCCAGCTGGCTGTTGGTCTTGTTGACATTGCGCTGAGCATTCAGCGACATGACATTCGTGTTGATTACCATTGGCATGGTCGTAATCTCCCAAGATTACACAACCGGAGATCCGGTTGCCGGTTTGTCTTTAGCGGACATATCTATTTGCTGCCTAGATAATTACCGCTTCCATACATCTCATCGACCGGAGGGAGAAAAACTTAAAAGTGTATTTATAGGTCTTGCTGCCCCGGCTTGATGCAACCCTGCAAGCAGAAAGGCTGGCAGCACGATGCCAACCGGTTCATGGGAGGGGCTGGTGAAGCAAAACTCTCTGGCTATCGCAGATAATTGAACAGGGACAGGCCTTCCACCTTCATAAAACTCTGCTGGGAAGCCTGCAGCATCAATTGTTGCTGCTGCAGACGGCTGACTGCCTCGGCATAGTCCAGATCTTTGAGATCGGAACGGTTCTGCTCCATGACCAGGCTGAAAGATTCATTGATTCCCCGCTGATTGTCGATGGCATTCATACGACCTCCCAACCGGGTCCGCACAGCCTGAACCTTGTCCAGAGCATTGTCCAGGGCCGTCAGAGTGGTTCCTGAAGGTGTATTGGCTTCCAGATCAGTAACGAAATCATGAAGTATCGCAAATGTATTGCTGCTGCCCCCCGCGCCATCATCGATTCCCATGAAAACCTGGTCTCCGGGGTCATTGCTGGCGACCTGACGGGAGCTGCCGATCTGCAGCAACCGCTGTCCCTGGTCACCCTGATAGGTGTAGTTGCCACTGCCATTGTCGGCAATGGGCGGCGTATCCGTGCGATAACCGCCAAAAATGTACTCGCCATTGGTATCGGTAGCATTGCCCAGGGCCAGCAGCCCATCCAGGTGTTGCCGGACCTCTTCGGCAATAGCCTGACGGTCCCCGGCGCTCAGAGTACCGTTAGTAGCGCGTACCGCCAGTTCACGCACACGTTGCAGGATATTCCCTGTGCCATCGAGCACATCCTCTTCCCGGCGCAGTCGGGACTCCGCCATGTCTGCATTCCGCTGGTACTGATCCACAGTGGCCAGCATGCTGTCCAGTTCCAGGGCGCGAGTCGCTGCGGACGGATCATCCGCAGGGGAAAGCAGGCGCTGCCCTGAGGCCAGCTGCAACTGGGTTTTCGACAGGTTGCTCTGGTTGCGCAACATGGAATCCACACCTTGACGGTACCACTGAGCCGTTGAAATACGCATGACGGTTATCTCCTCACTGCGCCGAGCAATGTATCGAACATCTCATTGGCGGTCGCCACCACCTGAGCCGCGGCCTGATAAGCCTGCTGGAAACGTACCAGATTGGCAGCCTCTTCATCGAGATTGACGCCTGATACCGAATCCCGGGCATCCAGTGAACGCTGCAGCAGTTGTTCATGGGACCGCTCAGCCAGGTTCGCCTGCCGGGTCGTGGTTCCCACATCGGAAACCAGGCCGTTATACACATCCGAGAGGCTTTGGGTGCCATTCCCCAGGATTTTTCCGGTGAGTACCTGGCCCAGGGCCACGGCATTCCGGTTGTCACCATCTCCGCTTCCGTTATAGGCGATACTGAATTCATCTCCTGCCGCCGGATCGCCGGTGAGATGCACCTGGTATCCATAGTCCAGCCCCCCCGGAGTAGGAAACACGTCCGCTCCCGTCGCCGGATCATATCCGCTGACTGACTCCAGCAGGGCCGGGGAAGACGGGTTGCTGTTGTCATAGATCTCATATGTGGTGGCACTGGTAAAACGGATCATCAACGGTGGCGTCAGACTCCCGGGTACCGACTGAAAAGCGGGGTTGCTGATGTCGGTAATCTCCGGCACGCTGATCCTGCCACTGCCGGTATTCGTGCTGGCCTCTGTGGTCAGTACCGGGGAAGCCGCGCTCACCAGGGCAGGATCATCAATCAGACCCTGCAATGATGCAGCGCCCTGCCGGGTCGGTTGCAGGAGGAAGCTGTCACCGGCAACCGCCGCCGGATCTACAACTATGCTTAATCCATCAGCAACGAAGGGATCTGCGGCCGTACCGGAGCCGGTCATGGCCACGGTTTCCCCGGTATCGGTGCGGGTCATATTCCATGTGCCGCCATTGAACTGCAGTTTGTAATCCGCCCCCGTCACCTGGCCCACATCGTTCCAGGAGAGCGACAGGGTGCTGGTAACGCCGGGATAGCTGTCCCACTGGGGTTCAGGAAAACCGAAAAAGGGCCTGCCAAGCTGACCGTTGATGTCCACCCCTTTCTCGTGCTGCTCATTGAAGAACCGGGCCATGCCTATGGCGGTTTTTCCCAGTTCGTTGGCAGCCGGCTCCAGCACCCTTTCACGAAAGCCCAGCAATCCGCCAATACGCCCTCCGGACAACTGTTCAGTGATTGGAACATTGCCATTGGCGCCTATGCGCAGAGCAATCATCTGGGGCGCCTGCACGCCCGGCCCTTTGTAGGTGACAAGATCGTTGCTGGTATTGCCTACTACCAGGGCCTGTCCCGTACCGATCATGACATTGAGCGCGCCATCGTCCTGTTCCAGCGTGGTAACACTCACTTCCTGAGAAAGTTCCTGAACCAGCATATCCCTCTGATCCAGTAGATCGTTGGGCGGTTGCCCGGCGCCTGCGCCATAGGCCAGTACGATCTTCTCGTTGAGATCAGCGATGCTTGCGGACAAGCTGTTGATGTTGGTGACACTGGACTGAAGTTCACCATTGACCTGGGTTTCCATGTCATCCAGCCAGCTTCCCAGGCTGTGGAACCTGTCCACCAGTCCCTGGCCTTCGCTGACCAGCACCTCTCGCGCCGCCATGGACCCCGGATCGTTCACAAGATCCTGCAGGGCGCCATGGAAACGCTGCATGGCGGTACTCAAGCCCGCATCCGGATCTGCCAGCACATTGTCGATCTGCGCAGCATACTGGTGTAGAACAGAAAATTCCCTGGTGGAGGATGTATAAGCCTGTACCTGCGCCCCGATAAATGCATCATAGGAGCGCTGCACAGAACCTGTGCGTACGCCCGTGCCCACATAGCCATAACCGGAAAACTGGGGCGGCGCGGAGGTCAGATTGACCCGCTGCCGGCTGTACCCCGGTGTACTGGCATTGGCTATGTTGTGACCGATCGTATTCAACGAACGTCGATATGCCTGCAATGCGGATATTCCGATTCCTAGCAGGCTGCTTCCACTGGGCATTTTCTGTCTCCAAACAGGTCTTTGGGCTTCCAAGGAAACCCTGATGATCAAAACGAACCAGAGTTTCCCTGATACTGGTACTGGCTTCCCGCCGGGCGTTCGCCTCCATCAGCCTTATCGGCACGATGAATGACAACTTAACAGGATATTGAAAAAGTCCCTCCATGGACTTTTTCAACCACGGAAGCGGAAAACGCGGTTTCCCGCTTCCTTCATTTTCAATGGCTTACAGCCATCAAAAATGGTGGCACATCCTTGTGCCACACACAGGCTGTCGAAAAACGGTGTTTTTCAATAGCCTGTTAACAGGATATTGAAGAAGTCCCTCTATGGACTTTTCATCCACAGAAGCAGGATTGCAGCTTGGGCCCGAAGGCTGCTCAACCCGTCTTCAACTGTCCTACAATTCCCATAAACCTTTCACTGTCCATGATGGACTTGATCTTTCTGGCATAGTCAGGGTCGGTGGCATAACCCGCTTTCTGCAGCTCTTCGAGATAGCGATGGGAGTCCCCGGTATTCTCCAGGGCCCTTTCATAGCGTGGGTTGTCTTTCAAAAACCGGGCATAGTCCCCCAGGCTCTCTTCCGGTGATGCGTAGGATCTGAAATCCGCACGTTCTTTGACCATGCGGCCTTCCCTGTACTCCAAAGTGGATACACCCACGCGCTTCCCCTGCCACCGGGCATCCGCCTTGATACCGAACAGGTTCATGCTGCTGCCATTATCATCCGTGGGCAGGTTCTTTCCCCAGCCTGTTTCCAGGGCAGCCTGCGCAACCAGCACATCAGGCTCCAGTCCCAGGTCTTGGGCCACTTCTCTGGCTGCCGGCCACAGGCGCTGGACGAATTCTTCAGGTGTGGCAGGTACCCAGCGGGCATCTGTTGGGGAGTCTGTATTTTTCTCTGTTGCCTGAGGCTCCAGGAACTGGGGTTTTTCATGGCTCACAGTAAAAGCTTTGCGATCCGGCATTCCCAATGAAACCTGGGTACTGGCGCTCCCAGCGGGCTCAAGGTGGCGTTCAAAGCTTTCAGCCAGCCCCATACTCTTGTTCCTGGCCAGATCCAGAGCAATCTGCTGATCGAACATTTCCTGGTAAAACCGGAGCTGGTCGCTGCCTCCATCACTGCCGGGAGCCGAGGCATCGCGCATGGATTTGAGCATGATCTGGATGAACAGGGCTTCGAACTGGCGGGCCACCTCTTTGCGTGCCTGGGGAGATTGCTCATGGGCACTGCTCTTAAGTTCTGCCAGACCATTGAAGCTGGTATAGATGCCTGCGTTGTGCAATTCCGTATTCATCTACATCAATCCTCAGATGACAATCAGTTCCGCCCGCAGGGCGCCTGCTTCCTTTAGAGCCTCCAGAATTGCCACCAGGTCTCCAGGCGCCGCACCCACCCGGTTCACTGCTTCCACTATATCGTTGAGCTTGACTCCAGGCTTGAACAGGAACATCCGGGCATTCTCCTGGTTGACCTGCACACTGGACTGGGTGACAACCTCCGTTTTGCCCCGTTTGGCAAAAGGCCCTGGCTGGCTGACAGATGTATCCTCAGATATGGTCACGATAAGCGAGCCATGAGCGACCGCTGCCGGCATGACACGTACATGGCTGCCGATCACCACGGTACCGGTCCGGGAATTGACGACCACCCGGGCTGGAGCCTCACCCGGCTCCAAGACGATATTCTCCAGTATGGAAACAAAGCCCACTTTCTGTCCGGCATCTCTGGGCGCCCGCACCTCGACGGAACCACCATCCAGAGCTTTGGCCGTGCCTTCACCTATCATGGCGTTGATGGCCTTGACGATTCGATGAGCAGTAGTGAAATCAGCGTCATGCAGGTTGAGAACCAGATGGTCGGCGCTGGCAAAGGGACTGGGAACGGTGCGTTCCACAGTCGCGCCATTGGGTATGCGGCCCACACTGGGAATATTGACCGTGACTTTGGAGCCATCACTGCCTTCCACACCCAGGCCGCCCACGACCAGGTTGCCCTGGGCAATGGCATAGACTTTTCCATCCGCGCCTTTCAGGGGCGCCATCAGCAGCGTACCTCCCCGGAGGCTCTTGGCATTCCCCAGTGAGGAAACGGTTACGTCAATAGCCTGACCCGGCTTGGCAAAGGGTGGCAGACTGGTGCTGATCATGACCGCTGCCACGTTCTTGGGCTTGGGGTTGACGCCCGGCGGGACGACCACACCCAGTTGGGCCAGCATGCTCTTGAGACTCTGCGCCGTGAACTGGGTCTGACTGGTTTTGTCCCCGGTTCCATCCAGCCCCACTACCAGGCCATAACCTACCAGCTGATTCTCCCGCACTCCGGCGATAGAAGTGAGATCCTTGATTCTTTCCGCCCGCAAAGGTGATGCCAGCACTCCCAGTGCCAGGGCAAAAAACACAATTCCTGTTCTCCAGTTTTTCATTGCTCTGTTCCTGCCTAGAAAGGCATAAGGGGACTCAGGAAGAAATCCGTGAGCCAGCCAGGCTTGTTGGCGCGCGCCATGGTTCCTTTGCCACTGTAGAGAATCTGGGCGTCCGCGACTTTGGTCGAAGAGATGCTGTTGTCCGGGCCGATATCCAGGGGCCGTACAATGCCCCGGATGCGAATGAATTCCTCACCATGGTTGATGGTGATCCACTTTTCCCCCTGCACCACCAGATTGCCATTGCTCAAAACTTTGGCCACGGTAACCGTGATACTGCCTTCCAGTTTGTTGCTCTGCTTGCTGTCGCCCGTAGTCTCAAACTTGTGTCCGGCGCTCAGGCTGTTCTCCAGTTCTGGCACGGTCTGACCAAACAACTTGGGCACACCGATGCCGCTTTCCGAAGATTTGTCCAAGGTGGTATCCGCTTTTTTTTCCGCATTGGTGTTCTCATTCAGCACGATGGTCAGAATATCGCCCACGCGCCTTGCCTTGATATCTTCGAACAGCGACAGGGCGCTGGCCGTCTGGTAGATGGCGCCGGTGCTCTGTTGGGGCGGCTCCACGTACACTGGCTGACTGGCGAGATACTTGGGATCTTCTCCCTTTGGCGTGGCGCAACCCGTCAGAATACTGGCCAACAGTGCCAAGCCCACCAGGAAAACAACCCGACCTTGCATGATGATCATGATCCATTCACTCCCTACAGATTGTTGTTCACGTACTGCAGCATCTGATCCGCCGTGGATATGGCCTTGGAATTCATCTCATACGCTCTTTGGGTCTCGATCATGTTGACCAGTTCCTCCACGGTGTTGACATTGGAGCCTTCCAGAGAGCCCTGGATGAAAGTACCCAGCCCATTGAGCCCGGGCGTACCTGTCTGGGGAGAGCCGCTGGAGGCGGATTCGATGAACAGGTTGTCACCCACCGCCTGCAAACCGGATGGGTTGATGAAATCTGCAAGCTGGAGATTTCCCACCTGGGTGGGCGTGGCTGTCCCGGCCGTTACCACGGATACCGTGCCATCGGTACCAATAGTGATGCTCTGGGCATTCTCCGGAATGGTGATGCCCGGCTGGATCAGATAACCCATGGAGGTAACCAGCTGCCCCTGGGAATCCATCTGCATGGTGCCGTCACGGCTGTAGGCCAGGGAACCATCGGGCATCAGCACCTGGAGGAAACCCCGGCCCTGTATGGCCACATCCAGGGCATTGCCGGTCTGCTCGATGTTCCCCTGGGTGAACAGTTTTTCCGTGGCCACCGTACGAACCCCTGTGCCGAGATTCAGGCCGGAAGGCAGCTGGGTATCCTGAGACGACTGGGCCCCGACCTGAGACAGGTTCTGGTACAGCAGATCCGAGAACACAGCCCGCGAGCGCTTGAATCCGGTCGTGGACGCATTGGCCAGGTTATTGGAAATGTTGGCCATGCGGGTCTGTTGCGCCTCCAGGCCGGTTTTTGCAATCCATAAAGCGGGATTCATCTTGTTTCTCCTGTTATTGATTCGCTCCGGGCCTCACACATCAGCTCATGCTCATGAGTTTTGCCGCCGAGCGATCATTGTCTTCGGCTGTTTTCATCATCTTCACCTGCATCTCGAACTGCCGGGCCAGCTCGATCATGCGCACCATGGATTCCACGGCGTTCACGTTGCTGGATTCCAGAGCGCCGGAGGCCAGGCTTACTGAGGCATCCGCCTCTGCCACACCGCCACCACGCATCCGCATCAATCCTTCTTCACCTTTTTCCAGAGCGCTGTTCGGCGGGTTGACCAGCTTGATACGGTCCACAATGGCCAGCGCATTGATGCCCTGCCCCAGGGGTTGAACCGTAATGGTGCCATCAGCACCTATGTCCAGTTTCCCGTTGGGCGGAACAGCTATGGGGCCGCCTTCGCCCAGAACCGGGTATCCGGCACCCGTAGTAAGAATGCCAAAGCCATCCACCCGTAGATCACCGGCCCGGGTGTAGGCTTCTGAACCATCCGGGGCCTGCACGGCAATCCAGCCATGGCCCTTGATGGCTACATCCAGATCCCGTCCTGTGCTCTGAATGGAACCGCCGCTGAAATCCACCCCCATGCCTTCTGCCGCGGCATACACACGGTCAGGGTGCCCATCACCCCAAACCGGAATACTGCTGAAGGACTCCAAATCGGCACGAAAGCCTGTGGTGCTGGCATTGGCCAGGTTATTGGTGTTGACCGCCTGGGAGGTCATAAGCTCCCGGGCTCCGGTCATGGCGATGTACAGCATGCGATCCATGGTTTCCTACCTGTATCAGCGGAGGTTGATGATGGTCTGGGTTACGGTATCTTCTGTCTGTATGGTTTGGGCATTCGCCTGGAAGTTGCGCTGTGCCACGATCATTTTCACCAGCTGCTCGGTCAGATCCACATTCGACTCTTCCAGGGCGCCGGACTGCACCAGTCCCAGACCGGAAGTACCCGGTGCGCCAGCCACGGGAGGACCGGAGGCAAAGGTATTGGCCCAGGCGGTGTCCCCCAGAGGCTGCAGACCCTGTTCATTGGCAAAGTTGGCCAACACTACCTGTCCGATACTGCGGGACTGGCCATTGGTGTAACGGGCAAAGACAACGCCTTCCTGGTCAATGTCCACCCCCAGAATCTGGCCTGTGGAAAAGCCGTCCTGATTGATGGAGTTGACCGCGAAATCACTGCCGTACTGTGTGCTCTTGGAAAGATCGATGGTGATAGTCTGTCCCGGTGTCGCACCACCAGATGGGTTCCAGGTCAGGGTAATATTCGCAGGGCTGTTGTAGGAGCCGTCATCATTGAAGGTGACTGTGCTGGTATCCTGCACTGTTCCGTCGATCATGGTTCGCACGGTCCAGCTGTTCGGATTGGTGGCCGGATCCTGTTTGCTGTAGTAAAGCGTAATGTCATGGGGATTGCCCTGACTGTCATACACCGAGGTAGTGGTGGTGGAGTTGTATCCCGCAGGATCCGGAACCCCGCCCACCAGCGCCCAGGAACTGTCGGTTTCTCCTGCCCGCGCATCAAAGTTGATGTTCGCATTCAAGGCAGTGGTGGGATTGGGGTCTGCATAGGAGGTATCGATCCGCAGTGGGCCTACGCCCCCGGTGATGGCACCATTGGCATCCGCCGACCTCGCCATGAGATACAGGCCTTCACTGTTGGCGACATACCCATCCCGGTCGAGATGGAAGTTTCCGGCCCGGCTGTAAACCGTGCCTCCACCCGCATCCGACAGCTGGAAAAAGCCCCGGCCGTTGATGGCAAGATCCATGGCATTGCCCGTAAAGGCGATATTGCCCTGGCCGAAGAGCTGGGCAGCACCCTTGAGGCGCACGCCCTGACCAATGGCGGTGCCCGGCGCGCCCATGAGACTTGCGGCATAAACATCACCGAATACCCCGCGAGACCCCTTGAAGCCAACGGTATTTGCGTTGGCGATATTGTTGCCGATAATGCCCAGGTCCCCGGAAGCAGCCCGGATACCACTCAGCGCTGTATTGAATGACATAGTATTTCTCCTGATCTATGAATCGATTACATGATGGTCTGGATTGCTTCCCATGGCACCGTAGAACCATTGTCCAGATTGAGTAGAATGCCCCCGTTGTAGGGATTCAGGCTTACACTCTCTACACGAGTGCGTATTTCCATCGCAGCTTGCTGCACGCTATCGTTCACCTGCACTTCAGCCACGATCTTGTAGTTGCCGGGAGGCGCCGGATCACCACTTTCCATGAAACCATCCCATTTGAACCTCACCCTGCCCGCCGCCTGGCCGGACATGGGAATGGTGCGCACCAACCCTCCCTGCTGGTCATAAATGCGTATGTTCAAATCCGTGACGCTTTGATCGAGCAGAACTTGTCCGGCAATATCCCCACCGGTTTCGAGAAAGCCGCCGTCACCAGGCATCATCACATCATGCCCGACAAGTCCTGCAGCCTTGATGGCTTGATCTGAAATCATCACGGACGCCAGGTTGTCGAAGGACTGCTTGAGCTCTTCGATACCATTGACTGTGGAAAACTGCGCCAGCTGCCCCATGAACTCGTTGGGATCCAATGGTTTTGTAGGATCCTGATTTTTCATTTGAGCCAGCATCAGCTCGATAAAGTCCGCCTGCCCCATGTCTGCGCGTGAACGCCCGCTGGTCTCGGGGAGGGACTGCAGCGAGGCCGGTGTGGAACTGGAAGCTTCATTGATCATTGGCTGTCACCTTGTTTCTCAGCGCCCCAGGCTCAGGGTTTTCAGCAGGAGCTGCTTGGACGTGTTCAACACCTCGATGTTGTTCTGATACGAGCGTGAAGCAGAGATCATGTTGGCCATCTCTTCCACGGTGTTGACGTTGGATTTGTAGACATACCCGTCCCGGTCAGCTAACGGATGATCCGGCATGTATTCCCGGGGTATCTCTGTCTGGCTCTCCACGATACCGGCCACCCGGACACCGGTGCTTGCCCGGCCGGCGTCGATGGCGGACATGACTGCGGCAAACACGGGCTGACGCGCCCGGTAGGCCTGCTCGGGGCTGCTACTGACAGTATCTGCATTGGCCAGATTGCTCGAAACCGTATTCAGACGCACCGACTGGGCGCTGAGCGCTGAACCGGAAATACTGAAGACATCATATAGGGCCATTGCTATTCTCCCTTGAGGGCGCCAATCAGCCCTTTGAATTTCCGATCCAGAAAAGTGAGACTGGCCTGGTAGCGCAAGGCATTCTCGGCAAAAGCCGCTTTTTCCATCTGGCCGTCTACGGTATTGCCATCAAGTGAAGGATGCAGTGGCACCCGGTAAAGAAGAGACGCGGCAGGGATATCATTCCCGGAAACAATATGACGCTCATCGGTGCCCCGCATGCCGACACGCCTGTCTGTACGGGCATGCGACAACACCGCACGATAATCGATATCCCTGGCCTTGAATCCGGGGGTGTCCGCATTCGCGATATTGGACGCCAGAATTTGGGTGCGTTTGCCACGGACCTGGAGGGCCTTGGCATGGATACCCAGAGCAGAATCGAATGATAGCGGCATATTTCTCTCCAACTTAAGTTTTCGAAAAATATGATGCGATTATCATGCCAAAATTACTTTTCCCTTTAATTACAGGCTATTGAACGCATAAGGCATTTTTAACGACTTCCCAGGTGGCAAAGTTTTGCCGCCCAACAGCTTGAATGGCAAGAAGTGGCAATAACCGGATCACCACCGGATGCTTTTCTTCAATGTGCGTTGAACACAGGGAGTTGGCTTTCGGAATCAGGAGCAGCCCGGCAGCCCGGCGGATCGACAGATTTTTCAACCTCCACAGGGTCTGCTGCCGCCAAGGCGCACTGGCGGCTCAGGGATACGGGTCTTGCCGTCACAACCTGTGCCACCTAAGGGGTGAATAAAATTGCACGCTGATACCCGGTCAATTCTTGATGCTGCTTGACGGAATTGGCAGAAAGCTATCCCAAAGCTTTTGGGCCATTTTCCCCCAGCAATTCTCGGCAATGCGGGCCACCACAATATCCACGACGGAGCCTTTGATCCAAGGCCCTTCGATAGACAGAAGCGTCCTCTCCTCCAGCTCTTTGGCAATCATAAAGTCCGGCATATGCCCCCAGGCCATGCCCTGGACGATGATGGACTTTTTCGTGTGCTGATCGCCGACGGTTATACAGTGCGCTTCATCAAGAATAAAATGCTTTTCCTTTTCAATATGCCGGGCCGTATCACGAATGATGCACTGGGTATAGGGCCGGAGCGCGGCATACCGGGTATGGGCGTCAGGCTCGAATTCGAGAAAACCCGGCGCAACCACGGGTATGATTTTGACCTTGGCAATCTTCTGACATTCAAAGCGCGGATCAGACGGATTGACATGGTGAACAATCAGATCCGCTTCGCCATCCAGCAATCGTTCCCGGGGTCCGGACAGGTTTTCGAAATCCAGATCGAGTTGAACCTGGGGATACCGTTGGGCAAAACCGCGCAATACCCCCAGCGTCTCGTCCAGCGGGGTGATATCACCGATTACGATACGCAGCCGGGCCTCATTCTCATCCTTGAGATAGCGGGCCAGTTCCTCCAGTTCCGCCTGTTCCCTCAATACGCGCAAAGCGTGTTTATGGAAAGCCTCTCCGGCCTCGGTCAGGCCAGTGCGATAACCGGATCGATCGAACAGGGCAAAGCCGATCGATTCCTCCAGGCTGCGCATCAGATTAATCACACTGGGGTGGCTTCTGTGCAGGGCTTTGGCCCCTGCCTGGAAACTGCCGCCACGCACCACGGCATCGAGAGTCTGAAGCTGTTTCAGGGAAATCATTTTTATTATGTTACATTGTTTGTTCCTATTATGTACTTTTTTATTACGTAATTACCGCTCACCATCTCCTCCACATGAATCAACCGGAGGAGCACAATATGAAAGCCATAGTAATCAAGGCCTACGGCGGCCCCGAACAACTGGTCATGGAAGAAATCCCCGATCCGCAACCCCAGGCGGGCGAGGTTCTGATCCGGGTCAGGGCATTCGGTATCAATCGGGCCGAAACTTATATGCGGCGGGGTGTGTGGGGCGATGTGGCACGGGTGAGCGGTATCGAATGTGTCGGCGAAATGGTCGAAGACACCACAGGGCGGTTCAGATCCGGGCAGGTGGTGGCCGCCATCATGGGCGGTATGGGGCGCACTATCAACGGCAGCTATGCCGAGTATGTGACACTGCCCGCTGGCAATGTCTTCCCCCTACAAACGGAGTTGGACTGGGCCGAGCTGGCAGCCATTCCCGAATCCTATGCTACAGCCTGGAGCTGCCTGCACCACAACCTGTCCCTGCAGGAAGGCGATGTAGTGCTGATCCGAGGTGGCACATCAGCCCTCGGACAGGCCGCCATCAATATTGCCGCCAATATCAATAACGTCACGGTTCTGGCTACTACCCGCAACCCCGAACGCCTGCCCCTGCTGGAATCTCTGGGTTGCCACACTGGCCTGATCGACCAGCCCGAACTCAGCCAGGAAGTGCGCAGCCTGTATCCCGACGGTATCGATGCCGTGATGGATATTGTCGGCAACACCACTATCAAGGACTCCCTTAAGATGGTGAAAAAAGGCGGCAGTGTGTGCAATGCCGGTTTTCTGGGCGGCGGGGATCCCATGTCGTTCAATCCCCTTACCGATATGCCCTCTTCCGTCAACCTGAATTTCTTTGCCAGCTTCATGCTGGGTACCAAAGACTTCCCGCTGACTGATATCCCGATGCAGGAGATTGTGGATCGGGTTTCGCAAGGGAAATACCGGGCCAAACCTGCTCATATCTTTCCGTTCGAAGCTATTGGCAAGGCGCACGAAATGATGGAGTCCAATGATGCCGCCGGAAAGATAGTGGTCAGACTGTAGATGTTCACAATCACTGACCAGGGCTGATCAGAAGTCGCGATAGCGCGGTAAAGGAACCTGAAGGCATCCTGTTTTCTTGTCACTGGAGCGTCAATAAGCCGTCTCCAAGCCCTCTCTGGATAGCGTTTTCCTTGCCACCGGCAACATCTGCCATCAGACCCGTTTATCCATTAATGATTGATTTTTCAATGTCTTAAGAAACTTTACCAGGCTATACAGAAAAAACAGGCACATAACTTGCTTTGTAAATAGGCAGGATAACCATCATGAAACCCAGACCCATCATGCGCTATAGTTTGCTTCTGTTGTCAGCCGTGCTTCTGCTGCCGTTTTCGTCTGCAGAAACAGCTTCTCGGGAGGCTGCGCAATATCAGAGCCATGAGAGCATTCTCTCCGTCGCCAAAAGCTTCATGAAAAAATACAACAGGGACGTTGACAGCAAATCCATCGAGATCGAAACAGGACGGCTGGATGCGCGTCTTCACCTGCACCAGTGCGACCAGGAACTTGAGGCGTTTCTTCCTTCAGGCGGCAGGACCATGGGCAATATGACCGTGGGCGTGCGCTGTCCCGGATCCAAACCCTGGAGTCTGTATGTGCCGGTTACGGTAAAGGTGTTCGATGAGGTGGTGGTGACGACCCAGGCTCTGCCAAGAAATACCCTGTTGCAGCGGTCGCATCTCAAATTGGCCAGACGGAATCTGGCCAAGCTGCCACAGGGCTACTTCATGGATCCTGCCAAGCTCGTTGGAATGAAACTCAAGCGGAATCTGGGTGCAGGCCTTCCCCTGACCCACACCATGATCAAAGCCCAGACTGTCATCAAGCGGGGCCAGCAGGTCATGCTCGTTTCACGATCACAAGGGCTGTCAGTCCACATGCAAGGCAAGGCGATGGCCAGTGGCGCGGCTGGCGACTTGATAAAAGTGAAGAATCTCTCATCCAAACGCATCGTGGAAGGAACCGTTACATCAGCGGGAGAAGTGCTTGTAGGAGGCAGCGCCTGGTGAACCAGGTCGCACTATTGATACACTTTTGCAAAACGTCAAAATATTGACTTAAGTTATAACCTGTCAGGCCGATCCAATAGTTGAACAGGTATATCAAAACAACCAGGAGACTTACAAATGTCTATTGATATCAACAATCTGGGGACAAATACAGCTGCCAGATCCGGCGATTCCAACCGTGTCGGCAGCAATGAAGCGAATAAGGCTGATACCCAGAAAGCCACCGGAAAATCATCCGTGAGCGATACCGTGAGCTTGTCTGAAACCGCCATTCGCCTGGGGCAACTCGGTATTGCTGTGGAAAACCAGCCTGTAGTGGATACCAAAAGAGTTGAACAGGTCAAGCAGGCCATACTGGATGGTTCTTACAATGTCGATCCCACCCGGATCGCAGAAAAAATGATGGAGTTCGACTTGGCTCTGAATCCGAAAGACTGAACGACGAATCTGTGATGCCGGATACACACAACAGTACATTGGCTCTCGATCTGCAAAATTTGCTCAAGACTGAGCATACGGCCATGAGAAAGCTCCAGCATATCCTGAATCAGGAGACTAACCTTCTCACATCTGGCAATGAACTGGAGGAACTGGGACAAGTCACAAACGAAAAAGACCGACTCGTCGAAGAACTGAAACTCCTGGCTTCACAAAGAGAGCAGCTTTTCCATACTTCTGATCCCTCGGCTGCGGATACCGACTTTGAAAGTTTCCTGAATACCATGCCGGAAAGCGCTACCCTGCTCCCTCTCTGGCATCAGTTGCTGTCCCTGACTGCCAGCTGTCAGGAGCTCAATCAAATGAATGGGGCCATCATCAAAGGAAGCGAGCAACAGCTGCGCCAAGCTATAGGCCTGTTACGCAATGAACAGCCTGTCAGTGCCAACTATACAGAAACAGGAGATACCGCGGCCATGCAGCAGTCCCGCTTTCTTGGCCAGGCCTGACAACACAGCCCTGCATCCCTGCCCTGGTACAGTATCTTTTTCTCTCGCAGGCTTTTTACCGGTCATCCACGCCGAACTGATAGCTGACTTCCCTGACAGTTGTGCCGGATCTATGATCAGGGTTTCCTCAACTGCTCTATGCCGCCCATATACGGGCGCAGCACTTCTGGAACAAGAATACTGCCATCTTCCTGCTGATAGTTTTCCAGCACCGCCACCAGAGTGCGTCCCACAGCCAGTCCCGAACCGTTCACCGTGTGCAGCAGCTCCGGCTTGCCTGTCTCTGGATTGCGCCAGCGGGCCTGCATGCGGCGGGCCTGGAAATCCATAAAGTTGGAGCAGGAGGAGATCTCCCGGTACTTGCCCTGCCCTGGCAGCCAGACTTCCAGATCATAGGTCTTGGTGGCGCTGAAACCCAGATCCCCCGTACACAAGGTCACCACGCGATACGGCAGCCCCAGTTTCTGAAGAATGGTCTCGGCGTGACCGGTGAGTTCTTCCAGCGCGGCAAAAGAATCTCCGGGGCGTACGGCCTGCACCAGTTCCACTTTGTCGAACTGGTGCTGCCGGATCATGCCCCGGGTATCCTTGCCGTAAGCGCCGGCTTCAGAGCGGAAACAGGGCGTATGCGCCAATACCTTGAATGGCAGGCTGTCCGCATCGAGGATCTCTTCGCGCAGCAAATTGGTCAGAGGCACTTCAGCCGTGGGGATCAGGTAGTAGTCCTGCTCGCCTTCCAGACGGAAAGCATCTTCTGCAAACTTGGGCAGCTGACCGGTTCCACGCATGCTGTCGGCATTGACCATGTAAGGCACATAGGTTTCCTGGTAGCCGTGTTCAGCGGTATGCAGGTCGAGCATGAACTGGGTAAGTGCCCGGTGCAGGCGCGCCATAGCGCCATGCATGACCGTGAAACGCGACCCGGTGATCTTGGCAGCGGAAGCAAAATCCAGACCACCCAGGGCTTCGCCCAGGTCCACGTGATCCTTCGGTTGAAAATCAAAGGATGGAATCTCGCCCCAGCGGCGCTCTTCCCGGTTATCCTCTTCATCCTTGCCATCCGGCACGGAATCATCCGGCAGGTTGGGCATGCCCAGCAACAGGTCGTGCAGCTGGCTCTGCACATGCTTGAGCTGCTCTTCGGCAGACTTCAGTTCATCACCCAGGCTGGCAACATCATCCAGCAGGGGCTGAATATCCTCACCCGCCGCCTTGGCCTTACCAATCCCCTTGGAAATCGTATTGCGCTGGTTCTGCAGTTCCTGGGTGCGGATCTGCAGGGTTTTACGGCGTTCCTCCAGTTCATTGAACATCCGGGTATCCAACTCATAGCCGCGCCGCGCCAGGGCGCTGGTGACTTTATCGAGATGGGTACGCAGCAGTTTGGGGTCCAGCATGTCAGTCACTCAGGTTGGTGCGGGCGGGCCAATAGACCAGGTGGCCCGGCTCCAGCTTGGTTTTAAGATGTTCCACTACGGTACTGATCTTGTCAGGCCGGTCGAAGAATTCTATGACCACCGGCATGTCCAGGGACAGGTCGAGCAGAGAAGCGGTGTGCATCTTACCGGATCGGCCAAAGCCTGCAACTCCGCGAAAAGCCGTCACTCCCGCCACATGCTCTTCATTGTGCAGATAGTCGAGAGTCTGCTTGATCCTGTGTTCACCCTCGGTGCAGTAGATACGCACCATGGTTACTTCGTCTGTCATAGCTGCCTCCCGGCAATCACTCCCAGCCAGGCCGCGGCCACGCAGATGATCACGCTGCCGCCGGCATTGAGGAGCGCTTTGCCGATCTGTGCTTCTTCAACAAGGTTGAAAGTTTCGATGGAAAAGGTGGAAAAGGTAGTGAAAGCCCCGAGCAGGCCGATGAGCAGGAAAGCACGCAGTTCCGGGCCGGCGGTGAGCCGTTCAATGAAGAGGATATAGAGCAAGCCCATGGCAAAGGAACCGACGACATTGACCATCAGTGTACCCCAGGGAAAATCACGCCCCAGCCAGGCATAGGTGGCAGTGGACACCCAAAAGCGCATGAGCGCCCCTGTGGCACCGCCTGCTGCTATAGCCAGTGTCTGCATCATGATGCTTCCCCTTTGAAAAAACTTATTCTACATCCTCAGCGCTGTTGCCGCATGGGGATTCCGCTTCTCGTGCACGATCCAATTCACGAAGATGAGCAAGTTTTTCTGCAATGCGAATTTCCAGTCCCCGGGGCACAGGCTGATAATAGTTGCGCGCCCGAAGTTCATCCGGCAGGTAGATTTCCCCGGCGGCGTAGGCTTCGGGTTCGTCGTGGGCATAGCGGTAGGTTTTTCCGTAACCCAACTCCTTCATCAGTTTAGTGGGCGCGTTGCGCAAATGCAGGGGGACTTCCAGGGAGCCGGTCTTGCGCGCATCTTTCATAGCTGCCTTAAAGGCGGTATATACCGCGTTGCTCTTGGCGGCACAGGCCAGATACACAACCGCCTGGGCAATGGCCAGTTCCCCCTCCGGACTGCCCAGCCGTTCCTGCACCTGCCAGGCATTGAGGGCCAGTTCCAGAGCCCGGGGATCGGCATTGCCGATATCCTCGGAAGCCATGCGCACCACCCGCCGGGCGATATACAGAGGATCGCATCCGCCATCCAGCATCCGGCAAAACCAGTACAGGGCCGCATCAGGGCTGGAACCGCGTACCGACTTGTGCAGGGCGGAAATCTGGTCATAGAAGACCTCCCCGCCCTTGTCGAAGCGCCTTACCTGGCCGGCACAGACTTCCCTGACGGTTTCCGCCTGGATCTGCCCGTTCTCTGCCAGTCCAGCCGCGCTGTCGAGCAGATTCAGAGCGCGGCGCGCATCACCATCTGCGGCTTCAGCGATATGCTGCAGATCAGCGTCTGCAATTTTCAGATCCTGGCCGCCCAGCCCCCGCTCCGCATCTTCCAGCGCATGGCGCAACACCGCCAGCAGGTCATCCACAGCCAGGGATTTGAGTACATAGACCCGGGCTCGGGACAGCAGCGCGTTGTTCAGCTCAAATGAAGGGTTTTCCGTGGTGGCACCCACGAACAGGAAGGTGCCATCTTCCACGTGGGGCAGGAAGGCATCCTGCTGACTCTTGTTGAAACGATGTACTTCGTCGATGAACAGCACTGTGCCCTGCCCGGTTTCCGCCTGCACCTGTTTGGCCCGTTCTACTGCAGCGCGGATATCCTTGACGCCGGCCAGCACCGCAGACAGGGTGTGAAAGGCATACCCCGAAGCATTGGCCAGCAAACGCGCCAGGGTTGTCTTGCCGGTACCCGGCGGGCCCCAGAAGATCATGGAATGCAGCTGATTTCTTTCGATGGCCTGACGCAAGGGCTTGCCCGGGCCGAGAATGTGGGTCTGACCCCGGTATTCCTCCAGATTGCGCGGCCGCATGCGATCGGCCAGGGGCCTGCCCGCCAGCGTGTCAGCGGCAAACAGGTCTCCCGTATTCATTGATCCAGAATATCGTAGCCGGGTGGCGGCACAAAATGGAACAATGCATCCTGCAGGGGCGGATTGCGCTGGATCTTGAAGAAATCGAAGCGCGTTACCTGTCCCAGGCGGTCCGCCATCTCCATACGCGACAACTTGTCACCTTCAAAGGCCAGCAGAATCTGCTCGAACTGGCTGTCTTCAGAGCGTGGCCGCAAACGCAGCCAGGACAAGCCCATGCGCTGTCCTATCTCCTGTACCTCGAATTCTTTGTCCAGATCGAGTTTCCGGGCGAACAGCCCCGCCGGCGTACCCTCCAGAACGGCTTTCTGGGAACGTTGGCTGACCTGCTCCAGGTCTTCCTCCACCAGCCAGATGGTGGTGCCATCGGCAATGATGTAGCGGGGATAATCACCTTCATAGACCCAGCGGAAGCGGTCCGGGCGGGACAAATAGAACACGCCATTGCTGTGAGAAACCTGATTGGTCTCTGTATCGATGACTTCCTGGGCGAACTCGGCCCGCAGGGTTTTCAAACCATCGAGAAAACGATCCAGATGGGCGCGGGCGCCATCCTCCGCCAACAGGCTGCCACTGCAAAGCAGCAACAGCAACAACAGGAATCTGTGTAGTTTCAATTTCAATCCTCTACGGGAGGCGGCGCCAGCACTTCCCGGTTACCCTTGGTATCCGGGGTACTGACCACGCCGATACGTTCCATTTCCTCGATGAGCCGGGCAGCACGGTTATAACCAATCTTCAGGCGTCGCTGCACACCGGAAATGGAGCCCCGGCGGCTTTCGGTGACGATCTTCACCGCTTCATCGAAAAGGGGATCGGCATCTTCAGCGTCCACCCCGGCGGCTTCAGGAGATAGACCCGGAATAGCCTCGGTTGGTTCCTGCACAATCTCTTCCAGGTAGTTGGGCTTACCCGCCTGTTTGAGGAAACTCACCACCCGGTGCACCTCATCATCGGAGACAAAGGCGCCATGAGTGCGCTGGGGAATGGAGGTGCCCGGCGGCAGGTAGAGCATGTCACCATGACCGAGCAGGTGCTCGGCGCCCATCTGATCGAGAATGGTGCGCGAATCAATGCGCGAGGACACCTGGAAGGCTACGCGGGTGGGAATATTGGCCTTGATCAGGCCCGTGATGACATCCACGGATGGCCGCTGGGTGGCCAGCAGCAGGTGAATCCCCGCCGCCCTCGCCTTCTGCGCCAGACGGGCAATGAGTTCTTCCACTTTCTTGCCCACCACCATCATCATGTCCGCCAGCTCGTCGATGACCACCACGATATAAGGCATGTGGGTCAGGGCGGGGGCTTCCGTGGGTTCATCCTCCGTCAGACCCGTGGGATCCGGCTTCCACAGGGGATCGGGAATGCTCTCTCCGGCTTTTCCGGCATCCTGGATCTTCTTGTTGTAGCCGCCAATCCCCCGCACCCCCAGGGCCGCCATGAGGCGATAGCGGCGCTCCATTTCCCCCACGCACCAGCGCAGGGCATTGGCCGCTTCCTTCATATCCGTGACCACAGGGGTCAGCAAATGGGGGATGCCTTCATACACGGACAGCTCCAGCATCTTGGGATCCACCATGATCAGGCGTACCTCATCGGCTTTTGCTTTGTACAACAGACTCAGAATCATGGCGTTGATGGCCACGGATTTGCCTGATCCGGTGGTGCCTGCAATCAGGGCATGGGGCATCTTGGCCAGATCCGCCACCACGGGGCCACCGGAAATATCCTTGCCCAGCACCAGGGTCAGGGGCGACTTGGATTTGTCGTAGGCCTCGGAACAAAGCACTTCACTGAGATACACCATCTCCCGGTGCTCGTTGGGAATCTCCAGTCCGATGGTGGATTTGCCGGGAATGACCTCTACCACGCGCACGGATATCACAGACAATGACCGGGCGAGGTCCTTGGACAGGTT
The DNA here is from genome assembly GCA_026994195.1 of Sedimenticola sp. GTDB lineage: Bacteria > Pseudomonadota > Gammaproteobacteria > Chromatiales > Chromatiaceae > Thiolapillus. The sequence continues at coordinate 10,078 of JALWRH010000037.1, read as the reverse complement.
GCTGATCTTGCTCGCTTTGGTACCCGGCGCCAGCTGCAATTCAAACAGCGTGACCACGGGCCCCGGATGCACCGCCACCACTTCTACAGCAATACGAAAATCCTCCAGTTTGCGTTCCACCAGGCGGGACAATGCCTCCAGAGCCTCTTCGGAATAGCCGTGCTCGGTATGCTGGGGTTCATCCAGCAGCGACAGGGGCGGCAACTCGGAATTGGGTTCCGGCTGGATCAGGGGCATCTGCTTTTCCTTCTCCACCCTGATGCTGGGAACAACCTTGGTGATCTCCGATTCTATCTTGGGTGGCTTGCGCTCCCTGGCCCGCTGCTTCTCCTTCTTGAGGGATTCAGAACGTTCTTTCTTCATCTGCCGGGCGCTGGGAACAGCGGGTTTCTCAGGCTTGAGCAGAGCCAAAAGGCGGCGAAACCCGTTGAGCACCAGCCCGCCAATAACATCCATTACCGTCAGCCAGGAAATGCCACTGAACAGCGTGAACCCCACCATGAACAAAGTGAGCAGAAACAGGCTTGTGCCCGCAGAACTCACCACATCCACCAGGCTTGATTCCAGAGCCTGACCTAAAATCCCTCCGGGTCCTTCCGGCAATGCTGTCTGCGCCGCAATATGCATAGTGGCCAAGCCACTGCCCGCCATGAGAGTAATGAAGAAACCAAGCCAGCGGAAGATCAGCAGCTGATAGTCCGTTTCCTTGTTGTCTTCCCGGTCCCGGAACAGCAGCCAGCCACTCCAAGCTATGATGACGGGCACCAGATAGGCCAGATAACCAAACAGCGTCAGCAGAACGCTGGACAGCCATGCGCCCACAGGGCCACCGGCATTCTCTGGCACTTCTCTGGCCCCCACAAAGGACCACCCGGGATCTTCGGGAGAAAAGGTTGCCAGGGAAAAAACAAAGTAAGCGCTGATGGCCAGCAACAGCAAAAAGGCGCCTTCCTTGAGCCGTTTGTTGAGGGTTTGATGCACGGAATATATAAAATCAATAGGTTATGGAAAATATTTATAGCATTTTAGCAAATATTTTCCCAAGGGGTATATTCCCTGTAGAACTAACCCGGAAATTTCATGAATTTACGTGATGATCACGCAGGAGATTGGTTTCACAAGGGATTTTCTGGGATCGTCCCGTATCAGTGATTACGGGCATCTTAAGCAAATTCATTGTGGAAACAAGAAACAAGCGAGGGCCCATGGAATTCGTGAATTATAGGGGTTAAAGCCAATATTCGGCGCCAGCGCGTATACTTGCCTGATTACCATGCAGCATCACAGCCTTGACCATGTTCTCACGACTCAGACGTTATCGTTCCCTGCAGATCCTGCGCAATCATGCGCTACCCGATCACCTATGGCGCAAGCTGCGCCGGGAACTGTACCTGCTGCACAATCTCAGCGTTCGCCAGGCTGTACGCCTGAGAGAACGCACCACCCTGCTTCTGCACGACAAGGCCATTCATGGCGTGCAAGGCCTGGAGATGAACCTGGAGATGAAAGCTGTCATTGCCGCACAGGCTTCCCTTCTGGCCCTGGAACTGGATGAATCCAGCTATGATGGCTGGAAGGAACTGATCGTGTATCCCGGCGCATTCAAGGTAAGGCGGACCGTCACGGATGAATTTGGCATTGCTCACGAGCAGGAACCGCCCTTGAGCGGCGAGTCATGGGAAAACGGTCCTCTGGTGCTGTCCTGGGAGGATGTGCTGCGGGACAGCTATCAGCACCGTCCCGGAAGCCATGTGATCATCCATGAATTCGCTCACAAGCTCGACGCCCTCAACGGCCGGGTCAATGGCATGCCGCCTCTGCATCCGGACATGTCCATTGAAGAATGGAGCCACACTCTGAGTCAGGCCTATGCGCATCTGCAGCAGCGCCTGGAACATGGACACAAATGCATCAATCCTTACGCGGCCACCAATCCCGCAGAATTCTTTGCCGTCCTCAGTGAATACTTCTTTACCGCCCCTTCAACCCTGAAGCACTACTGTGAGCATGTATACATCCTGTTGCGCAGGTATTACCGGCAAGATCCCTTCAAGCGCCTGGAGCATTGATATTGGTGTTCAATCAATCCAGGGGATATACCGGATGCAATTCATCCGGGTGATAATATTTCATCATCTTTGGCGCCAGCTCTGACAAGGTCCGTTGGCGATTGGCGGCTGAGGGATGCGTGTTCAGCAGTTCCGGCGGTGAATCCTTGCTGACCTGCTCCATCTTGCGCCAGAGTGACGCAGCGGCATTGGGATCATAGCCGGCCCTGGCGGCAATCTCGATGCCTATTCGGTCCGCCTCCGCCTCCGCAGCGCGGCTGTAGGGCAGCTGTATGGCCAAAGTGGCTGCCAGCGCTGCGCCCGTGAGCGCCGCTGAACGGTAACGGCTGTCGTGCAAGGCGGTGGCGGACAATACCGCCAGGCCCAGTTGGGAAGCCATGGCAACGGACATCTGTTCCGCCACATGGTTGGCCAGAGCATGGCTGATCTCATGAGCCATAACCTGGGCCAGTTCATCATCTGTAGGCTGAATTTTTTCAATAAGACCCGAATACACGGCCATCTTGCCTCCCGCCATGCACCAGGCATTGACGACTTCCGGGTCATCGATTAGCACGACTTCCCATTGCCAGTTACGGCTCTCGGGATACATGCGGATCGCCTGGGCAATAAGGCGGCCGGTGATCCTTTTCACCCGGGCCAACATCCGGGGTTTGTTGTTTAGCTTGCCCTTCGCAGCATATTCCTTGAGCTTTTCCGGATAGGCTTTTTCCGATGCCTGAACCGCCTGTGAAGGGCTGACCAGCATCAGCTGATGCCTGCCCGTAGGGCTTGTGGAACAAGCGCCAATGAGCAAAGTCACGATAAGGGGCAGAAGAAGTCTTCGAATCATGATATCGGGGTATTGCTGGTGAACCATAAAACGGGGATTTGGTATGATAACCCATTCCGGGGAGGTTCAGATCTGTCCATGAACCGGCCAAACGAGTTCATGGCTTATTAGAGAAGGCCGAATTTTGGAAAATACCCTACACCGTCATCGCTGGCAGTCCTACGCGCGCCTCATGCGCCTGGACAAGCCCATTGGCATCCTGCTGTTGCTGTGGCCTACTTTGTGGGCTTTGTGGATTGCCGCCGAGGGGCATCCCAAGCCCTGGCTGGTAGTGGTATTCGTTGCTGGCGTGGTGCTCATGCGTTCCGCCGGCTGCGTGATCAACGACTATGCGGACAGGGACATCGACCGCCACGTCAAACGTACCGCCCAACGCCCCTTGACCGCAGGCCTGGTGAGCGAGAAAGAAACCCTGTTACTGTTTGGTCTGCTGGTTGGCCTGGCCTTTGTTCTGGTTCTCACCCTGAACACCCTGACCATTGCACTGTCTTTCATTGGGGCCTTTCTCGCTGCCAGCTATCCCTTTACCAAGCGTTTCACCCATTTGCCCCAGGCTTACCTGGGAGCCGCTTTCGGCTGGGCCATCCCCATGGTGTTCGCAGCCCAGACCGGCCACATAGATCCCCGTTCCTGGTGGCTGTTCCTGGCGGTGCTGGTATGGGCGCTCATCTATGACACCATGTACGCCATGGTGGACAGGGATGATGATCTGAAGATCGGCGTCAAATCCACGGCCATTCTGTTCGGAACCTGGGACAGGCTGGTCATCGGCCTGCTGCAAATGATCTTCCTGGGCATTCTTTACCACGTGGGACAGCTGTTTCTGCTGGGCAGGTATTACTACATGGCTCTGGGGTTCGCCCTGGGACTGATGCTCTATCATCAGTGGCTGATACGGCAGCGTGACAGAACCCTTTGTTTCCGGGCTTTCCTGCACAATCACTGGATTGGCGTGGTGATCTTCCTCGGTATCCTGGCCAATTATTACCTGCCATGACGCCTGAGCAGCTGCTCCAGCAGGACAAGAACCTGGTCTGGCACCCCTATGCTGCCATGGGCGCAGGTCCGGTGTTTCCCGTAGTATCCGCTAAGGGGGTACGCCTCACCCTGGCCGATGGCCGCGAGCTCATCGACGGCATGGCTTCCTGGTGGTGCGCCATTCATGGCTACAACCATCCCCGCCTGAATCAAGCCGTGGAAGACCAGCTCGCAGACATGGCCCATGTCATGTTCGGCGGCCTCACCCACGAACCTGCGGTGAGACTGGCCCGGCAGCTGGTGGAACTGACACCTGCCCCGTTGGAAAAAGTTTTCTTTGCGGATTCCGGCTCGGTCGCCGTGGAAGTGGCCATGAAAATGGCCATCCAGTACTGGCAGTCCCAGGGCCAGTCCCGCCAGCATTTTCTCACGGTGCGCAATGGCTATCACGGGGACACCTTTGGCGCCATGTCCGTTTGCGATCCTGTCACCGGCATGCACAGCCTGTTCCAGGACAGCCTGACGCAACAATTTTTCGCCCCTGCGCCCGCGACTGCATTTGGTCAAGCCTGTACGGACGAGGATATTGCGCAGTTCAGGCAACTCATGGAAAACCACCACGAGGACATTGCCGCCGTGATCCTGGAGCCCATCGTACAGGGCGCCGGCGGCATGCGCTTCTATTCAGCAGATTACCTGCACCGGGTACGCGCTCTCTGCAATGAGCATGATGTGCTGCTTATCCTGGATGAGATCGCTACCGGCTTTGGGCGCACGGGCAAACTCTTTGCCTGCGAACACGCCGCCATCAGTCCTGACATTCTCTGTCTGGGGAAAGCCCTCACAGGGGGTTACATGACCCTGGCCGCCACCCTTACGACAGAAAAAGTGAGCGCAGCCATCGCCAACCATCCCCCCGGGGTGTTCATGCATGGCCCCACCTTCATGGCCAATCCCCTGGCATGCAGCCTGGCCAGCGCCAGCATCAGCCTGCTCCTCGAAAGCCCCTGGCAGCAGAACCTGACCCGCCTCCAGGAAAAACTGGAAACCGGACTGGCGCCTTGCCGCGAGCACCCTGGCGTCCGGGAGGTACGTGTGCTGGGTGCCATTGGCGTGGTGGAACTGAAACAGGCGGCAGACATGAATCGCCTGCAACCCGCCTTCGTCGAGCAGGGTGTCTGGGTACGCCCTTTCGGCAAACTGGTCTATCTCATGCCGCCTTTCATCATGAACGACGACGACCTGGAGGCTCTGTGCGCAGCCGTGGTGCAAGTGGTGCACCAGCACACATGAAGCCAACCATCAGCATTCTGGCCACCGGCGAGACAGAAAAAGAAGAAGCCCTGGCCAAACGTCTCAGCTGCCCCCTGTCCCGTTCCCCTGCCATAAGCAGCGACTTCTGCCTGGAGTACGCCCAGGGCCGGCTACAGCTACGCCAATGCACCGCAGGGGCACCAGGCCCTGTTTACGTGGATTTCAGCCAGGGCAAAGCGGCCCACCGCCGCCGTCAGGGGGAAGGACGACGCTCTCCACTGGCCCGGGCTGTGGGCATGAAACCCGGCTTCACCCCCCGGGTCCTGGATGCCACAGCAGGCTTCGGCAGCGATGCTTTTGTCCTTGCCACCCTGGGATGCGAAGTGCGCATGGTGGAACAGTCCCCCGTTGTGCACGCCCTCCTCCAGGACGGACTGTACCGGGCAGGAGAAACAGATGAGCTGCGGGACATTGTCAGCCGCATGTCCCTGATGCACGGTAACGCCATCGAGATTCTGAGCGCAATGGATGAAAGCAGCTGTCCGGACAGCATCTATCTCGATCCCATGTACCCGCACAAAGGAAAGAACGCCCTGGCCAAAAAAGAAATGTACACCCTGCAGCAATTGTTGGGCCCGGATCAGCAGGGCGGGCAGCTACTCGACGTTGCCCGCCGCAGGGCAATCAAACGGGTAGCGGTGAAACGCCCGGCCCGAGCGCCCTTCCTGGCAGATCTGACGCCGGATTTCCAGGTGCGGGCTCCCAAGACACGCTATGACATATACCTGCCCACGCGCCGGGAATGATCTCAAGCCCTCCACTCTTTGAAATACACTTGCCTGTTCTTCATTAAACTCTTTCATGACCTGTCCTCCTCAAATTATGGCTCTGTGTCGGGAAGTATTTCCCATCCTCAAACATAACCCACGGGGTTGAGGATGGGCAGGTCAAAACATCATGTCTAGCCCTTCAAAAGCAGGTTGAACTTGAATAAGAAACCCTGCGTAAGGTATACTAATTAGATTTCCATAATCTACTGATATACCACTCCAAGGCCACTTTCATGTCAGATAAACCCGGCAGTTCTCTGCCTCTCAAGCAACTTGTTTCAGCAGGCATTTTCTTTCTTGTGGCCATCGGCTTGGCCATGGTCAGCCCAAGCACGGAGATCGCATGGGTGGTTTCCATCCTGGTACTGACGATCTATCTTTTTGCCTTCGAGATCGTGGATGTGGATGTCGCCGCTGTCGTCATCATGGTTCTGCTGGGTCTTACCTCATTTCTGGCACCGCTCATGGGCCTGGACAAAGGACTGGTGGACAACCAGCATCTGTTCGATGGTTTTGGCAGTAACGCCGTCATGTCCATTGTCGCGGTTATGATCATCGGCGCCGGCCTTGACAAAACGGGCCTCATGTCCAAGGTGGCGGCTTTTATCCTCAAAGTGGGTGGCACGACGGAAAAGCGCATTATTCCCATCATTTCCGGTACCGTGGCTTTCATTTCTTCATTCATGCAGAACGTGGGCGCAGCCGCCCTGTTCCTGCCGGTGGTCTCACGGATTTCCGCACGTTCCGGCATTCCCCTCTCTCGCCTGCTTATGCCCATGGGATTCTGCGCCATCCTCGGCGGCACCGTCACCCTGGTAGGGTCCTCGCCCCTGATTCTGCTCAATGATCTGATGGCCACCTCCAACCACGCCTTGCCACCCGATCAGCAGATGCAGCCCTGGGGGCTGTTTTCCGTGACGCCCGTGGGTGTCGTATTGGTGATAACAGGTATCCTGTATTTTGTCCTTGCCGGACGTTTCGTTTTGCCGGTCACCGAGTCAGAAAATGACGGCAGCTCCACTACAGCCTCCAGCACCATGGACTACCTGCACAATACCTATGGCATCGACTATGCCCTGTACGAGGTAGTGGTTCCTGAAACCAGCCCCCTGATAGGCAAAAAACTGGACGATGTGGAAACCACTTACCGTATTCGCATCATCGCAAGCAAGCGCAGCGGCCAGGAAACCCGGGTCGGACCCAATACCATTGCCCGCGATACAGAATTCGAGGCCGGCATGGTGCTGGGCATTGTCGCGGCTCCCGAGCATCTCGACCACTTCGTGGAAAAGTACGGCCTGAAAAAGCGTGACTCCCTGCGCACCTTTGCCGAATCCCTGGCAGCCACCAAGGCCGGTATTGCCGAGATTGTTATTCCTCCCGGTTCCAACCTCATTGGCAAGAGCGCCCGTGACGTATGGATGCGCAAGGTGTATGGCATTGCCATGGTTGCCCTGCATCGGAACGGCAAGACCCTGGGCGAAGGTGACAACATCCGCGACCTGCCCCTGCAGGCTGGCGATACCCTGGTTGTACATACGGCCTGGGACAACCTCACCCGTTTGAAGAAAGACCGCAACTTTGTCGTGGTCACCACAGAATTTCCCCAGGAGGAGGAACGCCCCCACAAGCTGGGATGGGCGGCCATATTCTTCTCCATTGCCCTCTCACTGGTGCTTTTCACTGATCTGCGCCTGTCGGTGTCTCTGCTTACCGGCGCTGTGGGCATGGTGCTTTCCGGCGTACTCAAGATTGAAGAGGCCTATGAAGCCGTATCCTGGAAAACGGTATTCCTACTTGCTTCCCTGATTCCGCTGGGCCTGGCCGTTGAAACCTCCGGCACTGCCCGCTGGATTGCCGAGCAAACCCTGTCCGTGGTGGGTCATATGCCTGTCTGGGTGATTCAGCTGGCAGTAGCCACCCTGGCAACCTTCTTCACCCTGGTCATGTCCAACGTGGGCGCGACGGTGTTACTCGTGCCTCTGGCGGTCAACATCGCCCTGGGCATACCCGGTGCCAATCCTGCGGTGTTTGCCCTCACTGTGGCCATCGCCACTTCCAACTCTTTCCTCATCCCCACCCACCAGGTAAACGCCCTGATCATGGGACCCGGAGGATACAAAGTGAAAGACTTCATGCGGGCTGGCGGTGTCATGACGCTGCTGTTCCTTGTCGTTGCCATAGCCATGATGAACCTGGTTTTCTGATATGCCGTCATTCAACAACAAACTTGTCCGTTTTCTTCCTTTCCTGGCCTGGCTGCCACTGGTCAACCGTGACACCCTGAAAAAGGACTTCATGGCCGGCCTCACCGGCGCCATCATCGTATTGCCCCAGGGCATCGCCTTCGCCACCATCGCGGGCCTGCCCCCCGAATACGGGCTGTATACCGCCATGGTCACCCCTATCATCGCGGCCCTGTTCGGCTCATCAAGGCACCTGATATCGGGACCCACCACGGCCATATCCATCGTGGTGTTCTCTTCCATCAGCCGCTATGCAGAACCCGGCTCACCCGAATTCATCCAGATGGCCCTGACCCTGACCTTCTTGGCCGGCGCCTACGAATTCGGCTTTGGCCTTGCCCGCCTGGGTACCCTGGTCAACTTTGTTTCCCACACCGTGGTTGTCGGCTTTACCGCCGGCGCAGCAATACTTATTGCCACCAGCCAAATCAAACACGTGCTTGGGGTAGAGGTGCCGAGAGGCGAGTCTTTCGCCAACACCTGGATAGATATCTTCCATCACCTGGGGGATACCAACTGGTATGTATTCATAATCGCCATGGCCACTTTGCTGACTGCCATATTCGTGCGCAAACTGTCTCCCAAGGCTCCGCATCTGTTGATTGCCCTCATCGTGGGCAGCGTATTGGCGGTGCTGCTGGGCGCTGCAGAACATGGCGTCAAGCTCGTACCGCAAATACCCCCTCATCTGCCCCCCCTTTCCAAACCTGATTTCTCTTTCGCCACCATCCAGGAACTGGCTCCCGAAGCCTTTGCCGTGGCTTTGCTGGCATTGATCGAGGCCGTCTCCATTTCCCGTGCGGTCGCCACCAAGTCGCACCAGCTCATCGACAGCAATCAGGAATTCATTGGCCAGGGCCTGTCCAACATGTTTGGCAGCTTCTTCTCCAGTTACGCGGGTTCTGGATCCTTTACCCGTTCCGGCATCAACTATGCAGCAGGCGCAGTAACCCCCATGTCAGCCATATTTGCCGCGGTGCTGCTGATGTTGATCGTGTTGCTCATTGCACCCCTGACCGCCTACATCCCCGTGGCCGCCATGGGTGGCGTGATTCTATTGGTGGCCTGGAATCTGATCGAATTCCATCAGATAAAAGTCCTTGTGAAAGCGAGCGCCTCGGAAACCGGAATACTGATCACCACTTTCCTGGCCACTCTGTTCCTGGAACTGGAATTTGCCATCTACATTGGAGTATTGCTGTCCCTGGTTATCTTCCTGAACCGCACTTCCCACCCGGACATCGTCACCCTGGCACCCGACCGAGATGATCCCAAGAGCAAGCTGCTCAACATCGAAACCAAACCGTTGGCTCAATGTCCCCAGTTGCGCATACTGAGAATCGACATGTCCATATACTTTGGTTCGGTCAATCATATCGAAGCCAAGCTCATGGATATTGCGGAGAAACAGGGCATTCACCACATTCTGTTGGTGCTGTCCGGGGCTAACTTCATTGACGTGGCCGGTGCTGAAATGCTGGTGCATCAAGCCCATGCTCTGCAGGAAAAAGGTGGAAACCTCTATTTCTGCGGCATGAAAGGAAAAGTGTGGCAGTTCATGGCGCAGGGCGGCTTCATTCGGGAGATTGGCGCAGCACAATTCTTTGAAACCAAACCCCAGGCCATTGCCGGCATATACAAACGGCTGGACAAGAAGCGCTGTGAAACCTGCGTTACCCGTATTTTCCGGGAATGTCTGGAACCGGAAACCCCACAGAAATAATCCGGTAACAGGTTCTGTGTCGGTAACCTGGCACAACCGCCGGAGGGCATGAACTCCGGCGGCACCCCCAACCCCCCTCCAACTCTGCACTTTCGCCAGTCAGATGAGCCTCAGAGCACGAATGCCAGGACGTTGAAGTCCCCTCT
>JALWRH010000036.1:20810-21834 GCA_026994195.1 Sedimenticola sp. | reverse complement strand
CTTTCTGCCGTACCTGATCATCATTGGCATCATGCAGGCTTCCATGGTGGTGGCGGCGGATCTCACTGCCGGGGAGCGGGAACGTGAATCCCTGGAGCCCCTGATGGCCAACCCGGTGGCGCCAGAGCAGATCATGGCGGGCAAGCTGGCGACCAACGTGCTGCTGAGCCTGGCGGTGCTGCTGTTGTCCCTGGGGGGATTTGCCCTGGGCAGCCGTGTAGTGGATATGGGTGAGGTTGGTCTGTACTTTGATCTCTGGTCCATTCCTCTGCTGCTCATGTTCCTTGCCCCCCTGGCGTTCATGTTTGCCGCCCTGATGAGTTTCGTGGGGGCTTTCGCCCACACGGTGAAAGAGGCCCAGACCTATCTCAGCCTGCTGGTGCTGGTGGCCCTGATGCCGTCCATGCTGCAGATGGTGTTGCAAAGCCGGGTGCAGGGGGTTCAGCTGCTGCTGCCGGTGTGGTCCCACAACTACCTGGTCAATGAACTGCTGCGGGGCGCTTCCCTGTCCTGGTCCGAGTGGCTGCTGCCCTCGGTGGGTGCATTGCTCGCAGGAGCCGTGTTTGCCATTCTGGCGGCCAGGCTTTACCGTAAACCGGGATTCATATTCTGAAAGGTGATGCATGAACAGACGGATGCTCATGGGACTGCTGCTTTTGGCGGCCACAGGCCTGACTCGGGCGGACGAAAGCTACCGGGTGGATGTGCAGGTGTACGATAACGGCCGGCTGGTGGCTGCGCCTGTGATGATGGTGGCTGGGGGCAAGCAGGCCAGCCTGAGCCTGGGTGATGATTTTAGCCTGTCCCTGCTGGTGGAGCAGAGTGACGCCGGCCAGTCATTGGATGTGGCTTCCCAGCTGGCACTGAATGGCGAAAACTATACGCCACGCATGCGGGTGCGGGCCGGTAAGGAATCCGCCATTGGCATCGGGAATATGCGGATGTTTATTAAGGTTACGGCAGCGCCATAGGCGGCTTTTTTTCGGGGATCTCTGAAAGCCCGGTGGCAAGCCCCTGTTTATTC
>JALWRH010000036.1:0-20800 GCA_026994195.1 Sedimenticola sp. | reverse complement strand
ATAATCGTTGACGGGGGCAGAAAGCACGTCCATAATGGCTCCAGCTTGAAAGTACGTCTTATGCAACACCCTCGAAGTCCATCTCTGGTACCTCGTTCTGTTTTTCATAAGTAAACGCAAAACTTCCAGCAAAACCTGTCTTCTGGCCCCTATCGGCTATAAGGCTTTAATTACTATTGAATTCATAGGATAAGATTATGTCTACCACTACTGGTACCGTAAAATGGTTTAACGAAGCGAAAGGCTTTGGTTTCATCGAGCAGGAAAATGGTCCTGACGTGTTTGCACATTTCAGTGCTATTCAGGGCTCTGGCTTCAAGACCCTGACCGAAGGTCAGAAGGTCGAGTTCACTGTTACCCAGGGTCAGAAAGGTCCTCAGGCAGAGAACATCGTAGCTATCTGATTTCAGATTGCGGCTGCCCGGCTTCGCCAGGCAACGCAAGCGATGAAAAACGGCTCCTTCGGGAGCCGTTTTTTTATGTCCAGGGATGGACTGGCAGAAAATTGCTCCTGCATTTTCTGCACTTCCGTCATCCTTGGCGGTCGTATGCCGAAGGCGCAGGGCACTGGAACTGTTCCCGACAGTTCCAGCATTTCCCCCGTCCATGGAGGTCATGCGCAGGAGCGGCGCATGTCCAGGGATGGACTGGCAGATGTGCTCCTCGGCTCCGGCTCCTGCTTCGCCCTACCTCCTCCATCCCTGGAGTCGTGCATTTTCTGCACTTCCGCCATCCCTGGCGGTCGGCAGATAACTGCTCCTTGCGTGATCTGCACTCCCGCCATCCTTGGCGGTCGGCAGATAACTGCTCCTTGCGTGATCTGCACTCCCGCCATCCTTGGCGGTCGGCAGATAACTGCTCCTTGCGTGATCTGCACTCCCGCCATCCTTGGCGGTCGTATGCCGCGAGAGGTCATGGTATACCATGATTTGCAGGTCGGGCTTCAGCCCGACATAACGGCAGTCATCAAGGGGGGTGTCGGACTGAAGTCCGACCTACTTCGGCTGAATTTACTGCTACAATGCCTTCTTGAGCTGGGGGTGCCCTGTGGGCTGAGATATACCCTTTGAACCTGATCCGGATAATACCGGCGCCGAGGGAAGCTGCGATTCTAGCCGCGCTTGCTTCCCTGATCGACTGGAGAACACCATGAGCGCGATTCCCGAAGATTTCGTCAACCAGACCACCCGTCTGTCCGAAGACGTGACCGGGCCTTTTCCCAACTCCCGCAAGATCTACGTCCCGGGCAGCCAGGCCGGGGTGAGCGTGCCCATGCGCGAGATATCCCAGGATGTTACCCACGCCTTCGATGGCGATGAAGAGAATCCTCCCATTTATGTTTATGACACTTCCGGTCCGTACACTGATCCAGCGGCAGAGATCGATCTGCTCAAAGGCCTGCCGCCTTTGCGTGAAGCCTGGATAGAGGCCAGGGGTGACACGGAAAAGCTCGATGGTCCCAGCTCCGAATTCGGCCGGAACCGCCAGAGCGATCCGGATCTGGCACACCTGCGTTTCGAGCACATCCGCACCCCGCGGCGGGCCAAAGCCGGTGCCAATGTCACCCAGATGCACTACGCCCGCCAGGGCATCATTACGCCGGAGATGGAGTTTGTGGCCATCCGCGAGAACATGAAGCTGGACGAGCTGCGCCGCGATCCGCGCTATGCCGCCCTGCTCAAGCAGCATCCCGGCCAGTCCTTTGGCGCCAACCTGCCTGAAGAGATCACCCCCGAGTTCGTGCGTGATGAGGTGGCCGCGGGCCGCGCCATAATTCCCGCCAATATCAACCACCCGGAAGCCGAGCCCATGATCATCGGGCGCAACTTCCGGGTGAAGATCAACACCAACATCGGCAATTCCGCCGTGACTTCCTCCATTGCTGAGGAAGTGGAAAAGATGGTCTGGTCCGCCCGCTGGGGCGGCGACACCCTCATGGACCTGTCCACGGGCAAGAACATCCACGAGACCCGGGAATGGATCTTGCGCAACGCGCCTATGCCCATTGGCACCGTACCCATCTACCAGGCCCTGGAAAAGGTGGACGGCAAGTCGGAGGAGTTGACCTGGGAGATGTTCCGCGACACTCTCATCGAGCAGGCGGAGCAGGGCGTGGATTATTTCACCATCCATGCCGGCGTGCGCCTGGCCTATGTGCCCCTTACCGCCCAGCGTCTCACGGGCATCGTCTCCCGGGGCGGCTCCATCATGGCCAAGTGGTGCCTGGCCCACCATGAAGAGAGCTTCCTCTACACCCATTTCGGCGAGATCTGCGAGATCATGAAGGCTTATGATGTGGCCTTCTCCCTGGGCGACGGCCTGCGTCCCGGCTGCCTGGCGGACGCCAACGACGCCGCCCAGTTTGGCGAGCTGGAAACCCTGGGGGAGCTGACCAAGTTTGCCTGGGAGCAGGATGTACAGGTGATGATCGAAGGGCCGGGCCATGTGCCCATGCAGATGATCAAGGAGAACATGGACAAGGAGCTGCAGGACTGTTTCGAAGCGCCTTTCTACACTCTGGGGCCCCTGGTGACGGATATCGCCCCGGGCTACGACCACATCACCTCGGGCATAGGCGCGGCCCAGATCGGCTGGTATGGCACGGCCATGCTCTGCTATGTGACCCCCAAGGAACACCTGGGCCTGCCCAACAAGGAAGACGTGCGCACTGGCATCATTACCTACAAGCTGGCGGCCCATGCCGCGGATCTGGCCAAGGGGCTGCCCGGTGCGCAGATTCAGGACAACGCCCTGTCCAAGGCGCGTTTCGAATTTCGCTGGGACGATCAGTTCAACTTGTCCCTGGACCCGGACCTGGCCCGGGAATACCACGATGAGACCATGCCCAAGCAGGCCCACAAGGTGGCCCATTTCTGCTCCATGTGTGGGCCGCATTTCTGTTCCATGAAGATCACCCAGGACGTGCGCGAGTATGCCGCCAACCTGGGGGTGGAGGCAGAAAAAGCCCTGGGAAAAGGCATGAAAGAGAAGGCCGAGGAGTTCAAGGCCCAGGGAGCGGAGATCTACAAGGAAGTGTAGTCTGTGGCTGTATTTTCCCTCCCCGTGTGCGGGGGAGGCCGGGGGGGTACCCCTCACCCTAACCCTCTCCCCCCTGGGGAGAGGGGACTATAGGGCTGCCATCAGGCCTGCCGCTTGAACAGAATACCCAGGCTGAGCACCAGCATGCCGGTGAGGAACACCAGCGTCCAGCCGGGAATGCTGATGCCGAACAGGGACCAGACGATCTCCCCGCAGTCTCCCGTGCCTTTGAACACATCTTCCACGACCTTCATCAGGGGGTCATTCTCCAGCATGAATTCCAGGGTACCGCCACAGGCCAACTCTTCATGGGCGCCGTACTGTAGCCACAGGTGGCGGATGGCGATGCCCATGCCGGCCAGGCTGGCGATGCTGAGCAGAATGCCATAGAAGCGCCTCATGGCGCCCCTGGGGCCGTGCAGCATGCCGATGAAGAAAATGACGCCCAGCACCATGATGGAAATGCGCTGGAAGATGCACAGAGGGCAGGGTTCAAGCCCCAGGTAATGCTGAAAGTAGAAAATGGCCGCAGCGATGGCCGAGGCACAAGCGGTAAAACCCAGGAAGAACGGGATGCGGCCGTTGAACATTATTGCTTTCCTGCAGGAGCTTGTTGCTGACGCATCTGCTGCATGCGTTCACGCATGGCTTTTTCCAGGGCTTCGATCTCGGCCCGATCCACGCTGCCGTCGCCATTCTTGTCCATTTGCGCAAAGCGCCTTTCGTGGGGAGCGATGAATTCGGCCTTGCTGACCTTGCCGTCCTTGTTGGTGTCCAGTTGCATCATGAAGGCGTCGGCCATGCTTCCCGGAGGATGGGGGTTGGGAGACTGGGGGCTCTGGGCAAGACTGATGGCAGGCAACAGCAGTGAAGCGGTGACAAGCAGTGATTTTTTCATGTGGCGTATCCTTGATTTTGTGTCAAATGGTTGATGAATGTTCGGAGTAAGCTCTACTCCTGAAGAGGATTCTGCAACTGGTTTCTGGCCTGTTCGATGAGAAGACCAAGCTGTTGTTCCAGTGCTTTCCTTTGATCTGGAGACAGGGGTAAAGTTTCCAGCTGGCCCAGTAAATTGCGTTGCAGTTCCTTCAGGACGGGATCGATCCGGTTTTCCAAAGGCGCAGCAGGAGTTTGCGGAGGGAGGCCGTCCAAAGCCTCGACCCGTGCGGATCTGGGCACCAGAACAGGCTTACCCCCGTCCGCAGGGCTGGCAAGAATCGGGCTGGTCTTCAGCCATTCAGCGTCCTTCCAGCGGAAACGCCTGCCCGGCGGAAGTTGTCCGAATTTCAGCTCAGCCACCTTGGGCCATTTCAGCGATATTGCCCGCCATGTGGGAACTTTGCACCTGGTAACCCAACTGCTTGCTCAATTGGGTGGTGGACAGTACGCCGCGGATGACCTGCTTGCCGGTCTCGGCATCTTTTTCCACCACCAGGGCGTGCTGCCGCCCCATGCGTTTGAAGGTTTCCAGCAGGTCGCCCACCCTGGCGTGGCTGATGTCCTCGTAGTCAAGGGCTTCAAGTTTCAGGCGTGGGGTCATGATGTCGCGCACCATCAGGTCTTCCATCTTGCTGCCGTTCTCGGAAACCGCCTGCATGGGTTTGGGGCCGTTCAGGTCATTCATGGTGACCAGGCCCATGACTTCGTGATACTGATTGGTCACGAACAGCATCTGCACGCCACTGGATAGCATGCGTTCCCGGGCCTGTTCGAGGTTGGCACAGGGGTTGATGCTGATGGCGGTCACCCGGGTGAAATCAGTCATCACTTCCAGGGCTGAGTCATCCAGGGTTACGCGCTCAAGAAAGGTCTGGGAGGGTTTGTGATAGCTGACATCGGTCTCGATCATGGTGACCGGAATAGATTTATAGGAAGGCATGCTTGGCTCCGTATTTCCATAGGTTTTCTTTCTGCGGGGCTGTTTATGATTGTTGTACCAAACGGGAGCGGAACCGCAGATTGCGCCTGTTGTGATAACAGGTTTCTGTCCTACTGTAACAGCCATGCATCAAAGGTCAAGGAAGCAGCGCGGCAAGATGCCGTGTCATGAATTGATCAGAGCTTCCTCAGCCGGGTCTTGTGCAGTTGGGGGATACGGTTTGTGTGAGGTGCCCTATACTACTACTATTGACCTGGCATTGCCTATATCGATGCCAGGTCAACAATGCGCATGCACGTATCAGGAGGCAGCAGGGGGACATGAACTGGAAAGGCTGTTTGGCAAGGAACCCTGAGGGGATGCCGAAGGTCTTTTCTCCTGTTTGCGAGGCGGGCAGACGCAGTCAGAGCTTTCCAGGCAACCATGAATTGATGGTGCATGGGCTTTCCCTGGGGCGGGTTTACTGGTTTAATGCCGAGGGAGGCGGATAATGCCTGATCTGGAAGGGAAAATCGCTGATTTTCTGGAAGACCGGCAGGCGCTTTTGCAATGTACTGAAGGGCAGGGATACTGGCAGGCGGATTCCATGGAATTCGATATTCTGGAAACTGGAGAGCGCGCAGTCATTATTGCCATACGGTTTATAGAGGTCATGATGGATCCTGGCGGGCAGGTGGACAGGTGTGCACGCATGCGTTTGGAGTTGGATGAATTTGGGGAGATCGTATCGGCCCGGCTTTGCTGAGCCAGCCGTCATGACATCATGAAGGAAAGGCCAACAACATCATTTCCTGAGGAAGAAACTGAACGCGATGGTGCTTCACGTGGCCGCAGCGCCTGGCTGATTCCGGTAGTGCTGGGGCTGTACGCCCTGTTGGTGGTGCTGGTGGTGCTCAACGGTTTTCAGGAATATCAGTCATGGATAGCATCGGACAACGCTTCTGCAACGGCTGATTCCCTGCTCTACCGGCTTGTCCTGAGTCATGGACTGGTGCTGGTGCTGATGTTGATTGCCCCGGCCCTGCTCATGTTTGTTCTGGTGAGCCGGGATCGGGAACTGCAGGAAATGGCGCTCCGCCAGGAAGAACTGCAGACCCAGTTGCGCTACCAGAGTTTCCATGACCCCCTTACCGCATTGCCAAACCGCATGCTTCTGGAAGAGCGTCTCAACAGCAAGATTGCGGAGGCACGCCGTTCGGGAAAACGGTTCATGTTTCTGCTGGCCAGCCTCAGTGATTTCAAGCGCATCAACAAGAATCTGGGTTATGAAGTGGGTGATGAAGTGTTGCAACACGTGGCCCACAACATCGTGGATTGCCTGCGCGATGCCGATACGGTGGCGCGTTTCGATGGCGATATTTTTGCGGTGGTGGCGGACATCAACGAAAAGGTGGAAGCCAGCATCATCGCGCGCAAGGTGCAGAACAGTCTCAGCCGGCCTATCGACGTGGCGGAATCCCCTCTCACTGTGACGGCCGCCATTGGCGTGGCCATCTTCCCGGATCAGGGTGAGGATATGCCTGTGCTCATCGAACATGCGGATAATGCCGTTACCAAGGCGCGGGCGGCCGGCAGCAACAACATCGTATTCTCTGAAGAAGATGCTTCCAGTGGCATGGATCGTCTGGCCCTGATCACCGGCATCAAAGATGCCATGATGGAAGGTCACCTGAGCATGGTGTTCCAGCCCAAACTGGCCCTGACGGCGCCGGACACCCATGCCTTCGAGGCACTGCTGCGCTGGCATCATCCTGAACACGGCCTGTTGCCCTGCGATGTTTACATTCCTTTGGTGGAGCAGACACGCCATATCATCGATCTGACCCACTGGACCGTGGGGGCCTGTTTCGATGTGCAACGAAAACTGCTGGATCAGGGGGTGCGAGCCAGTATTGCCGTGAATCTGTCCGCCCGGGTTCTGGATGAAGACGGTTTCCCCCTGTGGGTGGAACGCATGATCATGCAATATGGGCTGGATCCCTCTCTGGTGCGCTTCGAGCTCACTGAAAGCGCCATCATGCAGGATTCCGAACGGGCGTTGCAGGTGCTGCTGCAACTGGCGGCCATTGGCGTGGGACTGAGCATCGATGATTTTGGCGTGGGCCATTCCTCTCTCGCGTATCTTTCCCGTTTGCCCGTGGATGAGCTGAAAGTGGATAAGAGTTTCGTCCTGAGCATGATCAAGTGGGAAAGCGACCGGGCCATCGTGCGCGCCACCATCAACCTGGCTCATGACCTGGGCCTGAACGTGGTGGCGGAAGGAGTGGAGGAGATGGAACAGGCCACCATGCTGCGTGAAATGGAATGCGATATGCTGCAGGGATTCTATATCAGTCATCCTCTCACAGAAGAACAGTTGCAGCAGTGGATTTCCTCCCAGGCTGCCTAATGTCGAGAATCTTTCTCAACTGCTTGATTCTTAAGGTGTATGCTGTTTTGCAGGTCGAGCCTGCGGGTTCGGGTTCCTGCTTCCAGGGGCGCACTGTCATTGACCTAAATAAGCGTTTTCTGTTATACATACAGAGTTTGTCGTCCTGTGGAGGGCGGCTTCTTCCTCACAATAGACAACGACGGAGTTGGGAAATGAAGAAAATTATTGTAATTGCAGCGCTGGTTGCTGGCATGGGTTCCATGGGTTCTGCACTGGCTGCCGGTGATGCGGCAGCAGGCAAGGTCAAGGCGGCTGTATGCGCTGCCTGCCACGGAGCCGACGGTATCAGCGTCAATCCCATGTGGCCGAACCTGCGCGGCCAGAAGGCGGATTACATCATCAAGCAGCTGAAGGCATTCAAGGCCGGCACCCGCAAGGATCCTCTGATGTCTCCCCAGGCAGCGGCACTGTCCGATCAGGATGTCGAAAACGTCGCGGCGCATTTTTCCAGCCTGAAGTGATCCGGAACAGGGGACTGTGCTGAGCAGCCCCCTGTTTTCGGTTTCGTTATTTTAGTAATTAAGAATGTACTTGGAGTATGAAATGAAAAAAGCACTGTTGATTGCTTCTTTTGTCGCCCTGGCTGCTACCGGCGTTGCGCAAGCGGCGGGCGACGCAGCTGTTGGCAAGACCAAATCCGCGGCTTGTGCTGCCTGTCACGGTGCTGACGGCAACAGCGGCGTGAATCCTCTTTGGCCCAAACTGGCAGGCCAGCATCCCAAGTACATCATGAAGCAGTTGCATGATTTCAAGGCGGGCAAGCGCAAGGACGCCACCATGGCGCCCATGGCGGCTCCTCTGAGTGATCAGGACATGGAAAACCTGGCTGCCTATTTTTCCAGCCAGACCCGCACTATTGGCCAAGCCGCCAAGGACAAGGTCGCTCAGGGTGAGAAGCTCTACCGTGCGGGCAGCAGCAATGGCGCACCGGCCTGTTCCGGCTGCCATGGCCCAGCTGGTGGCGGTAATGCCGCGGCCAACTTCCCCAGCCTCAGCGGTCAGAGCGCGGATTACGTGGCCAAGCAGCTCAAGGCATTCCGTGACGGTACGCGCAGCAACGATATGAATGGCATGATGGCAGGTGTTGCCGCCAAGCTCAGTGATGCGGAGATTGCCGCGGTAGCACAATACGTGCAGGGACTGCACTGATCTTTTTTCCCTGATTCAGACCCCTGGCCCCGCCAGTACCGCTGGCGGGGCTTTTTTTTGTCCATAATATGGCGCTGAAGGTTAACAAACTGCTGGTTCTGCCGATATATCCTGTCAGACGAGAGATACTGATCCTACAGGATAGAAAAAATGCAGAACAGAATGTGGCTTGGTCGGCGCAGAAACCTACCCTTATTGTGCGCCACCCTGGTTTTTATGCCCCTGAGCCAGGCGAAGGAGTCCGTGGATGCCTACCTGGATACTCCACTGGAGGATCTGCTGTCCATGGCGGTTACCTCCGTAGCCAAGAAGAAGCAGTCTCTGAGCGAAGTGGCGGCGGCTACTTTCATCATTACCCGGGAAGATATCCGGCGTTCCAGCACAACCAGCATACCTGAAGTCCTGCGCTTGGCGCCGGGCATACAGGTGGCACGCATCGATGCCAACAAATGGGCCATAAGCAGCCGGGGATTCAACAACCAGTTTGCCAACAAACTGCTGGTTATGATCGACGGACGCACGGTCTATACCCCCTCCTATTCCGGGGTTTACTGGGATGCCCAGGACACCCTGCTGGAGGATGTCGAACGTATTGAAGTCATTCGCGGACCGGGAGCCGCAGTCTGGGGCGCCAATGCGGTGAATGGTGTGATCAATATCATCACCCGTCCGGCAAGCCGCACGGAGGGGGCTTATTTCACCGTGGCTGCCGGCTCCGAGGAAAAGTCCATGGCCGGTTTCCGTTATGGAGCCGATATCGGAGACGAAGCCTTTGCGCGTTTCTACCTCAAATATACTGACAGGGATGCTTCCTGGCTGCCGCCCTCAGGAGCCGATGCGGGAGATGCTTGGCGCAGTTGGCGGGCGGGGTTCCGCGCCGATGGACGATTTACCCCGCAGGACCTGTGGACCCTTCAGGGTGACAGCTACGACTCACAGTTGAACCAGCTGGTCGTACAGTGGATGGATCCCCAGGATCTTGCCAGCGCCCCCTACGCACCCTACTACATGATTCCCGGTGTGGAAGACGATGCCACATCTTCCGGCTGGAACCTGCTGGGGCGCTGGGAGCGGACAGTTTCGGAAACTTCCAACCTGCAGCTGCAACTGTACTACGATCATACCGAACGTTCCGAACTCATCATCGACCAGGTACACGATACTCTGGATATCGATTTCCAGCACCAGTTGCGCCCCCTGCCCACCCATGACCTGATCTGGGGACTGGGCTATCGGCGCATCAGTGATGACTTCAGCAATACCTTTCAGGGAAAGATGCTTCCACAGAGCAGCACCCGGGATCTGTTCAGCGCCTTCATACAGGATGAAATCGAACTGGCGCCCCAAAGCTGGCGCCTGATTATAGGTTCCCGTTTCGAACACAATGACTACACAGGCTCAGAGATCCAGCCCAGCCTGCGCCTGTTATGGACGCCGGACGCGCGCACTACCCTTTGGGGCGCCGTGTCCCGGGCGGTGCGCACACCTTCCCGCCTGGAAAGAGGCTCGCGCATGGTTTCCATGATCGTGCCGGCCATGCCGCCTTTCCTGCCAGAGCCTGTGGTGCTGCATTCCCTGGGCAATGAGGATTTTGATTCGGAGAAGCTGGTGGCCTGGGAGCTGGGATACCGTGTGCAGCCCCGGGAAAACCTTTCCCTGGACTTGGCACTGTTCTACAACGAGTACGACGATCTCCAGTCTTTCGAATCCATTCGGCCCACCCTGCCGGTTTCCGATGTCATGTTCGACAACAAGCTGGCCGCCAACAGCCAGGGCCTGGAGCTGATGGCCGACTGGTGGCCCCAGGACTGGTGGCGCCTGCAGGGAAGTTACAGCTACCTGCAGGTGGATACCTTCCTGGCGGGCAGCCAGGATCCGGAAGACAACAACAGCCTGGTGGAGGACTCCAGCCCTGAGCATCAGTTCTCCCTGCGCTCCCTTATGAACCTGCGGGACGACTTGCAGCTGGATATCTGGCTCTATCGCGTTGGCGCTTTGAAACGCACCGCCTATTCCCGTCCCCATATGTCCATACCGGCCTACACCAGTCTGAATCTACGGCTTGCCTGGATGCCGGCCCGGAACCTGGAGCTGTCCCTGGCGGGGCGGAACCTGCTGGACAGTCATCATCCGGAATTCGTCGGGGAGAACTTCCTCACAGTGACGGAAGTGGAGCGCTCCTGGCATGTCCAGTTGCGCTGGGACTACTAGCCTGTGTCCCGGCATGCGGGGGTAGCTGAGATTCACGACCGATTGCAGACAGGCAGGGAAGTGTGAACACCCGAGTCAACACTATCCAAGTATGTATGGCATTGCTGCAGAGTATTCAAAGATGAAAAACATGCTGAAAACAATCGTACGGACCGCGCTGGCGGCCTTGCTGCTGGCCTGTGCTGGCGGTGCCTGGGCGCAGGGGAAAGAGGATATTCTGGATTTGCCTCTGGAGGATCTTCTGAGCCTGGAAGTCACTTCGGCTGCCCGGAAGGAGCAACGCCTCAAGGAAACAGCAGCTTCCGTGTTCGTGATCACCCGGGAGGATATCCGCCGTTCCGGCGTGACCCGTATTCCTGAGGCCTTGCGCCTGGCGCCAGGTGTTCAGGTATCCCGCATCGATGCCAACAAGTGGGCGATTTCCACCCGGGGTTTCAACAACCAGTTCGCCAACATGCTGCTGGTGATGATAGATGGGCGTACTGTGTACAGCCCCACCATATCCGGCGTGTACTGGGATGCTCAGGACACCATGCTGGAGGATATCGACAGGATCGAAGTGATCCGCGGACCGGGGGCTACCCTGTGGGGCGCGAACGCTGTCAACGGTGTTATCAATATCATCACCCGCAATGCGGCGGAAACCCAGGGGGGGCTGTTGGTGGCCGGCGCGGGAAACGAGGAGTCTGGATATGGCAGCCTGCGTTACGGTGGGCAGTTGGCGACCAATGTGGCAGGGCGTGTCTATCTGAAATACAACGACAACGATGCTTTCTGGAATCCCAAGATCAAGAGTGACGCGGGGGACCAGTGGCAAAGCCTGCGTGGTGGATTCCGTGTTGACAGCGATGCTACGGACAGGGACAGCTGGACCCTGCAGGGTGATGCCTACCGGTCCGATGAGCATCAACTGGCCAATTACTGGGCGGATCCTGGTGATCCTGCCAGCGCTCCCTATGCCCCCTGGTATGTCATTCCCCTGGTGGACGATTCGGTAGATTCCAGGGGCTGGAATCTTTTGGGGCGCTGGGAACACAGTTTTACATCGGGTTCTGCACTCACCCTGCAGGCTTACGTCGATCATACCCGGCGGGCTGAAGCCTTTTCGACGCAGGTGCATGACACCCTGGATCTCGATTTTCAGCACTGCTTTCAGCCTCTGAAGGGCCATGACCTGGTCTGGGGTTTCAATCTGCGTTATATCCGGGATGATTTTGAGAATACCTTCATGGCGAGCATCATCCCGGATCATCAGGATTTCAGCCTGTACAGTCTCTTTGTGCAGGATGAGATCGATCTGATGCCGGACCGGCTGCGCCTGGTGCTGGGTTCCAAGTTTGAGCACAACGAATATACGGGTCTGGAAGTGCAGCCCACGGCGCGCTTGCTGTGGCTGGCGAACGAACGCACCACGGTGTGGACTTCCGTATCCCGGGCGGTGAGAACGCCTTCCCGAGCGGAACGCAGCGCTGCCATCGTGTTCCTTATCCAGCCCATGCCCGATCCTTATCCGCCCCTGCTGGTGTATGGCTATGGAAATGATGATTTTCATTCCGAGGAGTTGCTTGCCTACGAACTGGGTCTGCGCTATCAGCCCCGGGACAACCTGAGCCTGGACCTGTCCCTGTACTACCATGACTACGATGAGCTGGAAACCCTGGAGGTGCATGGGGATGCAGCAGGTATTCCTTACCTGGCCTTCGACAACAACCTCCTCGCTGACAGCCAGGGGGCGGAACTCTCCGTTGACTGGCAGCCCCTGGAATGGTGGCGGCTGCAGCTTGGCTACAGCTATTACCGGTTCTCCAGCAGCTTGAGTGCCTCCAGTTCACCCCTGGGTGCCATTGCGCCCAACGGGCTTGCCACCCCCGGGCACCAGTATTCCCTGCGATCCCTGATGGATCTGGGCAGTGATCTGAGTCTGGATCTGTGGCTCTACCATATGGGGGCGATTGAACAATCCGGTTATCTCAGTGGCCAGCCTGTTCCTGCCTATACGGGCTTCAACCTGCGCCTGGCCTGGCGGCCCAGGGAAAATCTGGAGCTGTCCCTGATCGGTCGGGATCTCCTCGATGATCATCATCTCGAATTTGTGGGCGAAAGTTATCTGATGCCTACGGAAATCGAGCGCTCCATCTATGCGCAGGTACGCCTGGATTTCTGATGAACAGCCGGGGACTGCAAACAGGAGCTGACAGCTGATGTCCAGTTTCTCACTTGGCGGAAAGTATCTCCGCAAGGGGATGCGACGGCTGTTGCTGGCGCTTCTGTTGCTGCTGCCCATGGAGCCACCTCCCGCCATGGCGGTTTCATCGGAATACAAGCTGAAGGCCGCCTTGATCTACAAACTGACGCGCTTTGTGGAATGGCCCCGGGAAAACCGCACCGGGGGCAGTTTCGGTATCTGCATCCTGGGCCGGGACGATTTCGGCAGCGCCCTGGATGCGCTGGAGTCGCGCAAGGTCGATGGTCTGCCCATACGCATCAGGCGCCTGGTGCAGTCCGATGCCGTGGACAGCAGCTGCCAGATTCTTTTCGTCAGCGAATCCAAACGCCCTTTTCTGCACAGCATTCTGGCTTCCCTGAAGGGACGTCCCATCCTGACCATAGGTGATTTGGATGGGTTTGCCGAAAAGGGAGGAATGATCGAATTCGTCCGTGGACGCCAGCGCATTGGCTTCCGAATCAATTTGCAGCAGGCCGACCGCGCGGGCCTCAAGATTGCTGCGCCCCTGCTGGAGTTGTCCACCATCGTGGAGACCGAGAGAACATGAGTTCATCCAAAACACTGACCATTGCACAGAAGCTGCGTTACATGATTCTGGTGGTGACTGGGGGAGCCCTGCTCCTGAGTTCCGTGATCTATCTGGCTATCGAGTTCTACAGTTATCGCCAGGTTCTCGTCGAGCGGGCGGAAGTGCTGGCGCATTTCATCTCCACCAACTCTACGGCTGCCCTGAGTTTTGGGGATCGCAAAACGGCGAGCCGCTTGCTCCGGTCTTTGCAGTCAGAGCCGTCTGTGGATTATGCCGCCCTGTACCAGGCGGATGGCAGACTGTTTGCCGAGTATGCCGGAGGGGCCTCTTCTGCCGAGCACATCCGGGTCACCGCCCGGAAATGGATTCGGGATATGAACGCGAATCAGATCGGTAAGACAGAATACCGTCTGTTGGGAAATCATATCGAGACCTATCAGCCCGTGTATCTGGATGATGAGTATCTGGGATACATCATTTTGCGTACCAATCTGAATGGCCTGTTCAGCCGCATTACGGATTACCTGTTCGTGGTTTCATTCTTCTGGCTGCTGATAATGGGAGGGGCTTTCCTGCTCTCCAATCGCCTGCAGAAGCAGATTTCCACGCCCATAAGGGAATTGGTGGAGGGTATGCAGAAGGTCTCGGATACCCAGGATTTTGGTTTAAGGCTCCGTCCTGTCGGAAATGACGAAATCGGCACCATCGTCGACAACTTCAACAGCATGTTGGGACAGATCGAGGAACGGGACAACAAGCTGGCCTCCTACCGGGAGGAGCTGGAAAACAAGGTCGAGGAACGCACCCGCAGCCTGAAAGATGCCAAGGAGGCCGCGGAGGCTGCAAACAAGGCCAAGAGCGAGTTTCTGGCGACCATGAGTCATGAGATCCGCACGCCCATGAATGGCGTCATGGGCATGACCGAGCTGTTGCTGGACAGCGGACTGGATCTGCGCGCCCACCGCCTCGCGGACACTGCCCATCGTTCCGCGGAAGCGCTGCTGGGCGTAATCAACGATATCCTGGATTTTTCCCGTATCGAGGCCAACAAGCTTCACTTGAACAAAGAGGATTTCAACCTGCGCTCCCTCCTGGAAGACACCCTGGAGCTGGTTGCGAATCAGGCCTACCGCAAGGGCCTGGAGCTGGTGCCCAACCTGCCGCCGGATCTGCCGGCATGGATGCATGGTGATCCCGTGCGCCTGCGCCAGGTTCTGGTGAACCTCCTTGGCAATGCTATCAAGTTCACCCAGCGGGGAGAAGTGCGGCTCTGGGTGCGGGTGGTGTCCCGGGAGGAGAATCTGCAACGTGTATCTTTCGAGGTATCCGATACCGGGCCGGGGATTCCAGCAGCGCAGCAGCAGCATATCTTCGAGGCATTCAGTCAGGCGGACAGCACCACCACCCGCCGTCACGGCGGCACGGGCTTGGGCCTGGCCATCGCCAAGCGCCTGGTAGAGCTTATGGGTGGCACCCTGGAGCTGGAGAGCGCGCCGGAAGACGGCGCCCATTTCCGCTTTACCATTGGTCTGGAAGAGGCCATCCAGCCCAAGGCCGTTCCCGCCAGTCCGGCAGTGCTGCGGGGGGTCAGGGTGCTGATCGTCGATGATCATGCCGTGAACCTGGAGATTATGCACAACCAGGTCATTGCCTGGGGTATGCGCAACGGTTCGGCAGCAACCGCGGAAGAAGCACTGGACATCCTGCGGCGGGCGGCCAAAGCGGGTGATCCCTACCAGATCGTGCTTCTGGACTGGCACATGCCGGGTATGGATG
Source organism: Sedimenticola sp. (assembly GCA_026994195.1). Classification (GTDB taxonomy): domain Bacteria; phylum Pseudomonadota; class Gammaproteobacteria; order Chromatiales; family Chromatiaceae; genus Thiolapillus. Next base: position 5,559 of record JALWRH010000036.1, on the reverse strand, counting down.
GCATGGATCTGGCCCGGGTGATAGAGGAAGACCCGGAAATCCCGGAGCTGAAGCTTATCATGCTCAGTTCTTCAGGCAATGATCCCTCCCTGGCCGGCGCTTCCCCCATTGCCTGTTTCCTGCAGAAACCCGTGCGTCAGCAGCAACTGCTGTCCTGTTTGAGTTCCGCGCTTGGGGATCAGTCCGCAGAAGAGTATCAGGACAAGAAGGTTATGCGTAACTTTGATGCGCGGGTCCTTCTCGCAGAGGACAATCTGGTCAACCAGGAGGTTGCACTGAGCATGCTGCTGACCATGGGATGTACGGTGGATGTGGCAGAGAATGGTGCCGAAGCCGTGCAGTATTTCTCCCAAACAGCATATGACATCGTGTTGATGGACTGGCATATGCCGGAAATGGATGGCGCGGCGGCTACAGAGAGAATACGCCAGATGGAACAGGCCAGGGGCAACAGGCGTACGCCGGTGGTTGCCCTGACAGCGGATGTCCAGAAAGGGATTCGTGAGCAGTGCCGCGAAGCAGGCGTGGATGATTATCTGAGCAAACCTTTTTCCCAAAGCCAGCTGTCCAAGCTGCTGGCGCGCTGGCTGGGGGCTCCTGATGATGGGAGAGGCGCCCCGCCGGATCCGGTGGACAGGGAAACGAATGGGGATTTGCTGGATGCCAAAATGCTGCAGCAGCTTCGGGAGCTGGGTGAACGCAGCGGCCGGGATGTACTGGGCAAGGTCGTGGAGCATTTTCTGAGGCAGGCGCCAGAGGATGTTTCCCGCATGCGGGCTGCCCTGGAAGAAGGCGATGCCCAGAAGTTGCGGAGCCTGGCCCACGGCCTGAAATCCGCCAGCGCAAACCTGGGGGCTGTTGAATTCTCCGCCAGTTGCGCCCGTCTTGAATCCCTGACCAGGGAGGGCAGCCTGAGTGCTGCGCCAGCGTTCCTGCAAAGCCTGGAAGACAGCCTGCCTGCCCTGCTTGATGCTTTGGAGCGGGCATCGGGCAAGGCTGGCAATGGGTCGCGGGAAGATTCGTCCACTGGGGAGACCGGGAACCGTGAGCTGATCATGGTGGTGGATGACGATCCCGGCTTCCGCCTGGCTACGGAGGAAGCACTGCGCGCAGCGGGATACCGGGTCCTGGTCCTGGACAACGGTGCCGATGCCCTGGAGCAGACAGCGCGCCAGCGTCCGGATCTGGTACTCCTTGATGCTCTCATGTTGGGCATGGATGGCTTTGAAGTGTGTGAACGCCTGCACCGCATGGTGGGCATGGAAGATCTACCGGTAATGATGGTGACCGGGCTGGAGGACACGGAGTCCGTGGAAAAGGCCTTCGAGTCGGGAGCTACCAGCTTCGTCACCAAACCTGTCAACTACTCCATTCTGTTGCACCGTATCCGCTTCCAGCTGCGTGCGATCCAGAACAGCAGGATCCTGCATGAAAACCAGATACAGTTGACCCATGCCCAGCATATTGCCGGCCTGGGATACTGGCGCTGGGACGCTAAGACGGACAAACTGCTCCTGTCCGACAATCTGGCATCCATGCTGGGTGTGGATGGGGACGGCTGTTGCAAGACCCTGGAAGCCTATCTGGAATATGTGCATCCGGAGGACAGAGAGTATGTGAGGGATGTCATCGTTGCCGCTTCTGAAGGCGCGCCTCTCAAACCGGTGGACTATCGGCTGCTGGCCACGGGCAGACCTGCTGTGATCGTGCACCAGGAACTGGGCATGGCGCCGGACAGTATTCATGTGGTGCTGGGTACGGTGCAGGACATCACCCAGCAAAGAGCCACGGATCAGCACATACGGCAGCTGGCCTATACCGACAAGCTGACCGGCCTGGCCAGCCGGGCCTATTTCTACAAGCACCTGGAAGACCTGATCAAGGCCGCTTCCCGGCGTGATGAACATTTTGCTGTCATGTACCTGGATCTGGATGGTTTCAAGGACATCAATGACAGCCTGGGCCATGACATGGGGGATGAACTTCTGAAAATTGTGGCCGAGCGCCTGCAGGGCGCCCTGCGCGATACGGATTTCATCGCCCGCCTCAGCGGGGATGAGTTCTGCATACTGGTGGACAGCGTGACGGATGAGTACGATGTGGCGGAGGTGGCCAGCCGTTGCCTGGAGGAGACCAACAGGCCGGTATTCCTGGGCAAGCGGGAGGTTCGGCCCCGGTGCAGCATCGGCATTGCGCATTTTCCTGAAGACGGTACGGATCTCCAGTCCCTGCTCAAGGCAGCGGACAGCGCCATGTACGCCGCCAAGGAGGACGGCAAGCATCGCTATGCTTTTTACTGCCGGGAAATGACTCTGGAAGTGGAACGGCGTCTGCAAATGGAACAGGACCTTCGTCTGGCTATAGAACGCCGGCAGTTTGTCCTGCATTACCAGCCCCAGGTGGATGTGAACAGCGGTCGTCTCGTGGGAGTGGAGGCTCTGATACGTTGGCAGCATCCTGAGATGGGCATGATTTCCCCCGTGGAGTTCATCGAGGTTGCAGAACGCATCGGCATGATTCATGCCCTGGGCCGCTGGGTGCTGGACGAAGCCTGTTCCCAGCTACAGCACTGGCATGGCCAGGGTGTGGAGGGGTTGCGCATGGCGGTAAACATCTCGCCCTTGCATTTCCGTGAACCGGAGCTCCTTGCTACCGTGGCGGAGGTGCTGGAGAGAACCGGCGTGTCACCAGACTGCCTGGAACTGGAGATCACCGAGAGCGTGGTGCAGACCAATGGCGGCGACTTCGACATGTTCCTGCGTCTGCGGGAGCTAGGGGTGGCCATTGCTATCGATGATTTCGGCACCGGCTACTCTTCCCTGGGTTCTTTGAAGTCGCTGCCCGTGGACTGTCTGAAGATCGATCGCCTTTTCGTAACCGACCTGCTTTCGGATGACAGAGCGCCCTTACTGCTGGGCACCATCATCAATGTTGCCCATGCGCTGGGTCACCGCGTGGTGGCCGAGGGCGTGGAGGAGCGTGCCCAGCTGGATGTCCTGAAGCGCGTGGGTTGTGATCTGGTGCAGGGTTACTATCTCAGCCGTCCTGTGGAAGCCGACAAGATTCCTGGCCTGGTGCGCAGCTTTGCCTGCGGTCACCTGGGGCTGCAGCCCACCAAACGGCAGGCATCTTCTCCGGGATGAACTTCTTCTTCGGATGCCTGGAAGCGGTGGGATCAGTCCTGCGAAAACTCGTCCAGCCACTGAATCCAGTGTTTCACCGGCAGCCTGGATTTCTCCCCCAGGTGCAGCAGGCAGCCGATGTTGGCGCTGGCGATGATTTCCGCGCCGGTCTGCTCCAGCGCTTGCAGCTTGTTTTGCCGGAGTTTCCCGGCCAGGCGGGGTTGCTGCAGGGAATAGGTGCCGGCAGAACCGCAGCACAGGTGATTGTCGTCGGGCAGTCGCAGGTCGAACCCCAGTCGTGAAAGCAGTTCAATCACCTTGTCTGCGCTCCTGAGTCCATGCTGCTGGGTGCAGGGCATATGCAAAGCCAGGGGGTGGGGAGTGGCCAGTTTCAACTTCCCGGTATCCTGCTGGAACAGGAAGCTGCCGATTTCCTGGCAGTGTTGCAGTAACTCGGTAGCTTTCTGCTGATAGGCGGGATCTTTGTCGAACAGCTGTGGATATTCCTGTATCTCCAGCGCGCAGGCAGTGGCGGTCACCAACAGGGCTTCAGCGCCTTCCTGCAACAGGGGAAGCCATTGGTCGATGTTGTGCCGTGCGAACTTCCGGGCTTGTTTCTCGGCATCCAGGTGGTGGTGTACTGCGCCGCAACAACGTTCACGGGCAACTGTCAGGCATTCAATATCCAGACGATCGAGAACCCGGCGGGTGGCGTCATTGATGTCCCGCGCTACGGCTGACTGAACGCAGCCCTGGAACAGCAGGATTTTTCTAGGGTGTGATGAGTATGATTTTAGTCTGGCGTCTGCCCTGCGGCCGGGTATCTTGCCACGGATGCTGGCAGGCAGCAGCGGGCGTACCAGCCGTGCCACGCCCAGCGCTGCGCCCAGGCGCTTTGGATAGGGGAGCAAGCCCCTGAGCAGCGCATTCCGCAGGCGCTGGGAAAGGGGTGGGGACTGCAGCGCGCCTGAAAGATGACGGCCGATGTGCAGCAGGCGGTGGTAATTGACCCCGGAAGGACAAGTGGTCTCGCAGGAGCGGCACAGCAGGCAACGATCCAGGTGCTGCCGGGTGCCCGTGGAAGTCTTGCCGGTTTCCAGCAGTTGGCGGATCAGGTAGAGGCGCCCGCGGGGGCCATCCAGTTCGTCGCCCAGTAACTGGTAGGTGGGGCAGGTGGCGGTACAGAATCCGCAGTGCACACAGCGGCTCAACAGCTCCCTGGCTTCCCGGGCTGTGGGATCATCGTGCAATAGGAAGGAGATCCGGGTATCCATGAAATCAGGGGGATGGTGCGAACAGGCGCCCGGCATTGAGAATGCCCGCGGGATCGAAAGCGTTCTTGAGACGTTGATGAAGATGCAACAGGGCGGGCGCCAGGGGAACCGGGGAGTGTGCATGAAAAGGGCTGACGTAGCCTCCTGCGTCTGCGGCGATGGCAGCCAGTTCCTGGCAGGAGCTTTCGCTGAGCAGCCAGCGCTGCGCGCCGCCCCAGTCGATGAGGGTATCTCCAGGGAGCTTCAACGGGCCGCAATCCCGGGGCAGTGAGATACGCCACAGGGGTTTGTCATTCTGGAAAAACTTCAGCCGCTGTTCTTTCAGATCCTGCCAGTAGCTGGTGTTGCTGGAGATTTCTCCGCCGATATGGCGACGGCCCTGTTCAACGGCCACTGCTGTTCCGCTCAACCTGATGCGTAACTTCCCCTGCTGCCAAGCCGCGGCGCTCAGGGGCAGAGGCAGGCGGTTCCAGTGTTGCATCCGTTCCAGCGCCCTGGGTTGGTCCAGTTCAAGCTCCAGGGTGAGTTCCTGTTCGGGAGCGGGCAGCGTCTTGATGCTCAGTTCCTCCAGCAGCCCCAGGGTGCCAAAAGCCCCGCATTGCAGCCGGGATACATCGTAACCCGCGACATTCTTGATCACCTCGCCGCCAAAGCGCAGGCGTTCACCCTTGCCATTGATGAGTACACAGCCCAGGACATAGTCACGCGCGGCTCCCCGCCAGGGGCGGGCCGGCCCGGAAATGCCGCTGGCAATACAGCCCCCCAGGGTCGCCGTGGAGGAAAAATGGGGTGGTTCAAAGGGCAGCATCTGTTGCTCTTTGTGAAGCAAATCCTCGATTTCCTGGAGAGGCGTCCCGGCCCGGGCGCGGATGAACAGTTCTTCCGGCTCATAGTCCAGCACGCCCTTCATGCCGGTAGTGTGCAGTTTCCGTTCCGGGAGCGGGGCAGAATTCAGAAAGCCTTTGCTGCCGCCGCCGCAGATGCTCAGGGGGTTCTTTTCGAGGAAGGCCTTTCGAATCTGCTCACGCGGATCCATTAGAAACGCTCCAGCTCGGGAAAAGGCAGCTCTCCGTTATGCACATGCATGGCACCCAGCTCCGCGCAGCGGTGCAGGCTGGGAACGGCCTTGCCGGGGTTGAGCAGGCCGGTCTCATCGAAGGCGT
>JALWRH010000035.1 GCA_026994195.1 Sedimenticola sp. | reverse complement strand
CGAAGCCCTGGTGATCGATGTATTCACTGCATTGATGTTGCTGCCGGTACTGGTGTACCTGCTCAAGCCGAAGTACGTTTTTGGAGTGAATAACAAGCCATAGCATGAAAAAGCCGGACTCCGGTCCGGCTTGTAAATCCAACAAGACCGTCCTTGGGGCCTTTTCAATGAGGGGGCAGCAAGGGCGGCTTTTTATGTATTCCTGGAGTGCAGGCGATTCATGAAGCTCTGGAAATCACCCTTCAGCAATTCATCGATATGGTCGGCGCCGGCATCCACAGCCAACTCCAGTGCCTGCTGCTCCTCCCGGGATGGCCGTGAGAGCACGTATCCGGTGACTTTGTCCCGGTGGCCGGGATGTCCAATTCCCAGGCGCAGGCGCCAGAATTCCCGGCTCCCAAGGGTGGCGATGATATCCCGGAGGCCGTTGTGTCCACCGTGTCCGCCCCCTTGCTTGAGGCGCACTGTTCCGGCGGGAAGATCCAGTTCATCGTGTACCACCAGGATGTTTTCAGGAGGAATGCGATAGAAACGGATCAGGGCGTTGGCCGACTGACCACTGCGGTTCATGTAGGTCATGGGTTTGAGCAGCCAGCACTTTCCTGAAGGTAGATCAAGCCTTCCCACTTCGCCGAAGAACTTCCCTTCCGGGCGCAGGCTGACGCCATGGCGCCGGGCGACTTCGTCTATGAACCAGAAGCCGACGTTGTGCCTGTTGTCCTGATACTTTCCGCCCGGGTTTCCCAGGCCAATGATGCATTGTATGCCTTGCTGCATGATTCAAGGGTCGAGAAGAGAGGATATTGCGGTGAAGCTTAACAAAAAAGGCGGCCGATCGGCCGCCTTTTCCCAAGCCCCAAAAGAAGGATTTACTCTTCTTCAGCCGCAGGTTCCTCGGAAGACGCTTCACCGGCTTCCGCTTCGGTTTCCGTTTCCTCTTCTACGGCAGCGCTTTTGGCATGCACAGATACAACCAGTTCATCGTGGTCATTGCTGTCACCGTGGGAAAGGGCAACGATCTCCACGCCCTCGGGCAGTTTGAGATCTGACAGGTGGAGGGTATCGCCAACATCCATGCCGGAAATGTCGACTTCGATGTACTCAGGAAGATTCTGGGCTTCGCAGATGACTTCCAGGTCCACCAGGGCATGGCTGACAGTACCGCCACCGGTCTTTACGCCTGGCGCGACGTCTTCACCGATGAAGTGCAGGGGCACGTTCATTTTGATGCGGTCGGTATCAGCAACCCGCAGGAGATCCAAGTGCAGTATGAAGGGCTTGGCCGGGTGACGCTGCAGGTCCTTCAGGATCACGCGCTGTATCTTGCCATCCAGCTCGACGTTGACGATGGATGAATAGAAAGCTTCCTGCTCCAGGTGCTGCAGCAGTTTGTTGTGCGGCGTGGAGATCATTTCGGGATCTTTGCCTCCACCATATATGATGCCGGGTACCAGGCCTTCACGACGCAGGCGGCGGCTCGCACCCTTCCCCTTGTCGCTGCGGGCTACAGCTTGAATGTTGATGATTTCAGACATTGTTCTCTCCTGAGAAAAATCCGCCCTGGGGGCGGTTAAAACAAAAGCCCGGTTCATCCGCGACCAGATGAGCCAGGCAGTCAATGCGCCCCACGGGAGCGCGGTAAATCAGTCCATAAACAGGGAGCTGACAGACTCCTCGTTGTTTATGCGGCGCATGGTCTCCGCCAGGATCCCGGCAATGGAAAGTTGCCGTATTCTGTCTGAACGTTCCGCTTCGGGCTGCAGTGGGATGGTGTTGGTCACCACCAGTTCATCCAGGTTGGAGCCTTCGATATTCTTTACGGCTGGACCGGAGAGCACGGCATGGGTGCAATAGGCAACGACCCGGGCTGCGCCATGCTCCTTGAGGGCGTCCGCTGCCTTGCACAGAGTCCCGGCAGTGTCCACCAGGTCATCGATGAGCACGCAAGAGCGGCCTTCCACATCACCGATGATGTTCATCACCTGGGCCTCATTGGCCTTTGGGCGGCGTTTGTCGATGATGGCGAGGTCAGCGTCATCCAGACGTTTTGCGAGGGCTCTGGCGCGCACTACGCCTCCCACATCAGGGGAAACCACCATCAGCTCCGGATATTTCTGGCGCCAGATGTCCCCCAGTAGTATGGGTGACGAGTAGATATTGTCCACGGGAATGTCAAAAAATCCCTGAATCTGATCGGCGTGCAGATCCATGGTCAATACCCGGTCGGCGCCAGCCGTGCCCATCATCTTGGCGGCCAAGCGTGCGGTAATCGGCACACGCGCGGAGCGCGGCCGGCGATCTTGCCGGGAATAACCAAAATAGGGGATAACGGCGGTGATGCGGTTGGCGGATGCCCAGCGCAGGGCGTCGATCATCACCAACAATTCCATGAGATGGTCATTGGTGGGTGCGCTGGTGGGCTGAACCACGAACACGTCCCGGCCACGCACGTTATCTTCGATCTCTACCTGGACTTCACCGTCGCTGAAATGTCCCACGACGGATTTCCCTACAGCCAGGTCCAGGTACTCCGCGATTTCGCGGGTCAGTGCCGGATGGGCATTTCCGCCGAAGACCATCATGCCGTTGCTAGCCACTTGTATGGCCCTCGTTTGCTTGTCAGTTATCTCGTCAGACAACTTTAATCTAAATGTATGGCTGGGGCGGCAGGATTCGAACCTGCGATGCCGGAGTCAAAGTCCGGTGCCTTAACCACTTGGCCACGCCCCAAAAAAATCTTTGTACTGTGTATGCAGAGGAGAAATATTACATCCCCGGCTCACAAAACCCTGCATGTCGGCTGGCAGTTGTCCCTGCGCCTGTTCGGCCATCTGCTGTGACGGGTATTCCCCGAAAACGCAGGCGCCGGTGCCCGTCAGTCTGCCTTCTCCGTGCCGGTCGAGCCAGGACAGAGCCCTGGCGACCTCTGGATGGCGGTTGGCCACCAGCGATTGCAGGGTGTTTTCATGCCGACCCGCAATGAAGTCGCGTATTTTGATTGTCTTGGCGTCCCGTGTCAATTGGGGATCGCAAAAAATTTCAGCAGTGGAGACATGGCAGTGGGGCGTCAGTACCAGGTACCAGGGCTCCCGAGGCTGGAAAAACTGCAGTTTTTCACCAATACCCTCGGCCCAGGCAGCTCGTCCGTGAATGAAAACAGGTACGTCGGCTCCCAGTTGCAATCCCAGTCCGGCCAGCTCTTCGATGTTCAGGTCCAGACCCCACAGTTTGTTGAGTACTACCAGGGTGGTGGCAGCGTTGGAGCTGCCGCCCCCCAAACCGCCCCCCATGGGGAGCTGTTTGCGGATATGGATCTTGGCCCCCTGGTTGTGTCCGGTATGCTGTTGTAACAAGCGAGCGGCCAGTATGGCCAGATTCTGTTCGTCGGGTACGCCGGGCAGTGCCGGGATACAATGGATTTGCCCATCCCTGCGCACCTGGAATCGCAATTCATCTGCCTGTTCGAGAAACTGGAATACCGTTTGCAGCCGATGATAGCCGTCGGTTCTGCGTCCCAGGACGCGCAGCATGAGGTTCAGCTTGGCGGGCGCTGCCCAGTGGATCTCCTCTGCGTTCACTGAAATCGTTGGGCGGTCTGCCGAAGCTTTTTGCTGTCAGGGTGGTGTTCTATGGCTTGTTTCCAGGTCTTGCGCGCTTCATCCCTGGCGCCAGTGGCCCACAGCACTTCACCCAGATGGGCTGCAATCTCCGGATCATCGAGTTTTTTTGCGGCCTGGCGCAGGAACTTGAGGGATTCTTCCGTGCGCCCCAGGCGATACAGCACCCATCCCATGCTGTCGAGGATTGCCGGGCTTTCGGGATCCTGCTTGTAAGCGGCGCTGATGTATTTGTACGCCTCCTGGTATCGGTGGGTGAGATCGGCCAGGGTGTATCCCAGGGCATTGAGAGTATCTGTGTCGTCAGGCTTGAGTTTCAGTACAGCCTTGAAGTCGGCCTCTGCAAGATCGACCTTGCCCAGGTCGGCTGCCAACAGGCCGCGTGCATAAAGTAGGTCGGTATTTTCCGGATAGGCCTGGATGGCTTCTGTATAGATGTTCAGGGCCTGGTCGGTCTTTCCCAGTTCCTTCAGCATTTCCGCTTCCGTAATGTAGGTTTGTACCGCCTGTTGAGGGGCGGTGATACGCAGGTTGCGGAACATCTCCTCGGATTCCTGCGGCTTGCCGAGTTTGCCCGTGAGAATGGCGATACGTAAAAGCGCGTCGTGCTTCAGGCGGCCTCCTTTGACCTGTTGATAGTTCCTTATTGCCTGAGCAAGATTTCCCTGCAACTCCTCCAGTTGGCCAAGGAAGTACCAGGCTTCGTTTTGTTTTTGAAAACGGGGTTCATCCCGCAGTTTTTCCCAGGTGTTTCTGGCCAGATCCCAGTCCTCCACTTGCAGCGCCAGTATACCCACAAGGTAAAGGAGTTCCGGGTCCTGAGACTTTTGTTTCAAAGCCTGCTGAAAGTGCGCCAGCGCTTCCGCATACTTCTTTTGCTGCATGAGCAGTCGCCCGTAGGCCTCCTGGATGGTGACGGCATCAGGATGTTTTTGTGCGGCTTCGCGCAAGGCTTTCTCTGCAGCTGCTTCATCACCGCGCATGGCGTGTATCTGCACCCGGAGCAGATAGGGCGTATCCCAGTTTGGAGCCAGATGGCTGGCTTCATCAACAGCCGCCAGGGCCTGGTTGTATTGCTTTTCCTGAGAAGCAACCAGGGCCAGGGCATAGTGGGCATGGGCGTTATCCGGATATTCCCGGACCAGGCTTTTCATCAGTTCGATTTTGGTTTGTCCCTTTGCTGAAGCCAGTGCAGACCCCAGCAACAGGAAGCCGTCCTTTCCCAGCGCATCGGCTATCTTAATGATGGCCCGGGCCTGCGTCATGGCGGCATCCGATTCATTGTTGCGGAGGGCTTGCAGCAATGCCAGCTGACGAGCGGGCAGGGAATTGGGGTCATACTCGATCCAGCGCAATATGGCCCGGGCAGCTTTTTCCATATCGCCTTGCCGCCAGGCCAGGCGGGCGGCTTTACTGGCGGCTACGGGGTCTTTGGCTTCCTGGGCTGCCGCCATCAGATGCTCATAAGCGGATTCCCAGGCACCCCGACGGACGCTTATCTCGCCAGCCAGATAGTTGTAGAGCAGCTCCTTGTCAATCTGCTTGGGGGGTACAGCAGTGCTCTTGAAGGGAAGCTGCTTGGTGGGTTGCTGAATTCCGGCAGTTTCCCCCGTGTTGGGTTTAAGCATAGGCGCCTGGCATGCGCCGAGCAGCAAGGAAAAAACCGTTAGTGCAAGATAAGCAGAGTAGCGCATGTATAGTCTAAGGCCTGGATTGTGGTGGGCATCGATTCATGTACGGTGAATATACAGGGAATCCGTTGACTTGGATTGCCTGAATCAGATTCCGGACTGTTTTTTGGAGTGCGGGGCCGATGCCAGCCCTTGCGTCATATCTATGTTTAACCCGGCGACCAAGAATAGCAGGGTATTTATAGTGTACTGTTCACCTGCCCCGTTTTCCATAGTCTGATGATGCCTGATTTCCCGGCTTGGTAATTTTTCCTGGGATTGGTGTTGACAACTGGCCGATTATTCTGGAAAATGCGTCCTCTTTTTTGGAGGGGTTCCCGAGTGGCCAAAGGGGGCAGACTGTAAATCTGCTGGCTCAGCCTTCGGAGGTTCGAATCCTCCCCCCTCCACCATACGGATTCATCTGGCTGCTTTACAGGGCTGGATGGAAGTTTGAAGCCTGTTCGCGAGGCTTGATAAGGACTGGGAGCAATCTCAAGCCTTATTTTATAGCATCCGGTTCGTTGTTGTGATTCTGGGTGTTGGCAGTCTGCATGGATGCAGGCATTTTGCCGGTCGGCAACGGGTTGCCGACAAGGATGGGCGGTGCTAAAGCCGCGTTTTCAGCGGGTGTAGTTTAATGGTAGAACTTCAGCCTTCCAAGCTGACTACGTGGGTTCGATTCCCATCACCCGCTCCAGGTTGTACCCTGGCAGGAAGTCGGGGATAGCAAGCTTTGCCCAGATAGCTCAGTTGGTAGAGCACACCCTTGGTAAGGGTGAGGTCGGCAGTTCAAATCTGCTTCTGGGCTCCAGATTCCGGTATGCCTTGGCATACGGTTTTACTGAAGCGTTGACCATTGTAATTTATTTTTCGGAGATTGTTCGGCGATGTCTAAGGAAAAATTTGAAAGAACCAAACCCCATGTAAACGTGGGCACCATTGGTCACGTAGACCACGGTAAAACCACGCTGACCGCGGCGATCACGACCGTACAGGCGGCGAAG
>JALWRH010000034.1 GCA_026994195.1 Sedimenticola sp. | reverse complement strand
GGCCAGATCGGAGATCCATTCTTCACCAATCTTGCTGTTGATGAGGGTGGTCATTTCCGGGTTGGCATGGGCAATCCAGCGGCGAGGCGTGACGCCGTTGGTCTTGTTATTGAATTTCTCCGGCCAGAGTTCGTAGAAATCCCGGAACAGGCCCTGCTTGAGGAGGTTGGAATGCAGTTCTGCAACGCCATTCACGGAGAAGCTGCCAACGATGGCCAGATAGGCCATGCGTACCGACTTGCCGTCATTCTCGTCGATGATGGACATGCGGCGCCGCCGTTCACTGTCGCCAGGCCAGTGGATAGCCACTTCCTTCAGGAAGCGGGCATTGATTTCGTAGATGATCTCCAGCAGCCGTGGCAGCAGTTGCTCGAACAAATGCACTGACCAGCGTTCCAGGGCCTCGGGCAGCAGGGTATGGTTGGTGTAGGCCATGGTGTTGCGTGTGATCTCCCAGGCCTGGTTCCACTGCATCTTCTTCTCATCCATGAGCAGGCGCATGAGTTCAGCCACAGCGATTGCGGGGTGAGTATCATTGAGCTGGAATACGTTGTATGCCGCAAAATCGCTGAAATCATCCCCGTGGCTGGCTTCCCACTGGCGCACGATGTCCTGCAGGCTGGCAGAAGCGAGGAAATACTGTTGGCGCAGGCGCAGTTCCTTGCCGTTCTCGCTGGAATCGTTGGGATACAGCACCATGGTGATGTGTTCAGCGTCGTTCTTGGCGGCTACCGATTCCGGATAGCTGCCGGCGTTGAATTCATCCAGGTTGAATTCGTCCGTGGCAGTGGCTTTCCACAGGCGCAGTGTGTTCACCACGCCGTTGCGATAGCCGGACACAGGCACATCGAAAGGGATAGCCAGTACGTCCTCAGTATTCACCCAGCGGGTGCGGGGTTCCCCGCGGCGATTCAGGAAATGTTCGGTGTGCCCGCCAAAATGCACGGTCTGGGTGTATTCAGCTCGCTCCAACTCCCAGGGGTTGGCATTGCGCAACCAGTGATCCGGTTCTTCCACCTGATAGCCGTTTTCGATCTGCTGGCGGAACATCCCGTACTCGTAGCGCAGGCCATAGCCCAGAACGGGCAGTCTCAGCGTGGCGCAGCTGTCCAGGAAGCAGGCGGCCAGGCGTCCCAGTCCGCCATTGCCCAGGCCGGCATCGGGCTCTTCGGACTGGATATCTTCCAGGGCCAGGCTGAAGTTCTGCATGGCCTCTGCTGATTCATCCCGGATATCCATGTTGAGCAAATGGTTGCCCAGAGCGCGGCCAATAAGAAACTCCAGAGAAAGGTAGTAGGCGCGACGCTGATCCGGTCTGCGATGTTCGAGCCAAGTGTTGCGCCAGTCGGTCATGATCCGGTCGCGCACTGTCAGGGAAAGGGCTTCATAGAAATACAGGGGGTTGCAGCCCAGGAAGCGTCCCAGATGGTGTACCAGGTAACGACGGAAGTCGTGTTCCAGTGCCTTGGCATCATTGGGCAGTTTGTCATTTTCCGGAATGATGCAGAGTTCGTCGCAGTTGTTCATGGATGTGGGTATGGGTTGATAGCGTCAAATGAATACTTCTAATTGTAACGGTAAAACCGCGCAGAAGCTGTGAAGAATGCCGGACAAAAAAGACCGGACTTCCTGTGCGGAGTCCGGCCAATAACCAGCGTTTTGCGGAGGGTTGCTGGTAGCCTCTAGAAAAAAAGGGTTCTGGTCGGGCGGAGGGCTTCCTCTGCCCGACCAGGCCTGTTGCTGTCAGAAGATTGCAAGTATCTGGACGGAAAAGCGGTCGTCCATGCCATCCAGTATCTTGTTGGGCGGCGCGGAGGATGACCAGCCGGGTGCTTCGGCGCTGCGGATTTCGTAGTTGGCGATGAGGCGGGCCTTCTTGTTGAAGAACCACTGTGCGCCCAGAGTCCAGGTCTCGAAATCCCGTTGGCCTTTATCGGTTTCTGTGCCACGATGCAGGATGTCGTAGCGCACATCCAGTTCGAGCTGGGGCATGACCTTGTAACCCAGATCCACGTACCAGCCATCGGCCTTGTCTTCGGGGAGCATGTTCAGGGAAGCCCTGGAGGTGCCGGCGTTGTTCAGGCTGCCTGCTACGGCGCCACCATCGCTGCCGTTGAAGATCATGCCGTCCGCCCAGGTGAATTCCGCTGCGGCCCGCCACTTGCCTTTCAGGTAGGTGGTGCCGAAACCCCAGCGCTTGCGGTCGAATTCCTGCTTTCCAGCGACTCCGTTGACATATTCCAGAGTGCGCGTGCCGTCGTTGTACCAGGCGAACATCTTCCAGCCCTGGCGGCGTGCTTTCTTGCCACCGAACACCAGTTCCGAAGCCCAGTACAGGTAATAGTCCTTGTTGCTGTCGTTGTCACTCCAGTCGATGCCGTTGCCATTGCCCACCATGGCGGCATAGCTGTGTTCCCAGTTGCCATTCTTGAAAGTATCGAAAACCTGTACGCCGATGTCACGGAAAGCGCCGATGGCAGACACCGGTGCATTGGTAACCTCTTTGTCTGTACCTGTACGGCTGCCATCTTCAGCAAGAAAACGTTCCAGGAGCTGCTGCCTGGCCATGCTGGTGAAGTTGACGTAGTTGAACACGTGAATGGCCATCAACCCTTCTTCCGAACCCGGGGTTTTGAACAGGCCCACGCGGAAACGTGCATGGGGAATATAGTTGAAGGTCACACTGGCATCCGTGGCTTTGACGGCGCCGCCACCGCCGAGTTTGGTGATCCCGTTGTTACCGGCTTCCACCAGCAGGAAGTAGTTCACGCCGCTGTCCAGGCCAAAGCCTGTGCCTCGTACGCCGATCCGCGCCCGGCGGATCTGGAAGGTATCGCTGGAGTCCAGATCGGGGCCGATCATGTTAAAAGCTGCATCCTGTCCTTTCCAGGGACCGGCGGCCAGCTCCGTGCCACTCGTGGACTGGAATTCCGGCTGGATGAAGCCCCAGACCTTGGCGCGTGGTGCGGAAGAACTGCTTTCCGTACCCTGCAGCATCAGCCAGTTGGCAGCGTGAGCGCTGCCGGTCATCATTGAAGCCGTCAGTACGGCGGCATATCCTATAAATTTTTTCATTGAAGTCCCCCTTTGGATTGGTGGTGCCTGCATTCACGGATTTGGTGAGGGCGGAGTACGCCCTCGGGAGTTCCCCCGATGTCCCCGCTAACAGGCTCAATTGGATGGGTGGTTTTTAGGGCTTGATCAGGGTATAGCCCTGATCGACAAGATCCATGATGCGCACGACCCCTGCGGATACCCGGGTGGAATGCGGGTTCAGTTTCGGCTCTTTTCCCAGTTTCTTGGTGAAGGCCTTGATCGTGTTGGAGCAGGCGCTGAAGCGTACTCCCTGACTGGACAGGCCATCGATGCGTGACAGGTTGCTGTTGTCTGCCAGCAGCAGGCGCAGACCGGGGCCAAAGGCGACGATCTCGATATCTATCTTGTCCTGGCCATAATGCTTGATGAGGTTGTTGGCCACGTTCAGGACCAGAGTCTGCTTGAAGGGATTGGGGTCACTGATTTGCAGAACCACGTGTTTTTCCGCGAAAGGTTTGTCCTCGTTGTCAGGTTCTGCCACGGCGCCGGCAGACAGAAACAGGGCTGCCAGGAATAGCAGGCAAGGCCACGCCATTTTGATTTTCATATTCTCCTCTTGCTCCTCGGGTGTTGCTGTTGTTGGTAACCAAAGGACGCCCTTGTTCCCGGATTTATTCCCCTGATTTGGTAAAAAAATATTTTTTGAAATGATGGAATAAATTGTCCGTCTGGTGCATCTTCTTCAAACGGAGGAGTGCTACATGATTGATATTTGCTTCCCGCCGAGCCTGAAAAAACAATTAAAGGGGCAGCGGAATAATTTGTATCGCATGGCGATGTCCTGGTGTGGGGATAGAATGCTGGCGGATGACCTGGTGCAGGACTGCATGGTAAAGGCTTGGCAGAAACGCCAGCAATTGAAGGACCGGGAAAAACTGAACGCCTGGCTTTACCGCATTCTGCACAACTGCTGGATGGAGTACCTGCGGCGGGCAAAGCCTGTGGCTGAACTGACAGAAGCGCATGCGGATTCAGACGCCGGGCCGGACAGCTTGCTGGAACGGCAGCAACTGGCTGACAGGGTGCGCCAGGCTGTAGCCCGCCTGCCTGTGGGACAGCGGGAGGTGGTGACTCTGGTGGACCTGGAAGAATTCCGCTATGCGGAGGTCGCGGAAATCATGGAGATTCCCATCGGCACCGTGATGAGCCGCCTGAACCGGGCGAGAAAAGTTCTACGCAGCGAGTTGCTCCATCTGCAGGTGCCGGCTGCGCCTGCGGAAACCGTACTGAGACGAGTGAAATGAAAGACCTGAACACTAAATCAAAGGAAAATCTGCTCAATGCCCTGGCGGACAATGAACTGGATGTCAAAGAGCAGGAAGAGATGTTGGCGATGCTGGACGAAGATGAAGCCCTGAGAAGCGAGCTTTGCGACATCCGCCGGGTCAAGGATCTGCTCGGATATGCCTATCCTCTGGATGAGGCGCCCCATGAGCCTGTTGCGGGCAATCGCCATGGCTGGTTTTCCCGGGCGGCGGGTTTCCTGGTGCTGATATTGTCGGGGTTCATTGGCGGTTGGGTGTTGGCTCCCCATGACGGAAAAAAACATGAAGCCTTCCGTCTTGCAGATGTGCAACCCGATGCCTCAAGAGTGTTGCTCTACCTGGGCGATTCCGATCCGGCCAAGTTCAAGGAGACGCTGGCTACGGCAGAGCGCCTGTTGAGCCAGTATGAGCAGAATGGCACAGAGGTGTATGTGGTCACAAGTGCGGGAGGAGTGGATCTGTTGCGTACGGCCACAACATCTGTGGCTGCTGATATCAGCGCACTCAAGGATCGCTACGCTTCCCTGCATTTCGTGGCCTGCAACAACACCCTGTTCAATCTGAAGAAGAAAGGCAAGTCTGTGAAACTGGTGGAAGAGGCCGAGGTGGCGCCTTCCGCGGTCAGCTTTGTGGTGAGCCATCTGAAAAAAGGCTGGACTTATGTGGCTATCTGATCGGGCCTGATTCTGTTGTAAGACGCCCGGAGCTTTCTGTTCCCGGTTCAGCTGATCTCTTCGTACAGGCTGATGTACTTTGCTGCGCTCTTGGTCCAGCCGAAATCTTGTGACATGGCAGTGCGAACCAGCTGGTGCCAGGGCTTGGGGTGGTAGTAGAGATCCAGGGCACGTTCCGTGGTGGCCAGCATGGTGGCGGCATTGGGTTCGTGGAAGACGAAGCCCGTGGCGGTGCCCTTCTCCAGGTTTTCCGGGGTGGCGTCCGTCACCGTGTCCGCCAGTCCGCCCACATGATGCACCAGGGGCGGGGTGCCATAGCGCAGGCTGTACATCTGGTTCAGGCCGCAGGGCTCGAAGCGTGAAGGCATGAGGAAGATATCGGCACCCGCTTCGATACGATGGGCCAGTTCTTCGGAATAGCCCAGGGTGAGAAGCAGCCGCTGGGGATAGAGAGCCGCCAGCTCGCGCAGGGCGTTCTCGAAATGCGCCTCGCCGGAACCGAGGATGACGAAGCGGGCGTTATGATTGTCCAGGATGTGGGGAATCACTTGCAGGATGAGGTCAACGCCCTTCTGTTCCACCAGACGGCCGATGAAGCCCAGCAGCGGTGTATCCAGATCCTTTTCTCCTGATTCCACGCCCAGCTGTTCCAGCAGTTTCTGCTTATTGGCGCGCTTGCCGGCCAGGTAGCGGTGCTTCACCGAATAGTGTTCTGGTAGATAGTGATCCGTGGCCGGGTTCCAGATGTCCTGGTCGATGCCGTTGAGTATGCCGCTGAGCTTGTGAGCGTGGGCGCGCAGTACGCCGTCGAAGCCGTAGCCGAAACCGGGGGTCTGAATCTCCTGGGCGTAGGTGGGGCTGACGGTGGTGACCCGGTCGGCGAACACGATGCCGCCCTTGAGCATGGAAAAATTGCTGAAGAACTCCAGGGCTTCCGCGGACCACCAATCAGCGGGCAGATGCAGGTGGCTGAATTCTTCATGGGAAAAGACGCCGCTGTAGGACAGGTTGTGAATGGTGTACACGCTGGCGGGCGCATCCGGCACCAGTTTCAGCAGGGCCGGCAGCAGGCCGGTCTGCCAGTCGTGGGCATGCACCACATCGGGTTTCCAGTCCAGGATCTCGTTGCTGGCGGCCAGCTGGGCCACGGCCCGGGAAAACACCGTGAAACGGTCGGCATTGTCGTGCCAGTTGTAGCCATCCGGATGCAGATAGGGGCTGCCGGGGCGGTCGAACAGATCCGGGGCATCCACCAGCAGCAGGGGTACGCCCAGATGATGGTCCTGCGTTTCCAGGATGCGCACATCGTGAATGCGGTTGGCCCCCTGCACGCGCAGCCAGCCAGCAATGCGCATGTCGTTGATCTGTTCCAGTACCAGACGGTAGGCGGGCAGAATCACGCGTACGTCCTGGCCCTGCTGCTGCAGGGCCCGGGGCAGGGCGTGGATCACGTCTCCCAGACCGCCGGTCTTGACCAGGGGATAGGCTTCGCTTGCGGCAAAAAGAATCTTCATGGTTCGTTGTCATTGGGGTTTGAGGAACAGGGCGCCCAGGGGTGGCAGGGTCAGCTCCAGAGAATGTTCGAATCCCATCCAGGGCACCGCTTCTGCCGTGATACGCCCGGCGTTGCCCATGTTGCTGCCGCCATACCAGCTGGAATCGCTGTTCAGGCATTCCTGGTAGTCACCTGGGGCGGGGACGCCGATGCGGTAGCCCAGGCGGGGCACGGGAGTGAAGTTGAACAGGCACAGCAACACATCCGCCGGGTTGTTGTGGCTGCGGCGGATGAAACTGAGAATGGACTGCTCGTTGTCGTGGCAGTCTATCCACTGGAAGCCTTCGTGATCGAAGTCGGTTTCATGCAGGGCGGCTTCTGCTGAATACAGATGATTCAGATCCGTCACCAGCTTGTGGATGCCCTGGTGATCCGGAACTTCCATCAGGGGCCAGTCCAGGGCTGTCTTGGCATTCCATTCCGTCCATTGCCCGAATTCGCTGCCCATGAACAGCAGTTTCTTGCCGGGGTGGGCGTACTGGTAGGCGTAGAGCAGGCGCAGATTGGCAAAACGCTGCCAGACGTCGCCGGGCATCT
The DNA here is from genome assembly GCA_026994195.1 of Sedimenticola sp. GTDB lineage: Bacteria > Pseudomonadota > Gammaproteobacteria > Chromatiales > Chromatiaceae > Thiolapillus. The sequence continues at coordinate 15,712 of JALWRH010000034.1, read as the reverse complement.
TGTCCAGCATGCTTTTCTTCAGGTGCACCACTTCGTCGTGGGAGAAGGGCAGGACGAAGTTCTCGCTCCACAGATAGAGCTGGCTGAAGGTGAGTTTGTCGTGGTGGTACTTGCGGTAGATGGGGTCGGTTTCCATGTAGGACAAAGTGTCATGCATCCAGCCCATGTTCCATTTCATGGAGAAGCCCAGGCCGCCCATGTAGGGGGGGCGCGACACCATGGGCCAGGCGGTGGATTCCTCGGCCACGGTGATCACCCCGGGGAAGCTGGTATGCACCACCTCGTTCATTTCGCGCAGGAAGTCGATGGCTTCCAGGTGTTCGCGGCCACCGTAGCGGTTGGGCGTCCAGTCGCCGTCCTCCCGGGAGTAGTCCAGGTAAAGCATGGAGGCCACGGCATCCACGCGCAGGCCGTCGATGTGGAATTCCTCGATCCAGTACAGGGCGTTGGCCACCAGGAAGTTGCGCACTTCGTTGCGGCCGAAATCGAAGATCAGGGTGCCCCAGTCGCGGTGCTCGCCCTTGCGCGGGTCGGCGTGTTCGTACAGGGGCTCGCCGGTAAATCGGGCCAGGGCGAACTCGTCTTTCGGGAAGTGGGCAGGCACCCAGTCCAGGAGTACGCCTATGCCATGCTGGTGGCAGCTGTCGATGAAATGCCGCAGGTCATCCGGGCTGCCGAAGCGGGAGCTGGGGGCATAGTAGCCGGATACCTGGTAGCCCCAGGATTCGTCCAGAGGATGCTCCATGACCGGCAGCAGTTCGATGTGGGTGTAGCCCATGTCATGTACCCAGGGCACCAGTTCGTCTGCCAGTTCCCGCCAGTTGTAGAAACTGCCGTCCTCATGCAGGCGCCAGGAGCCGGGGTGTATTTCGTAGATGGACACGGGCTTGCGCTGCCAGTCCCATGCCTGGCGTTGCGCCAGCCAGTTGCTGTCCTGCCACTGGTATTTTGTGGGCGTGGTAACCAGGGAAGTGGTGTCTGGGCGCATGGCCATACGCCTGGCATAAGGGTCGGTTTTCGTGATGAGATGTCCCTGGTGGCTGAGAAGCTCGAACTTGTAGGCATCGCCGGGATGCAGGCCCGGGACGAATAGCTCCCAGACGCCGGAATGTCCCCGGTTGCGCATGGGGTGGCGCAGGCCGTTCCAGCCATTGAAGTCGCCAATGACGCTGACCCGCTGTACATGGGGTGCCCAAACGGAGAACAGGCAACCGTCGATGCCGTCGATTTCCCTGATCTGCGCGCCGAGGATGCGCCAGGCATGGTGGTGCCTTCCTTCGTTGAAGAGATGCAAATCCCAGTCGGAGAGTTGCGGGTCGAAGCTGTAGGGTGAGACAGCCTCGTGCCAACTGCCGTCATGCTTTTCCTGCCAGCGCAAGCGGTAATGAGACGGCAGCTGCTCGTGTTGCGTCTTGTCCAGGCGAATGACGAACAGGTCACTGCCTTCCACGCGGTTCATGGGGCCGATGCTCGCCAGTTCCACCGCTTCCGCACTGGGCATGTAGGCGCGGATGATCCAACCCTCGTTCAGGGGATGGCGGCCCAAGTAGTCGAAGGGGTCATGATGACGGCCTTGCTGCAGTCGTTCCAGGTGGTTCATGGCGTGACTTTCCGTTTACTGTTGATGACCTGTTCAAGAATGTGTGCGGACAGATCCGGTGCGGACAGGGACTGTGCGGCCAGGCGCCAGCGCCAGTTGCCATTGGGGACCCCCGGGGTGTTCATGCGCGCTTCACTGCCCAGCTTGAGAAAATCCTGCATGGGCACCACCGCCAGGTTGGCGCGGGTGTGAAACAGAGTGCCGATCATGGCGTCCACGGGATCATCGCCGTCCTGCATATGCAAGGTCTGTTGCACCAGTTGGCGGCTGTCCTCATCCAGGGACCGGTACCAGCCCAATGTGGTGTCGTTGTCATGGGTGCCGGTGTAGGCCACGCAGTCCGGCGTGATGTTCACCGGTTTGTGCGGGTTGTCCTCGAAGGCGTCGAAGGCAAATTGCAGTACGGCCATGCCGGGCAGGTCATACTTTTTCTTCAGGGTCCTCACTTCCGGGGTGATGATGCCCAGATCCTCTGCCACCAGAGGCAGGTGTTGCATGCTTTGCTGCAGGGTAGCGAGGAGTGCATCTCCAGGCACTTTTTGCCAGTGGCCGTTTTTGGCCGTTTGTTCCTGGGCGGGGATCATCCACACGGCCTGCAGGCCACGGAAGTGGTCGATACGCACCAGGTCGAACCAGCGGAAGTGATGGCGCATACGCGCCAGCCACCACTGGAAACCCTCTTGCAGATGGTAATCCCAGTCGTAGTGGGGATTGCCCCAGCGTTGGCCGGTTTCGGAGAAATAATCCGGCGGCACACCGGCCACCCAGGTGGGCTGACCATCCTCGTCCAGAAGAAAACGCCGGGGGCAGGCCCATACATCGGCGCTGTCATGGGCGACGAAGATGGGCATGTCGCCAAACAGACGTATCTGTCTGGCTTCCGCTTTGCGCTGCAGTTCCTGCCAACGCCGCCGCAGCTGGTATTGCTGCCAGCGGATCTGGCGTATGGATGCCTGGTGCTGTTCCCGGAACAGCTCCAAAGTATCCTCATCCCGTTGTTTATAAGCCGATGGCCACTCATACCAGGGCTTGCCCTGGTGCTGTTCCTTGAGAACCACGAACAGGGCGTAGTCATCCAGCCAATGGCTTTCTTCGGCGCAAAATCTGGAAAAGCCGGCATCGCCCTCCTGGTACGGGGGAATCTCCGTGAGCAGGGCGGGGTTGGTGGCGAAGGCAGACAGGCACTGGTAAGGCGACAGATCCGCCTGGGGAACGCCCAGGGGAAGTACCTGCCATACGCTCAGACCGCTGACCTGCATGAAGTCCAGCCAGGTGTCGGCATCGTCCAGGGTGCCGGAGGGCAGGGAGGTGGGATGCAGTAGCACCCCGGCCCGGCGTTGGCTGAAGTCATAGGTCATATGAGAGGTCTCAGTTCCTTCTCATGGTGCCGGCATTTTCCATGACGCCGCCGCCGCTGGATACCGGTGTGTCCAGAGAGGCGGGTGGCGTCTCTCCCAGCATGCAATACAGGGTCTTGAGCTGGGTGCGGAACAGGCGGTCGAAATCGTTCACGCTGTCTGAGGGATTGTAGTCACCGAACCACCAGAACCAGTCGGAACCTTCGCAGATGGCGAGCATACGCTGGGCTTCTTCTGCGTCTTTCTTCTTCAGGCCGCTTATTTTTTTGTCGAACATGATTTTCGCATCCACCAGCAGGTCCCAGGCACGGTTTTTATCGGGTGAGCCGATCCAGGTGGAAAAGCTCCCATACACCCAGCTTCCTGCCACCAGATGGGACAGTTTGTCTGTGCGCATGAGGCTGTTGGCTTCCAGGAAGGTGGTGCTGTTGACGAAGTCGCTGTTTTCCACAGCCCGGTACAAGGCGTCAAGGAAATAGTGGCCATTGTCCGGGTAGTACTCCCAGGCGTTCTCCCCATCCAGGATGATGGAGACGACGTGCTGTCCGGCTTCATCTCCCAGGGAGGATGCAATGCGGTGCAGGTGCCCCATGAAGTCGGCAACGGCATCATCAGCGTGCCACTTGCTGTATTCAAAGCCGATCAGGTCGGACAGGCCGTCGTCGCGGAAGTAGAGCCGTGTTTCACTGTCCCCCAGGCGATAGGGAATGAACAGAGCCTTGCGGCAGGCCATCTCGTCCGGGTTGCAGGCGGAGGTGAGACAGCTGTGATGCCAGACGGCTTCGCCGGAAGCCGTCCAGGCAACGCCCATTTCGTCCAGAAGAGCGATGGCGTCATCGCTGATGGCGCCTTCGGACAGCCATACCCCTTTGGGTCGGAAACCGAAGAAAGTCTCGAAACATTCCATGCCGTGCTGCAGATGCCAGCGGGAACGTTCCTTGCCGCCAGGATAGGCGGGATGTTCTGGCATGGGGGCATCCGGCTGAGATTCCTTCATGTTGTTGAAATCGTTCAGCAGGGGAATGATGGGATGTCCCCAGGGGGTCATGGAGATTTCTATCTGACCGCTTTCCGCCAACTTGCGGTAGCGGGGAATAATGCTTTCCAGGGTCTCCTGGATAATCACCAGCAGTTCGTGCCGGTCTTCCATGGTGAAGCGCTTGGCGCGTTCCATGAGGCGGCGCACGGCGGGGGTCTGCTTGAGGCGGTGGCTGCACCAGGCCAGGTGATACCAGACCAGCAGATCCACGAAATACTGATCGTCCAGGTAGGAGACCAGGATCTCCTGCCCTCCGGCCTGATCTTCCAGGGGAAACATCTGCAGCAGCCCATGGAACTGGGGATACGGTTCGATCATGCGCGGGGCATGGGCGCGGCGGCAGGCCTGGATGAGTTCCCGGCGTCCCTTGGCGTTGTCGGGAATGGGCGTGGCTCCGGCGAGCATGCTCAGCATGCTGTCGTCCATGCTGTGGCCTGTGTCCAGAAACTGCTTTATCTGGTCTGCGTAGTCCGTCAGCTGTTCAAGAAGCACAGGCGCAAAGTTCACCACGGCTTTCATATGCGGGTGGCGTTCCAGATGGGCCGCCATGTCGTCATAGTCCTTGATACCGTGCAGGTAGACCCAGGGCAGCTGATAGCTGCCATTGAGTCCTTTCCGGTAGTACGGCTGGTGCATGTGCCAGCATAGGGCCAGATTCAGTTTAGTGCTCATTGTGCCTCGGTGTTTTCCATAAACAGATCCTGCCCGAGCATTTCCGGGGTAACCAACACGATGCCGTTGGGGGTGACGTGGAAACGCCGGGCGTCATCCTCGGGATTTTCACCGATAACGGTGCCATCGGCAATGTAAGCACCCTTGTCGATTATGGTGTTTTGTATGCGGCAATTTTTCCCGATGGTTACCTTGGGGAGAATGACGCTGTCCTTGATGATGGAGCGGTTCTCGATGCGTGTGGCAAAGAAGATCACCGAGCGTTTCACCCGGGCGCCGGCAATGATGCAGCCGCCGGATACCAGTGAATCGATGGCTTCGCCGCGGCGGCCTTCGTCGTCGAACACGAATTTTGCCGGTGGATGCTGGGTCTGGTAGGTCCAGATGGGCCAGCTGCGGGCGTACAGGTTCAGTTCGGGTTCCACGGCGCACAGCTCCATGTTGGCCCGCCAGTAAGAATCCACGGTGCCCACATCGCGCCAGTAGGCCTGGTCGCCCTGGTCGTCGCGGAAGGGGTAGGCAATGGCCTTGGCGGTTTCTATGGCTTTGGGAATGATGTCTTTGCCGAAATCATGGGAAGAATTCTCATCTTCCGCATCGACTATCAGGGCGTTGTACAGGAAGCTTGTCGAGAAGATATAAATTCCCATGGATGCCAGGGCCATATCGGGACGTCCGGGAATGCTTTCCGGGTTGTCCGGCTTTTCCGTGAAACGGGTGATCTGCAGTTCGGTATCCACGGACATGACGCCAAAGGCTTTCGCCTCTTCCAGGGGAACCTCGATGCAGCCTACGGTGAGGTCTGCTTCGGAGCGCGCATGCACCATGAGCATTTTGGAGTAATCCATGGTGTAGATATGGTCACCTCCCAACACCATGACGAACTCTGGTGCGTGGCGGTGCATGATGTCGATATTCTGGAACAGGGCGTCCGCCGTGCCCTGGTACCATTCCTTTGACAGGCGTTGCTGGGCGGGCAGGATTTCAACGAATTCCCCGATCTCTGCGCGCAGAAAACTCCAGGCGCGTTGCAGGTGCCGGATCAGGGAATGGGACTTGTACTGGGTGAGTACCCCGATACGGCGCAGGCCGGAGTTGATGCAGTTGGACAGGGCAAAGTCGATGATACGGTATTTGCCACCGAAGGGAACAGCAGGCTTGGCCCGCCACTTGGTAAGCCCTTTCAACCGGGACCCCTGGCCACCGGCAAGAATCAGCACCAGGGTATTACGCGTGACTTCGGTGGCATTCTTGGTTTGTGTGTAGTACTGATAGAGTTTGGCTTGTTCCTTTTTCTTTATATCGTTCATGATGATTCCTGCTGCTGGATAGCGTTCATTGGCTCTTCAGGTGGTTCACCAGCCCGTTGGTAGAGCTGTCGTGACTGGTACAGTCATGAGCGCTGTCCAGTTCGGCTTCGATGACGTCTGCCAACTGCTTGCCCAGTTCCACGCCCCACTGGTCAAAAGCGTTGATGTTCCAGATGATGCTCTCGACAAAGATCTTGTGTTCGTAGAGAGCAATGAGGTTGCCCAGGTTATGGGGTGTCAGCTGGCGTATGACAATGGTGTTGGTCGGCTTGTTGCCGGGAAACACTTTGTGTGGCGCCAGTTTTTCGATGAGGGCTTCATCCATGCCACTGTCGGCCAGTTCCTGGCGCACCTCTGCTTCGGTCTTGCCGCGCATCAGCGCTTCGGTCTGGGCAATGCAGTTGGCGCTGAGAATCTCGTGGTGTTCACTGATGGGATGGTGGGTGCGCGCCGGCAGGATGAAATCCGCAGGCACCAGCTCCGTACCCTGGTGAATGAGCTGAAAGAAGGCGTGCTGCCCGTTAGTGCCGGGTTGTCCCCAGATAATGGGTCCGGTGTCGTAGTCCACGGGTATCCCGTCACGGGTCACCCCCTTGCCGTTGCTTTCCATATCTGCCTGCTGCAGATAGGCGGGCAGCAGACGCAGGGAGTGGTCGTAAGGCAGGATGGCATGATTGCTGGCGCCGAGGAAATTGCGATACCAGATGCCCAGCAGGCCAAGGATCACCGGCATATTGCGCTGGAAATCCGCGTTGCGGAAATGTTCGTCCATCTCGTGGGCGCCGGCCAGCAGCCTGCGGAAGTTGTCCATGCCCACGATCAGGGCGATGGGCAGGCCGATGGCGGACCACAGAGAATAACGGCCTCCCACCCAGTCCCAGAACTCGAACATGTTGTCCCGGTCGATGCCGAAAGCCTGCACCGCTGAACTGTTGGTGGATACCGCCACGAAATGCTTGCGCACATGGCTGTGGTCGTTGCCGCTGTTGTCCAGGAACCATTGCCGGGCGGTGTGGGCATTGGTCATGGTCTCCCGGGTGGTGAAGGTCTTGGAGGCAATGATGAACAGGGTGGTTTCTGGATTGAGCTTGACCAGGGTTTCGTTGATATCCGTGCCGTCCACGTTGGATACGAAATGTGCCGTCAGTCCGCTCTTCCAATATGGGCGCAGGGCGGTGGACACCATGTGGGGTCCCAGGTCGGAACCTCCGATGCCGATATTGACGATGTCGGTAATGGCCGCGCCTGTATAGCCGGTCCAGCTGCCATCATGTACTCTGCTGCAAAAGGCCTCCATTCTTCCCAACACCCGCTGTACGTCCGGAATCACATTCCGGCCATCCACGGTGACTTCGGCATCGGCCGGCGCACGCAAGGCGGTATGCAGCACGGCCCGGTCTTCCGTATTGTTGATGCGTTCCCCTCTGAACATGCGCTCGATCCATGATTTCAGTTCCGCCTTTCCGGCCAGCTCCTGCAGCAGTTCCAGGGTCTGGTGGGTGATGCGGTTTTTGGAGTAATCCAGGAGCATCTCGCCCAGGACCAGGGAAAAATGATCAAATCGAGCAGGATCTGCAGCGAACATGTCCCGCAGATGCTGTTTTTTGATTTCCTCTGCATGGGCCTGCAGGGATTGCCAGATTGGAGCGAGATCCGGCGAGGGGGGACGAGAGTTGTTTGTCATCGCTATACGTCAGCTGGAAATTCCTGCCTACAGCATAACAGATAACAACCCCGGCCTTCAGGGGGCAGAATTGATGCGGATCAGATCAAATCAGATCTTCAGCGACTTCCTGCAGCTTGTCCGTATCCGCGACGTACTGGTTGGGGCGCATTTCCCGTAACAGCCCTTTGCGTTTGAACTCGGCCACGGTACGGCTGGCGGTTTCCGTGGTGATTCCCAGAATGGCGCCCATGTCTTCCCGGTTGAACAGTTCACAATGGTTGTCTTCATCGCAAACCAGCTTGATGAGCAGTCGCGCCACCCGCTGTTTGGCGGAGCCTGTGGACAGCTGTGTGATCCACAGGTCGGCATCGGACAGGGCGCGCTGCCAGCGTTTCATCAGTTCGTGGTGGAGTTTCGCGTTCTCCTTGCTCAAACGCTGAACCACGTCGATGGGCAATATGCAGACCTCGGTCGTCTGCATGACAATGGCGTCATGTTGATATTCGCCTCCCAGGAGGGCTTCCATTCCTGTAACATCCGTGGCGCGCAGAAGGCGCACGATGCGTTGGGTGCCGTCGGGGAGATACTGAACCAGTTTCACCAGGCCGCTACGGATGGTAAACAGGCGGTCGGCTTTGCTGCCGGCATGGTAGAGGGCATCGCCAGGCTGCAGAGGCAGTTGCTCGATGGGCTTATGGATATGTTCGAAGTCCTTTTCTTCCAGACCTGCGAACAGTACCGTGTCCCGGATGGAGCAGATCTTGCAGTTGGCTTCGCCTTTCCAGGCGTCTTCTTGTGAGACTGACTTGATCATGGCGCAGTGGGTAGGCTTCCCGGTCGATTAATCGAAAAATGCTTTGCTGCGCAATGATAACAATCAAGCATCGGCTCTTAATAGCACTATTTTTTCAGTTTTTTGGCAAATTTCGGAATCGTTTTCTATGTCATTGCTTTCAATAAAAAATTTATCCCTGTCCTTTGGCCATCCTGCGTTGTTGGATGGCATCGATCTGAGTATCGAACGCAATGAACGTATTTGTCTCATTGGCAGAAACGGTGAGGGGAAGTCCACTTTGATGAAAGTGATTGCGGGGGAAACTGCTTTTGATGATGGGGAGATCCGGGTAGAAGGGGGCGCCCGGATTGCCTTTTTGCGCCAGGAGGTGCCGGATGATATGGCAGGAAGGATATTCGATCTGGTGGCCGATGGGCTGGGGGATCTGGCGGGCCTGGTGAAAGACTATCATGCCGCCTGCGTGTCCCTGGCTGATACCGGTGATGAAGCGGCCATGAATCATTTATCCGTGGCTCAGCAGAAAATGGAAGCGGCTGGCGGTTGGGCTCTGGAACAGCGGGTAGAAGAAGTGATTTCTCGTATGGAACTGAATCCGGATCAGGAATTTTCCGCACTCTCCGGTGGCATGAAACGCCGTGTGCTGCTGGCCCGGGCACTGGCGGCGGAACCGGATCTGCTGCTGCTCGACGAACCCACCAACCACTTGGATATCGAGGCCATTGCCTGGCTGGAGGAGTTTCTTCTGGGATGGCGCGGCAGCCTGCTGTTCATCACCCATGACCGGGCTTTTCTGCGGCGCCTGGCCACGCGTATCGTGGAACTGGACCGGGGAAAGATCACGGACTGGCCGGGTGACTACGACAACTACCTGCGGCGCAAAGCCGAGCGGGAAAATGCCGAAGCCCAGGAAAATGCCCGCTTCGACAAGAAACTGGCCCAGGAAGAGATCTGGATACGCCAGGGCATCAAGGCCAGGCGTACGCGCAACGAAGGCCGGGTGCGGCAACTCCAGGCCATGCGTGAGGTGGCCCGTGAACGCCGCAACAAACAGGGTACGGTGAAGCTGGCCATGAACAAGGGAGAGATGTCCGGCAAACTGGTGTGCGAGGCGGAGAATGTCAGCTACGCCTGGGACGGAAAGCCCATTGTGCGGGACTTCAGCTTCACCATTTTAAGGGGAGACAAGCTAGGCATCATTGGCCCCAACGGCTGTGGCAAATCTACATTGCTGAATCTGCTGCTGGGGAAACTGCAGCCGGATGCTGGTGAAATCAGGCTGGGCAGCAAAGTGGAAGTGGCCTATTTCGATCAGTTGCGTGCCCAGCTCGATGAAGAAGCCACGGTCATCGACAATGTCAGTGGTGGCAGTGATACGGTGACCATCAACGGCCGTTCCAAACATATCATCAGCTACCTGCAGGATTTCCTGTTTCCGCCTGCGCGCGCCCGCCAGCCTGTGAAAGCCCTGTCCGGTGGCGAGCGCAACCGCCTGCTGCTGGCAAAACTGTTCATGAAACCGGCCAACCTGCTGGTCATGGATGAACCCACCAATGATCTCGACGTGGAGACCCTGGAGTTACTGGAAGAGCTGCTGTTGAACTATGAAGGCACTTTGCTGCTGGTCAGCCATGACCGGGCATTCCTGGACAACGTGGTGGCGTCCAGCCTGGTATTCGAGGGACAAGGGCAGGTGAATGCCTATGTGGGGGGATACAGTGACTGGCTGGCCCAGCGGCCGCGTTCCGAGTCAGGCAAAGGGCAGAAAAAAACGCCCGCGGTCTCCGGCAAACCAAAGCAGGCAGACACCGCTGGAAAAAAACTGGGTTACAAGGAACAGCAGGAACTATCCAGTCTGCCGGGGAACATCGAGAACCTGGAAGAACGCTTGGGGAGGGTGGAAAAGGCGCTGTCCGACCCGGAACTCTATCAGTCAGACCCCTTGCAGGCGCAGAGTCTGAGCAAGGAACTACAGGAAGTAACTGAAGAACTGGAAGCCCTGTACCTGCGTTGGGACGAGCTTGAAGACAAGCAGAAAAGCTGATTCCGGTTAGACTTTACCTGGCAACCAAGTATGTTGTCTTCAGCCGCGCTTCCATGTGCTTGGCCTGAGCCTGTTACAACTGGAACGCCCGTGTCAGGAAAGCTGCCATCTGGGCACGGCTGACATTGTCGTCCGGACAGTAGTTGTTGGCATCACACCCGAGGGTGATATTCTCGTTGGAAAGCGCTTCGATCCAGTCCGCTGCCCAGTGATTGGCAGGAATATCATCGAACAAAGTGCCGGTTGCAGCGGGTGGTGTGTAGGGGTTGTTGTCCGTCAGATGAACTGAACGCAGGATCAGCGGCGCCATGTGAGCCCGGGAGACTTCAGTTTCCGGGCAATAGGCGCCAGCGCCACAGCCGCTGGAGATTTCATCCAGCGCAAGCCGTTCGATCCAGTCTGCGGCCCAATAGTCCGTGGGCACATCGGAGAACATGCCGGTGGCGGGTTCGGGGATGAAATTGCTGCCGTTGATGCTCTTTTCCAGAAACACAGCCATCTGGGCCCGGGTTACCGGTTGATCCGGGCAAAAATGGGTGGTGTCGCAACCGCTGCTGATGCCCGCGTTGGTCAGCGCCTGTATGCTGCTGTAAGCCCAATGGAAGCTGTACACATCCCTGAAGGTGGGCCAGTTATAGTTGGGATCGCCGCAGGGGTCCGGATCGTTGGCGTCGATGGTCAGGGTGATGTGCCCCTGGCTGTCCATACTCCAGGCATTCCAGTTGCAACCCGTGTTTGCCCCCAAAGTGTTGTCGGAAAGCATGAGATTGGCCGTATTGCGCGCTACGGGATTGATCATTTCTGTGTAATGGGGCGCCACATTGAGCTTCAGGCTGCCGTCAGCCAGCATTTCCGTACTTTCCACCTGGATTTCGAAGCTGCGATCAGTATCGACGATGGTGATGGTCTGGGTGTTTGCCTGGACCATGCCCGTTCCCGAAAGAAACAGAGCAGTTGCAATATACTTTAAGTGATTCATAGGGGGCATTTATCGTTAAATTCAGGTTGGGACTGGAAAATTCATGAAATATCCGGCTTAAGATGCGCAATAAAGCAAATGGCCAGGAAAGATTTCTTTGTTCCGATGTCAGTCTTCTACAGGCTGTCAGTCTAACCACGGATACCAGCCGGCATTGTGTCTGGATTGGCAAAACGCCCTTCCACTTTGTGGCCGTTTTCCGCTTTTCCTGTTGAACAACGAACAACATGCGGTCCCTTTTTGCCACTCAACTATTACCCGGGCATTCCTGGTCGCCAAGGCAATACTCAGGCTGTCAGACATGGAATTGCGGATGAAGTTCCCGATCTTGAAACTGGAAAAGACTGATATGCGATCTATCTGGTATTTAAGCTGAATCGTAAAAGCCCTTCCTTGGGCTTTTACGAGATTTTCTATAGTGGTGGGGCTATCAGGAAAAGATGCCCAGAGGTGGGGGGGGAGTAAAGCCGGGGAAGAGTATCTCCGATGGCATGCCGGCGGTTCTTTCACTGATCAGTTCAGCCAGAACCTGACGATAATCGATGGTCACTGCAAGATCCCCGGCGCCGTACAGATCGGCCTCTTTCAATCCGGGCCACTGGTGGTAAACCTTGCCGCCGTTGACATTGTTTCCCATGGCAAGCATGAAACTGCCGTGTCCGTGATCGGTTCCGGCAGAACCATTCTCATAGGCCCGGCGACCGAATTCCGTCATCACTACCAGGGTGATGCCGCTCATACGTGCGCCCATATCGGTATGGAATGCCGCCAGGGTGCCGGCGAGGTCAGGCAGCAGGCTTTCCAGGGTGGCGGCTTCGCCTTCATGGGTGTCCCAGCCCCCCAGGCTCAGGGCGCCGGCACGCAAGCCGATATCGGATTTAATGAGCTGCCCAATGGCCTGCATTTGGCGGCCAAACTCAGAATCGGGATATTCTGCTCCATTGTCCGGGGGGTATTGGAGGGGATCGGCAGCCGCCAGTTCATCCACGGCAGCCAGGGTGTCCCTGGAGGCTGCATCGAGCATGCTGTCTCCAGGATAGAGCTCCTGCAACAGCTGGCGCAGGGCGTCTTCCTGATCTGCGGGCAGCAGCAGGGAAAAGGATTCGATATCGGGCATGGCGATAGTAGATGCCTGGTGAGCCAGGGTGCGGGGGGCGGCCACGCCCATAGCCACGGCATGGAATACGCCAAAACTGTCGTCCATACGGTAGTCCAGGTGGCGTCCCAGCCAGCCGTTGAAGTCACTGCTGCTTTCTTCCAGGCCGCGCTCCATCAGATCCTGGGCCTCGAAATGAGAGTGGCTGGGAGCAGGGGAACCGCAAGCGTGGATCACCGCCAGGTCCCCTGTTTCAAAGACGGGCATCAGGCTTGACATGCCGGGATGGAAGCCAAAAAAGTCATCGAGGGCCAGGGCACCGCCTTCGGTGCCGGGTTTGGCAATGGCCAGGTTGGGCCGCAGATGGTAGTAGTCCGGATCGCCCCAGGGCGGGACGATATTCAGCCCATCCGCCGCCCCGCGCAGAAAAATACTGAGGATGACGTCGTCGGTTCGGCTTCCGCCTTCTCTGCCAGCGAATACCAGGCGGGGGACAGCGAGGCTGGCGCTGCCTACGGCGGTCAGTTGCATGAATTGTCTGCGGGACAGTTTCATCGTGGGTCTCCTGTCAGCGGTATTGAAAGTAGGGGGAGGAAAGCATCAGACCAATCAGGGCTGGCACCCGGTCCTGGATCGGCCTTGCGCCCAGCCCTGTGCTTGATGCCTCATCGTCCCTTAGAAAGGCGATGAAACTTTCCCGGTGGGAGGTGAGCAGATCCCGGTGCAGTAATTCCCTGCTGAGGTTGTCAACGATGTCTTCAGGCCTGCTGCTGTCCCCGGTGAGCCGCGAGTAGTCCATGCTGATGCCGGGCAGACGCAATCCTGCCAAGCTGCTGGAGAAGTTCCAGCGGTTCAGCATGCCGTTGGTGGAGGTCCAGTAACCTGCGCTGTCGGGATAGCCGTCCGGGGGCACCCATTCAAAAGGTATCTGACCGAGGGCGAACAGATATTGTCTGAGGCTGGCGTAGGACTGGCGTTGCAGGGAGGCATGGGTGCAGCGCAGTGCGCCGATCATGTATTCCACCGGGCGCTTCAGTTTCTCATCTGCAGAAGACAGGAATTCTTCTGAGTTGAGCATTTCCCACAGCAGGGAGGGGATATGGCCGTCCGTGTCCTGAAATATCCTGGCCATGCGATCGACCAGGCTTGCGGGAGGCTGGTCAGCCACGAAATGCCGCGCCAGTTTTGTGCAGATGAACTGTGCCGTGGACGGGTGTCCTGCCAGAATATCCACGACCTGTTCGCCATCCCGGATACCGCCGTTTGCCGGAATATCGGTGCCTAGAACGGTCTTTCCGCCCTGATCATGGCGGTTGGGATAGAACTGGAATTTGCCTACATTGATATTGCGCCGGCTGGCAACTGCCCAGCCGGTGAAACAGCGGGCGACTTCCTGCACATCGGTTTCCGTGTACCCGCCGTTCACTCCCAGGGTGTGCAGTTCCATGAGTTCCCTGGCATAGTTTTCATTCGGTGTGCCGGCGACATTAGTATGATTGTCCAGGTACAGCAGCATGGCCGGACTCTTGCTGGAAGCATGCAGAAGATCGCGGAACCTGCCCAGGGCGTGGGGGCGTATCACTTCCCGGTCATCAATGGTTTTCAGCCGGACTACCGGGCCATCCCGGTGGTAGATGCTGAAATGATTGCTCCAGAATTCCACCATGACTTCATACAGCTGCCGTGGGCTGAACAGGGCTCTGAACAGGGTTGCCTGTTTGAGCTGATTGGCGGCCTGGAAACCGTTCTCCAGGCTGGCCAATTCGCTTTCGGACATGTAGATGGTGGGCGTTTGCTGATGCAGTTGCTCTTCCAGCAGAGAATCATCGATTTTTTCCCAGTCGAGTTGCTGGTCCAGCCATTTTCCGCGTCCCAGCCTGTCCATCTGCCGCACCAGGGATCTGGTGATGCCAAAGGTGCAGCGGCCCAGGGTCAGAATTTCCGGAGTGGGTTCCGGCAAAGGCTCTTCCTGGTGGTCAGCCCGGCTGGTGCCGGTTGAAGCCAGGGCGGTGAAGGCAGCGGCCTTTCCGAGGAGGGAGCGTCGTTGAAGATCCATGTTTATTCCCCTTTTCATTGGTTGCGGGGAGTACAACGTTTGCCCAGGGAATCGGTTGACAGGAAGGCTGGTTTATTGAAATTTTCTGGATATCTGGTTAACCACACTCCTTGGTAATAGGAAGCAAAGACACTGTATAGTTCCCTCTCCCCCGGGGAGAGGGCTAGGGTGAGGGGAAAGTATTCCGTACCTCCCCCGCACGGGGGAGGGAGAATTTGGTGGTCGGGCAAATCACCGGATCAGGGTCGGTGTGGAGGCCGTTTGGGCAGCCTGTTGAAATGCTTGCGCCTTTCCTGTGGTGTCATTTTCTGCCAGCGTTTGCGCAGTTCCTGGCGCCTTGCTTCCGGCAGCTTCCTGAACCACTCACGGTAGCGGCGCAGTTTGCGGCGTTTTTCCGGGGGGAGTTTGCGGAATCGTTCCAGGCGCTTGCGAAACTTTTTGCGTTCTTCCGGGGACATCTCCTTCCAGCGTTTCAGGTTTTT
Source organism: Sedimenticola sp. (assembly GCA_026994195.1). Classification (GTDB taxonomy): domain Bacteria; phylum Pseudomonadota; class Gammaproteobacteria; order Chromatiales; family Chromatiaceae; genus Thiolapillus. The sequence goes on along the minus strand of JALWRH010000034.1, from coordinate 617 downwards.
TCGGGCCCTTGCCCGCTGCTCCGGGGTCATCTGCTCCCAGCGCCTGGCGCCTGCACGCAAAAGTTGCTGTTTCTCTGCAGACAGCTTTTCCCAGTTTTTATGCGCAGGTTTGAGAATACGCTGCTCCTCCCGGCTGAGTTCTTCCCAGGCAATGGACTGGTCCGCCAGGGCCGGGTGGCAGAAACAACCCAGTATCCCTATCAGGCCGGCAATGATGTTGATGCTTTTCATGGCGTTGATAGCTTCTCTCGGGCAGATGGAACATAGTTGTTGGGATCAACGGGCCGGGGTGGCTTTGGTTGTTTCACCTCAGGCAGATCCAGGGGATCGATCAGGCTGCCATTTTCATCTTCTTCCATGGCGCCAATATACTCCAGCAGTTCCAGGGAAGGATGGTTCTCTGTTTCATCGGCGTCTTCGGCGCCTGGCGCAGGCAGGGTCAGGGCCAGCAGCATCAGGGTGGCAATCACTGGCCGGATTCTCCCGGAGCCTGCTCTTCCAGCCAGCGGTAGAAATCCATTTCCTGAACCAGATCCAGATCCGTATCCAGACTGATGATTTCCAGCAGTTCCAGGGTATCCGGGGTTGTGCTTCCGGAACTGCCGGTGAACATGGGG
>JALWRH010000033.1 GCA_026994195.1 Sedimenticola sp. | reverse complement strand
GTCCAGATACATTGTATGGGCAGGCGGACAATCGAAGCCGGTAAGCCACATGTCGCAGACGATGGCGAGGCGAAAGTCGTCGTCCGGGTTCTTGAACCGCTCTGCAAGGCGCTTGCGCGCTGCTTTGGTGCGCACATGCTGGCGTAATGGTTCCGGATCGTCGTTGCTGCCGGTGACAATCACCTTCATCTGCCCTTTGTCATCGTCCGGGTCGTGCCATTCGGGCCGCAGAGCCTTGATCGCCTCGTACAGGCGCGCAGCGATGTCGCGGCTCATGGTGACGACCATCGCCTTGCCTTCCATGGCGGCGCGGCGTTGTTCCCAGTGCTCGACGACAAAGGCCGCTACCCGCTCGATGCGCTCCGGCGCACCCACCAGCGCTTCCAGCGGGATACGCACGTCCTCCGGCACGCCCTCGCCGGCCTCGTCGGCCTTGGTCGCCGCTTCCAGTTCCTTCTCGGCTTCCGCCGCGCCCTGCTCGTCCACGGTCAGCTTGACGATACGCGACTCGTAATAGAGCGGCTTGGTGGCGCCGTCCTCCACCGCCTGACGGATGTCGTAGATGTCTGCGTATTCACCGAACACGTGGATGGTGTTCTTGTCGTCGCGTTCCAGCGGCGTGCCGGTAAAGCCAACGAAGGTGGCGTTGGGAAGCGACTCACGCATCCAGCGCGCGCCACCCTCGACGAACCCGTACTGGCTGCGGTGGGCCTCGTCGGCCATGACAATCACATTGGCGCGGGACGAGATCTCGCCGTGAGCCTCGGTGAACTTGTGGATGGTAGTAAAGACCACCCCACCGGCGGCGCGGTCCAACAACTCGTGCAGGTGCTCGCGACTCTCGGCCTGCACCGGCGCCTGGCGCAGCAGGTCACGCCCAGCAGCGAAGGTGCCGAAGAGCTGGTCGTCCAGATCGTTGCGGTCGGTCACCATCACGATGGTCGGATTAGCCAGCATCGGCTCACGGATCAGGCTGCCGGCCAGCATCAACATAGTCAGCGACTTGCCCGAGCCCTGGGTGTGCCAGATCACCCCGCCGCGTCCGTCGCCCGAGCCGATGGGGGCCTTGAGGTGCTCCAGCACGGAGGCGCGCGCCTTGCGCACCGCGCGGAACTGGTGGTAGCCGGCAATCTTTTTGACGATGCCGCCGCGCTCGTCTTCCTCGAACACCACGCAGGAACGCAGGTAATCGAGCAACAGGGCCGGTTCGAACAGGCCGCGGATCAAGGCCTCCAGCGACGGCTGGCCACCCTCGGCCGGACGCCAGGGCGTGAAGCGGCTGTAGCCGCTGGTAAGCGAGCCGACGCGGGTCAGCAGCCCGTCGGAGACCGCCAGCAACAGGTTGGAAACGAACAGATCCGGCGCAGTGGACTTGTAGCGCTCCAACTGGTCGATAGCCTTGTTCAGGTCGGCGTTGGGATCGGCCGGGTCCTTCAATTCGATCACCGCCACCGGCAGACCGTTGAGGAACACGGTCAGGTCCGGGCGGATGAACTTGCCCGAGGGGCCGGTGACGGTGAGCTGCCGCACCACCAGCCAGTCGTTGTTGCGCGGGTCGTCAAAGTCCACCAGCCGCGCCCGCCCGCCGCGGGTCTCGCCGCTGGCCGGGTCGCGGTACTCCACCTCCACCCCGTCCACCAGTTGGGTATGGAACCAACGGTTGTTTTCGATCAGGGTTAGGTGTGGCGGGCGCGACAGCGTGCGTGCGACTTGTTCCAGCGCATCATGGGGTATATCCGGATTGAGACGCGTAAGAGCGGAAGCGAGCCGACCCTGCAGAATGGTTTGCGAAGGATCGTCGCGCTCACCTGCATCGTCAATTTCAATGCCCTGCTTGGCGGCAAATCCATGCTCCGAGAAATAGACCAGGGCGACATCTTCAACCAATGCCTCGGTCGGTTGCGATGTGCTCATGGCGCCCCCTCTCCATCTTCTTGATCGGTTACATTGGCCTGCAACTCCAACGCGACCTCGCGATAGCGTTCGGGATCGAGAGCATAAAGGAGATCACTCATATATTCTGGCTGTCCGCACACCTCCACCATCCCGTATTCATTATCGATCAACCGATCCTCGCCATCACTGCGTGGAGGCTTCGGCGGGGGCCCCATGGCAGCAAGGTATTCCTCCAACAATACTTCAATGTCGTCCTCCTCAAAAAGGATGGAAAACACCTCGATTGCGGCCGCGCGCACCCCGTCCAATTCGCGCCGTTGGGGCACTGTTGCACCGCCTACATGGTACTGTCCATTGCGAACCTCATGAAACCAGACCAAGTCATCTTGTCTCGCATTCGGTGTAATCCCACGATTTCCGCATTCATCAAAAAAGAAAACCAGTTTGGTGTGATAGTTGCGCTGCCACTGTTCCACATCTTCTCTGGGGTATTGTCGGTTGCCGCGTTGAATCGGGTTGAGGTTCAAATACGTGGTAATGGCAACTTCGATGGCATTGTCGAACCCTATCATCGCAATGCGACGGTCTAGATCCTCGCCAGACCGATAGTGCGTTTCCGCATGAAGCAGCACTTCGAAGGGGCCATAAGCCCAAGGCCGCAACTCTCGCGTCATTCCTGAGCCTCCGATGCTGCATCATCGACAGCCACCCGCACCTCGCCGGAGAGGAGTTCGGGGAGGAGGTAATCGCGCATCTCGCTGAGCTTTGTGATTTCACCCTCAAACGCAGCTATTTGCTGGTCAAAGAAGCTAACCAAATCTTCAAATGCTTGCTCTATGCTGTCGGCCGGCACAAGCAATGGCATATTAGAAAGGAATTTCTTTGTAACCGCTTTGTAAATCGTGCCATCACCGATCGAATCCTCTTCTTCAAAGACATATCTCAACTGTTGTAGAAGAAATGACTGATGGTCTTTCTTACTTCTAAGCCCCGCCAAACCTCGCCCTAAAACAAGGCGTCGATCAGCAACATTGATACGCCCTACGGGCGCACGTACAGAAAGAAGGATGTCACCGACTTCTGCAAGTCGTCCTTCAACTGTGCAGTACACGCGGTGTTTGGGAAATCGAAAACCATAGTTGCTTACGCCTTGATGAAATGGAAGCCCTTCACCTTCTTTATTATAAAACTCTGAGGACGGCGACTGCCCCATTGTCAGGTCAACGACTTCAGACAACGGCTTCACCTCCCACCCCTCCGGCACGGGGCCGAGTTCGGTGTCGGTGAAGCTTGTGGGCAGGGCATCGAAGACGGACTGGGGCATGGAGGGGAAAGATTGGGCGCCAGCGGCCTTGGCCTTGACGGGTTCGAAGTCGATGAACCAGGCGCGGAAGATCGCGTGCGCCAGTTCTTCGAGCTTTTGCGCGGTACGGCGGTTGTGTTCGATCTTTCTTTCGATGTTATCAAGTGAGGTAAATATCAACTCACGAGTTCGATTAATCTCTGGAACAGGAAAGGCAAGAAAGTCTTCACGAGACAATCCAAGATTTGTTGTACCGGTAGCATGATTGCGGCAGTAGGCGCGATACTGTGGGGTTTGAAGCAGCCAATATATATAGCTCGGATCTGGCGCTCCTTCCAAGAACTGGAGCTTCACTGTATCTTGTGTCAATCTTCCAAGTGGAATCGACTCGGGGACCCTAGCAATCGCGCCTAACAAATCGGCTGATTGTGTAACATCTTTAAGAGACACAAAGAGGTCGCCTGGACGAAGCAACAATGCTTCTGGCGAGTCACCACCATAAGTTTTCAGGTTGTCTGTTCTAAAACCACCATTTCTTGCAATTGAAGCAAGCCCAAGCAAATATGGCCCTGGGCTATTTAGCAGTTTACTTTTGTATGTCTTGCCCCGCTGAAGAGTAATGAAGTCTCCCAGCTTCGCCTCAACGCTCATTGACTAAGCTCCCTAAGCGACGCCAATAGATAATTCTTGATCTCATCACTTTCTGAAAAACACGCCTCCAGTTCCGCCAGCAGGCGCGGGAATTTCTGCTCGAAGGGTTCGCCGTCGTCTTCCTGCGCCTCGGCGCCCACATAGCGGCCAGGGGTGAGAATGAAGCCGTGTTTTTTGATCTCCTCCAGTTTCGCCGCCTTGCAGAAGCCTGGGATGTCGCGGTAGGCCCATTCGCCATGCTGATTTTCGTCCCACCATTCGGGGGCGGGTTCGCCGCGCCACTGGCGGAAGGCGTAGGTGATGCGGCCAATGTCGCTGTCGTGGGGCGGGTCGCCGGCGTCTTCCAGGCCCGAGAGCACGCGCAGGGTGCGGGTCTGCATCTGGCCGAGCTTGCGGGCGTCGATGAACAGGGTCTCGCCCTGTCTGCCTTCGGGGCGGTTGGGGGTGCCGCGGCGGATGTTCTTGCCAGTCTTGTCGCGGGTGAGGAACCACAGGCAAACGGGGATGCCGGTGGTGTAGAAGAGCTGGGCCGGCAAGGCGACGATGGCATCCACCAGGTCGGCCTCGACGATCTTGCGGCGGATGTCGCCCTCGCCACCCGTGTTGCTGGACAGCGACCCATTGGCCATGACGAAGCCAGCCTGGCCGCCTCCCTTGCCATTCGGCGGGGCCATGTGGTGGATGAAGTGCTGTATCCAGGCGTAGTTGGCGTTGCCTGTTGGTGGTACGCCGTATTTCCAGCGCACGTCGTCCTGCAGCAGCTTGCCGGACCAGTCGGAGACGTTGAAGGGCGGGTTGGCGAGGATGAAGTCGGCCTTGAGGTCCGGGTGCAGGTCGCGCAGGAAGGTGTCGGCGGGCTGGGGGCCGAGGTTGGCCTCGATGGCGTGGATGGCGAGGTTCATGTGGGCCAGGCGCCAGGTGGTGGGGTTGGATTCCTGGCCGAAGATGGAGACGTCGGTCTTGTTGCCGCCGTGGGCCTGCACGAAGTTTTCGGACTGGACAAACATGCCGCCGGAGCCGCAGCAGGGGTCATAGACGCGGCCCTGGTAGGGTTCGAGCATCTCCACCAGCAGGCGGACGATGCTGCGCGGGGTGTAGAACTCGCCGCCCAGCTTGCCCTCGGCCTGGGCGAACTTGCCGAGGAAGTATTCGTAGACCCGGCCCAGGGTGTCGCGCGCCTTGGCGCGGTCGCCCTTGAAGCCGATGTCGGCGATCAGGTCGATCAGCCCCTTGAGCTTGACCGGCTCGATACCGCGACGGGCGTAGTCGCGCGGCAGCTTGCCCTTGAGTCCCGGGTTGTCGCGCTCGACGGCGAGGATGGCGTCGTCGATGAGGGTGGCGATGTCGGGCTGGGTGGCCTTGGCCTGCAGATTGGCCCAGCGCGCCTCGGGCGGCACCCAGAACACCCGCTCGGCGGTGTATTCGTCGCGATTCTCCAGCAGGGCCTCCTGTTGGTCGCCGGTGATGCCGTCGGCCTCCAGTTCCTGTTTCAGTTCCTCGCGGCGGGCATCGAAGGCGTCGGAGATGTATTTGAGGAACAGAAGGCCCAGCACCACATGCTTGTATTCGGCGGCGTCCACCTGCCCGCGCAGGGCGTCGGCAGATTTCCAAAGGGTGCCGGCGTAGGCAAGTTCTTGATCGGCAGTATCGTTGTTGGTCATTGTGCTTGTTACTTCCTGATGGTTTGACGGGGATCTGCCTGATCAGGTACCACAATCCCTGCCTGCTGACAGTAATCTCGAATCAACACCTCTACCATGTTGGCGATGGAGCGGTGTTCCTGTTGCGCAGCAGTGCGCAGGGCCTCTTTCAGGCCGGGATCGATACGGAACGTCAGCGTTGCTGTCTTTGTGGTGGCCATCTCCCTCCCCAATGCTTTACTGCAAATGTACTGTAATGTACTGCAAAATCCCATATAACCCAAGGGATTGATCAGAAACCGGCCCACGGAGGCGACATGGCCCGCCACTACTCGACCCGCGGCTTTTTCCGCCAGGTGGCCAATGCCCTGCTGACGCGCTACTTTGCGGACCGGGGCTTGTTCGAGGATCTGTACTTCGCGGCCATGAAAGAGACCAAACCAGATACGCTGTTCGCGTCTTGGTTGTACCTTCCCGACGATCAACGCAAGGCCATGGATGCTGAGTTCCAGGAAATCTTCGAGCTGAACTGCGATAAAGACTTCCGGGCCACTATCGATGAGGCGCGTTGGCAAATGCAGGCGGACCCCGAAGGCCTGGCTGCTTTCTGTAGAAGCCCTTACCAGGGCTTTTACCACTCGGAACCAGAAAAGTGCAATTTTCCGATTCGCCATTTCAACGGCTTACCGTCGTCGATAATGTCAATGCATGCCTGCAGAATTAATAAAAAACATGTCCCCCAAAATGCGGTATTGGTACGTTGCCCTCTCACCGGCAGTGGGCTACGATTTGGCATGATTCGTTCCAGACAAATCTACAGGGATGCCATGATGAAAGCCTCGAAGTTTTTCTTTCTTTCCGGGGTTATCTGTTTCACATTCTTCTCTGAGATCTCTGCTCAATCGCTTCCACCCGGGTGCATGATGATGAATGGCGAAATTCGATGTATCGAGCGCCGTGGAAAACCAACACCCAAATGGCAACAAGACCTTCAGCAAAAACAGGCGCTCGGCAAAAACTGTCATCAATGGATAGATATCTATCGCAAAAAACCCAGCAGCCAGAACAAGGTATATCGGGATATGGCCTGTAGCCGATACTCTAAAAAAAGAATCCACCTTGATGATCAGGTTTATGAAATTTTCTACGGTACTCCGCCAAGGAAATAACCCATTTTAAGATCCTACTTTTTTTACAGCAGCTTCATGAATAGCAAACTCCAGGAGTCAGGGCAAATCAGGGGATTGCACTGCCTGCGGTGTTTCCTGCTTTTCGTTTGCAGGCCGAAATCAATCCAAACTTCTTCCTATGTGTCGGGCTGAAGCCCGACCCACGCTTTTCTTCCCAGCCAGCCACTCCCTGGTGGATTTCAGCCAACAAGACCATAGTTATGTGTTTGTTTAATAATATGCTATATTTTCTACATGAAACAAGATTTATTAAGCATTAGCATAACCAGTCGCCTCGACAAGCTGCTAAACCTCGCCAAAGAACAAGGGCTGTCGCAAAAGGATCTGGCCGCCCGTGCGGGCATCAGCGCTGTGGGGCTGTCCCAGGCCAAGTCGCGGGGGGATCTGCGTGTATCCACTCTGGAGGCTCTGGCCAACGCTTTGGACATGACCATCGACTTTGTACCCCGCCATTCCCGGCAGTCCGCCATCCAGTCCATTCGCGGCGGCCGCTTTCTCCGGCTGGGAGAAGAGGAACAGGCGTGACTCCTTCAGCCTCCCTACCCCATCACACGGCAGTGGTGTGGAGCCGTATCAGCGGAGAGCCACAGAAAATGGCGACACTGGTGTTGTCGGATGACCGTATGGTGATCACATACGAGGAATCCTACAGGGCGTCCGGTTTGCCCAGGATGAGTCTTCTGGATGACGTGGCTACGGAAACAGAGCGGTACTTCGAGTACCCGGTCACCGAGCGCATGCCCCTGCTTCCCCGCCTGCGGGCCCTGGTGCCCGGCAACAACCCACGCAACCTGCAACGCACCCATTACCTGAAAGCCCTGCAGCGCAGAACAGGGGTTCCTCCTCCTCAGGGTATCGACACCGAATGGGAACTTCTGCTGATGGGGGGGCACGGCGGGATCGGTCACGTGGATATCTTCCGGGATGATCTGGCCGCGCTGGACTGGTATGACAGAAAGCCGGGAGAGCCTGTCTTCGCAGCCGATATGGGGCGCTCGGGCCTGTGGCGCTTTTTGCGCGAACAGGTGCTCGATGAACCCAACGGCTTACAGGCCGATGACATTCTGGATATCATCGGGCCTACCCCCTCGGTGGGGGGAATGATCCCCAAACTTCTGGTGGCCATGTCTCCCGGCCTGAAAGATGAAACCTGCTATCCCCCGGGGACGCCTGGAAAAACCGAGGTGCTGCTGAAGATCGAGCCACCGGAATACCAGGGCCTGCTCTCCCTGGAAGCCCTGTGTCTGGATCTGCATGCTGAACAGGATCTGGAAGTGCCTGCCTACCGCTATTTCGAGCACCAGGGGCTGCGCTTTCTGGCCATCCAGCGCTTTGACCAGCCGCAAATGCAGCCCATGGAATCCCTCTTTTCTGTCATTGCCACGGGCAGCCATGAAGTTCAGGGCATGACGGATGTCATGCTGGAGGATCTGGGCGGCATCTTCCGCCAGCTGGAGCAGGTGATCGAGCTCAAACCCGGCACCCGGGCGGAACTCTACCACCGCTTCATACTTGCCTATCTGACGGGCAACGGGGATCTGCACCTGGAAAACCTGTCCCTGCTGGGAGGAAAAACCGGCTGCAGACTGTCCCCCGTTTACGATCCTGCGCCCATGCGCGCCTGGGCCCGTCATGATCTTGTCAGCGCCATACCTTTCGATGCGGAAAAGTACCAGAACGAAGCGGAAGTATTCATCAGACTGGGGCATTCTCTCGGCTTGCCCGAGACCGAAATCAACTACATCATCGAGCGCTCACTCGAAGGCAGCGCCGACTACGCAGAGCGCCTGGCCGATTGCGCAGGCATCAACGATCATCAGCGCCGCAGACTGATGGAGGTGGTCCGAGGGGCGCGTAGAGCCATGCGGGGGCGGTAGCAGGTACTTTACCCCCCCTCACCCTAACCCTCTCCCCCGAGGGGAGAGGGGATTTTCCATTGGAACTGCCCTTAGCAAGTTTTGACTCTGCCCCCTCGTCAATCCTAAACTCCCCTCACCCCCCCGCCCCATTTTCGCCGCCCATGAGCCAAATCGTTCTCGCCGACTACAGCAACCCATCTCACCAGAGCGCCATTCTCAATCTGCTGGATGCCTACGCCTGGGACCCCATGGGGGGCGGGAAAGGCTTGAGCCAGGAGGTCAAGGCTGCCCTGCTCCCTCTGCTGGCAGCGGAGCCAGGGGCCTTCAGCGTGCTGGCATTCGTGGAGGATCAGGCAGCGGGACTGGTGAACTGTTTCCAGGCCTTATCCACTTTCCGCGCAAAACCTCTGATCAACATCCATGATGTAACGGTGCTGGCACCGTACCGGGGACGGGGGCTGAGCACGGCCATGCTGGAGAAGGTTGAAGCGGTGGCCCGGGAACGCGGCTGCTGCAAGCTCACCCTGGAGGTGCTGGAAGGCAACCGCATCGCCCGCAGGGCGTATGAGAAATTCGGTTTCTCCAGCTACGAACTGGATCCTGAACTGGGACAGGCGCTTTTCTGGGAGAAAAAGCTGACCTGAATCAGGAGACAGGCCGCAGGCGCCCGTTCTCGGACATGGCCACGGCAATGGTGCGGGTGGCCGGAAAACTGGCCAGAACGATCATGGCGATGACAGTGATGGGGACACTGAGGAACATACCCGTGATGCCCCAGATCTCGCCCCACAGGGACAACGCCAGAATGACCACCAGGGGGCTGAGGTTCAGAGACGAGCCCATGACCCGTGGTTCCAGTACGTTGCCGATGATCATCTGCACACTGCCCAGGGAAACCAGCAGGGTAACGAAAGGCGTGAGAGTATCGAACTGCACCAGGGAAAGCGCTGTCGGCAGCAGCACGGCAATCAGGGAGCCGATGGTGGGAATGAAGTTGAGCATGAAGATGAGCAAGGCCCAGAAGGGTGCGTAATCCACCCCCACCCAGACCAGAATCGCATAACTGATGATCCCCGTGAGGGCGCTGACCAGGGTCTTGATATAGAGGTACTGGCGAATCTGAACCTGGATGTCCTGGAGCATGTTCTCGATCTTGCGGCGGCGCTCCAGGTCGGGAAACATGATGCACAGCTTGATATGGAAGTAACGCTCTTCCAGCAACAGGAAGGCCACATAGATGGCCACCAGCCCGGCATTGCCCGCAATCGCCATGATGGCGCCGGCAATATTGCTGATGATCTTGCCCAGGTTGAGGCTGCCCAACCAGTGCTGCAGCCTGGGGGCGATCTCCACCCCGGTCAGGTTTGAGAACTGGCTCATGATCTTGTTGATGTTGTCCTCGTAGGATGGCGCAGCAATGCTCACCTGGTTCACCGTGTCGCCGATCATCTGCACCAGCCCCATGAGCAACAGGATGACCACTGCCAGGGCCGGGATCACGCTGAAACGTTCAAAAGGATAGAAGTCCCGGATGGAAAAACGCCGGAAATGGGCGGCAATGGCATCGATGACATACCAGAGCATCACCGCTATGGCGAACGGTATGAGCAGGGATTTGCCGATGACCAGCAGCGCAAGCACTGCAGCCCCGGTGAGGATGGTGGCAATCAGTGTCAGTGACATGGCTTATTTCCTTTTTGATGCCACCAGCAGGGCCAGGTCGGAAATCTCCGTCTGGACGGTGGCGGCGCAACCATCTTCACGATAATAATGAATATCCAGTTCCCGGAACAACTGCAGCAGTTCGTTGTTGGCCAACCGCCACTCGGGCGTCGAAGGCCCTCTGTCCAGGCGCACTGCCTGCACGAAAGTCTGGTAGAACAGGCGTCCCCCGGGACGCAGGGCCTGTATCAGGTGGGGAGACAGGGATCTTTCCAGAAAAAACGACACCAGGATCACATCGAAGCTGTTGGCTGGAGGCGGCTCGGCCACCACATCCCGAACAGCGCCAGCAACACGCAGGCCACGCCGGGCGGCGGCCTGCTGCAGACGCTCGATGCCCACGGGAGAAAAATCCCAGGCATGCGTCTCCAGGCCTTTTTCCGCCAGCAGCAGGGCGTTGGCGCCCCGGCCACAGGCCAGATCCAGGGCTTTGCCCGACGCTGGCAACAGGTGCAGGTTGCGGACCAGCACCTGGGCGGGACTGCCCTCGTCCTCAGCTTCCCGGTGGCGCTGGTTCCACTTGTGGAGATGGTCCCCAGGGCTCAAAGGCTGTCCAGTCCCCGGGCCAGGTCGTCCTTCAGGTCATCCACATCCTCCAGGCCCACGGAGATCCGGATCAGACCATCACTGATGCCGGCATCGGCACGCTGCTCAGGGGTGAGGCGGCCATGGGTGGTGCTGGCCGGATGAGTAACAGTGCTCTTGGTGTCCCCCAGGTTGGCGGTGATGGACAGCAGGCGCGTGGCGTCGATGACCTGCCAGGCCGCTGCCTGGCCGCCTTCCACTTCGAAGGACAACATACCGCCGGGCAGTTTCATCTGCTTGTCCGCCAGGGCTTTCTGGGGATGACTGTCCAGACCGGGATAGTGGACGCGGCTCACGGCCGGGTGCGCCTGCAGCCAGTCCGCCAGTTCCGCCGCATTGGCGGAATGGGCTTTCATGCGCAGATCCAGGGTTTCCAGCCCATTGAGGAATACCCAGGCGTTGAAAGGACTCATGCTGGAACCGGCCGTGCGCAACACGCCGTAGACTTCTTCACCGACGTTCTTTTCATCACCCACCACGGCGCCGCCCATGCAGCGCCCCTGGCCATCCAGGTACTTGGTGGCAGAATGGATCACCACGTCTGCGCCCAGATCCAGAGGACGCTGCAGGGCCGGGGTGCAGAAACAGTTGTCCACTACCAGCAGGCAGCCGTGCTCATGGGCCAGGTCTGCCAGGGCGCGGATATCGCCCAGTTCCCCCAGAGGATTGGACGGCGTTTCCACGAACAGCAGGCGGGTGTTGGGGCGAATGGCCGCCCGCCAGGCTTCCAGTTCTGACAGGGGCACATAGCTGGTCTCGATGCCGAAACGGCTCAGATACTTGTCGAACAGGATCACCGTGCTGCCGAAGATGCTGCGCGAGCTGAGTAAATGATCGCCCTGCTGCATCAGGCCCATGCAGGCCGTCATGATGGCGGACATGCCCGTGGCCGTGGCCACGCAGCGCGCACCGCCTTCCAGCACCGCCAGGCGTTCCTCGAACGTCCTGACCGTGGGATTGGTGAAGCGTGAGTAGATGTTGCCAGGCTCGTCACCGGAAAAGCGCGCCGCCGCCTGGGCCGCGCTCTTGTACACATAGCTGGAGGTGGTGAAGATGCCCGGGGAATGCTCGCCCTCCTCCGTGCGGTGATGACCGGTTCTTATGGCCAGGGTGGCCGGTTTCCATTCGGGGTGTTCATCGCTCATGTCAGGCTCCGTTGTGCAGATCGATGACATCCGCCTTGGCATTGTCCCGCTCGCGCTTTGCGGAATCGTTGCGGCAGTTTTCCAGTTCATGCAGATAGTCTGCTGTTACGTCACCGGTAACATACTCGCCATTGAAGACTGACGCGTCGAAGCGGTCCACCTTGACCATGCCCTTTTTCTGCACGGCTTCAATGAGGTCGTCCAGATCCTGGTAGATGAGCCTGTCGGCGCCAATGATCTCGCACACCTCGGCGGTGCTGCGCCCGGAAGCCACCAGCTCGGATGCCGCAGGCATGTCGATGCCATACACGTTGGGATAGCGCACCGGGGGCGCGGCAGACGCCAGGTAGACCCGATTCGCGCCGGCATCCCGGGCCATCTGCACGATCTGCTTGGAAGTGGTGCCGCGCACGATGGAATCGTCCACCAGCAGGACGTTCTTGCCCTTGAACTCCACGTCGATGGGATTGAGCTTGCGGCGCACGGATTTCTTGCGTGCCGTCTGCCCGGGCATAATGAAGGTGCGTCCGATATAGCGGTTCTTGATGAAACCTTCCGTATAGGGCAGGCCCAGCTTGTTGGCCAGGCTCAGGGCCGCGGTGCGGCTGGTGTCGGGAATGGGAATCACCACGTCGATATCGTGATCGGGCCATTCCCGCTGGATCTTGCGCGCCAGCTTTTTGCCCATGCGCTGGCGGGCTTTGTGCACGAAGATATCGTCGATAATGGAGTCTGGCCGGGCAAAATAAACAAACTCGAAAATGCAGGGCGAGCGCTGGGGATTCTGCGCGCACTGGCGGGCATAAAACTCACCGCTGCGGGTGATGATGATGGCCTCACCAGGCGCCACGTCGCGCACCAGGTTGAAGCCCAGGGTGTCCAGGGCCACGCTTTCGGAAGCCACCATGAACTCCTTGCCGCCAGGGGTGTCCCGCTCGCCAAAGACCACCGGGCGGATACCGTGGGGATCACGGAAGGCGATGATGCCATAACCGGGGATCATGGCCACGGCGGCATAGCCTCCCCGGCAGCGCTGATGCACCGTCTCCACGGCGCGGAAGATGTCTTCCTCGCTCAGAGTCAGGTGCGGGGGATAGCTGCTCAGGCCATGGGCGAAGATATTCAGCAGGATTTCCGAATCCGATTCCGTGTTGATATGGCGCAGATCCTCCCGAAACAGATCCTGCTTCAGCTCGTCAGCATTGGTCAAATTGCCGTTGTGCGCCAGCACGATGCCGTAGGGAGAATTCACGTAGAAGGGCTGGGCTTCGGCAGAAGAGGAACAGCCCGCCGTGGGATAGCGCACATGGCCAATGCCCATATTGCCGCGCAGGCGGATCATGTGATCCGTGTTGAACACGTCGCTGGCCAGGCCGTTGTTCTTGCGCAGGTGCAGCTTGCCCTCTTCGCAGGTGACAATACCTGCGGCATCCTGACCCCGATGCTGCAGCACCAGCAGGGAGTCATACAAAGACTGGTTGACAGGTTCAGTGCCTACTATTCCGACGATTCCGCACATTTTGGAGTTTCCTGCATCATCAAGATATCAATGTTAGTTTGTCCGGGGTAAAAAGGCTACTGCCCCGGCGGTGAGGCAGGCACCGCCGGCATTTCCGGCGGCGGCAGCACGGGCGCCACCGGGGCTGCGCGGGCTGCCTCCTCTGCCAGGAACTGGAAACGGTCCGCGACCTCTGGCGGCAGCAGATCCCGCAGCCAGATGGCCAGTTCCTGAAAATAAGGGATCAACACCGAATCCTGCCACCAGGGGTCCTGGGGCAAGGGCGTCAGACCTGCCAGCAGCACCAGTACCGCCACCAGCACCACTCCCCGGGCGATACCGAAAAACATGCCAATGAAGCGATCGCTGCCACTCAACCCGGTGCTCTTGATCAGGCGGATGACCAGGTAGTTGATCAGCCCGCCCACGGTCAGGGACAGGATCATAAGAATGGCGAAAGCCACTCCCAGGCGCACGGAGGGCGTGTTGATGAACCCTTCCATGCGCAGGGACAGGTCACGGAAAAACGTCCAGCTCACCCAGAAGGCCAGAATCCATACCGCCAGGGAAAAGGCTTCTCTGATAAAGCCCCGCAGCAGGCTGAACAGGGCTGACAGGCCGATGACGCCCAGAATGACGAAATCCACCCAGATCAATTGTGTGTCCATGGTATTCATCAGGGGTAACGCACTACCTGCCCCTTGGTGCCGGCAATTTTATTGACGCGCGGCAACAGACGCTCAGCACGTTTCTTGTCAAGCTGGGGCCCCACCTGCACACGGTAGAATTTTTTGCCCTTGACGGTGACAGCCACGGGATTCATGGTATCCAGCCCTGCTTTACGCAGTTTCTTCACCAGCTTGTCGGCGCTGGCTCTGGAAGAAAAGCTGCCCACACGAACCACCCAGGCCTGGGGCGAGCCTTTGGCGGCAGACGCTGCCGGCTTCTTGCCGGGACCGGGTATGTAGGGCGGCGTGGCAGCAGCGCGGGTCTTGAGCTTCGGCACGGGTTTGGGGGTCGGCTTGGGCTTGGGCTGAGGAGCAGGCTTTTCCGGAACCACTGCCTTGGCAGCAACAGGCTGGGGCTGCGCCGGGGGCGTCTCCTGCAGCAGGCCGGGATCGAAATTCCGCTGTGGCTCTGCCGGGATGGGGGGCATCTTCCCCTGGTGCCGGGCGACAGGCTCATGGCTCAGCAGCATGGGCAGGAAGATGATGGCCAGGGAAACCAGTACGGTTGCGCCAATGAGGCGCCGCTTCAGGGGTTCGTCCACAGCTTGGATCAACTCCAGGAGGTCAAAGGCAACATTATACCCGCAGGGAATCTGGGCACCAGTGGGATTTTCCATCCAATAGCCAACCGTCATGGCACGAACCTGCGCCACCCCCACCATGGAAAATCCTCGGCCGTAGGTCGGGCTTCAGCCCGACAGCAGCGGCCACTACGGGAAATGTCGGGCTGAAGCCCGACCTACGGTCTTGATGCAAAGCGCCAACATCCAGGAAATCAATCCCCATTCCCGGCTCCCAGGGCGGCCAGGGCATCTGTTACCGTGTGAAAAGAACCGAACACCACCACCCTGTCCCCTTTCTTGGCGGTCCGGTCGATTTCCTCCAGGGCATCCGCCACCCGCTCGTGAAGTTTTCCCTGCACGCCTGCAGCAACGATCCGCTGCGCCAGCTCTGTGGCGCTGAGTCCGCGGGGATCGGGGATGCCGGCCAGATGCCAGTGCTGGATCGGGGACCGCATCAGGGTCACAACCTGTTCTACATCCTTATCCTTCAACATACCCAGGAGCGCATAGCTGTGGCCGGGAACAGGATGGGCGGACAGGTATTGGGCCAGACGGGCGACAGCGTGAGGATTGTGGGAGACATCCAGCAGCCACTGTACGCCGTTTCGCTCCAGTATCTGCAGCCGTCCGGGTAGCCTGACCGATTGCAGCCCCTGTTGCAGGGCAGCGGGTTCCACGGGCAGCGTCTGTTCAAGCAAGGAGAGCGCCATGACGACCCCGGCGGCATTGTGCAGCTGGTGGGCGCCCGGCAGGAACGGAAGGGGAAGATCGGGGATCACCCTGCCCCCGGCCTGCCAGTTCCAGGTCACGCCATCGGCATTCGGCCGGGCCTGAAAATCCCGGCCATTACAATAGAGGGGAGCACCCAGGCGGGAGGCCTGTTCTGCTACGCTGCGGGGCATCTCCCGGCCACTGAATACGGCGGGCTGGCCTTTGCGGAAAATGCCGGCTTTCTCCCGGCCAATGGTTTCCAGGTCATCACCGAGCCAGTCCTGATGATCCAGGGCGATGCTGGTGATCATGGCCAGATCCGCATCGATGATGTTCACCGCATCCAGGCGCCCCCCCAGACCCACTTCCAGCAGCACCACGTCCGGCTGCTGCCGGGCAAAGACATACAGGGCCGCCAGGGTACCAAACTCGAAATAGGTCAGGGGCAGGCCCTCACGGGCCTCATCTATGGCCGCGAAGGCTTCCATGATGCGCGCATCGGAAAGGGGCTGGCCGTCCAGGCGTATGCGCTCGTTGTAGCGCAGCAGATGGGGGGAAGTATAGCTCCCGGTGGTATAACCGGCGGCTGCCAGCACCGCTTCGAACATTGCGACGGTGGAGCCTTTGCCATTGGTGCCGGCGATGCTGATGACCGTGCTGGAGGACAGATCCGGCGGCCTGAGGCGGCGCCAGACTTCCGCCACGCGCTCCAGACCCAGGTCGATGGTTTTGGGATTCAGGCTCTCCTGCCAGGATAGCCAGTCTTCAAGACTATGGAACCTCACGCACGGGCGCGTTGGTGGTTGAGTATGCCCAGCACGTTGTGCAGGCGGTCGCGCATATGGTGACGGGGCACAATCATATCGATGGCCCCATGTTCGAGAAGGAACTCACTGCGCTGGAAGCCTTCCGGCAGCTTTTCCCGCACTGTCTGCTCGATGACCCGGGGTCCGGCAAAACCGATGAGGGCGCCGGGCTCGGCCACGTTCACGTCTCCCAGCATGGCCAGGCTGGCGGATACGCCGCCCATGGTGGGATCGGTCATGACCGAGATGAAGGGCACGCCCTTGTCCGCCATGCGCTTGAGCACGGCCGAGGTCTTGGCCATCTGAAACAGGGAGAACAGGGATTCCTGCATGCGCGCCCCGCCGCTGGCGGAGAAACATACATAGGGAATACCTTTTTCCAGGGCGCGGTCGGCGCCACGCACGAAACGCTCTCCCACTACGGAGCCCATGGAGCCGCCCATGAATTTGAATTCGAAGGCCGCGGCCACCAGATCCATTCCCTTGAGCTTGCCCTGCATGACAATGAGGGCGTCTTTCTCTTCAGTGGCTTTCTGGGCGGCAGCCAGCCGATCCTTGTATTTTTTCGAATCCTTGAATTTCAGGGGATCCTGCGCCTGGAGATCAGCACCAATCTCCTCCCGGGGCTCCTTGTCCAGAAACAGATCCAGGCGGCGGCGGGCGCCAATGCGGTTGTGATGTCCGCACTTGGGGCAGACATCCATGTTCCTTTCCATTTCAGCGCGATACAGGATGGCGCCGCAACCGGGGCACTTGTTCCACAGGCCTTCAGGCACCGCCTTTTTGGCGCTGCCTTCAGTGCGGATCACACTGGGGAGAAGTTTGTCAAACCAGCTCATGGCTTACCTCGATATCAACTGGAATTGGCGCCTGCGGCTGAATGCCGTTACGACGGGGAAGCGGATTCCCGTCCCGCGTCGTCCATTGCCTGGCGCATTTCCTGAAGCAATTGCTTAAGTTCTGCGCCTATCTTATCAGGTTTGCTGGCATTTGCCTCTACCCGGGATACCAGGGCGCTGCCCACGACCACGGCATCGGCAATCTTCGCCATGTCGGCCGCCATGGCCGCATCCTTGATGCCGAAGCCCACACCCAGGGGCATGTCGGTGACTGCACGGATCTCGGCCAGTTTTTTCGCCACGTCATCCAGCACCAGGTTGGCGGAGCCGGTTACGCCCTTGAGGGACACATAATAGATGAAACCCGTGGCGGCATCGGCAATCATCTCCAAGCGCTGGCGATGGCTGGTGGGCGCTGCCAGGTAAATGGCATCCAGACCCTCGTCCCGCAGGGCCTGGATGAGATCATGCCCCTCTTCCGGCGGTACATCCACCGTGAGGGCGCCGTCCACTCCGGCTTGCGCTGCCCGGCGGGCGAAAGCCGCATAGCCCATCACTTCCACGGGATTGAGATATCCCATGAGAATCACAGGGGTATCCGGGTCATCCTGGCGGAAGGTCTTCACCATGCCTATCACATCATCCAGTGAGACATGGTGCGCCAGGGCGCGCTCACTGGCGCGCTGAATGACCGGGCCATCGGCCATGGGGTCGGAAAACGGCACCCCAAGCTCGATGAGATCCGCTCCGGCTTCCACCATGTCGTGCATCAGACCCACGGTGATATTGGGATGCGGGTCGCCAGCCGTGATGAAAGGCACCAGGGCGGCACGGCCATCGGCCTTGAGGGCGGCAAAACGCTCGGCAATACGGCTCATATCTCGATCCCCTCGATGGCGGCTACAGTGTGCATGTCCTTGTCCCCCCGGCCGGACAGATTCACCAGCACCACCTGATCCGGTTTCATGGTAGCGGCCAGCTTCAGGCCGTAAGCAATGGCATGGCTGGATTCCAGGGCGGGAATGATACCCTCGGTGCGCGTCAGGCGGTGGAAGGCTGCCAGGGCTTCCTGGTCGTCGATGGCCACATAGTTGGCGCGGCCCGTATCCTTGAGCCAGGCATGTTCCGGCCCCACGCCAGGATAATCCAGGCCTGCGGATATGGAATGGGTCTCGATGATCTGGCCATCCCGGTCTTCCATGAGGTAAGTGCGGTTGCCGTGCAGCACACCGGGTTCACCCGCGCAAAGGGGCGCTGCGTGGCGTCCTGTCTCCAGGCCTTCACCGGCCGCTTCGACGCCGTAAATGGCGACTTCCTTATCGTCCAGGAAAGGATAGAACAGGCCGATGGCGTTGGAGCCGCCCCCGACGCAGGCCACCAGGGCGTCCGGCAGATGGCCGGTCATGTCCTGAATCTGCTGGCGGGCTTCCCGGCCGATGATGGCCTGAAAGTCGCGCACCATGGCCGGATACGGATGGGGACCGGCTACGGTGCCGATGATATAGAAAGTATCATCCACTGTGGCCACCCAGTCACGCATGGCTTCGTTGAGGGCATCCTTCAGTGTCTTGGAGCCAGAGGAGACGGAACGCACTTCCGCTCCCAGCAGGCGCATGCGGTACACGTTGGCTTCCTGGCGGGCCACGTCCACCTCGCCCATGTAAACCACGCATTCCAGCCCCAGGCGCGCAGCCACCGTGGCGGTGGCCACCCCGTGCTGCCCTGCTCCGGTCTCGGCGATGATGCGGGTCTTGCCCATGCGCTTGGCCAGGAGCGCCTGGCCGATGGTGTTGTTCACCTTGTGTGCGCCTGTGTGATTGAGGTCTTCGCGCTTGAGATAGATCTGCGCCCCGCCGTTTTCCCGGCTCAGGCGCTCGGCGTGATAGATGGGAGAAGGCCGGCCCACGTAATGCTGCAAATCAGCATCCAGCTCCGCGAGAAAATCCGCATCCTGGAGGTATTTCTCGTAAGCCCCGCGCAATTCCTGCAGTGCTTCCATCAGGGTTTCTGCCACGAAAATACCGCCATAAGGCCCGAAATGGCCTTTATCGTCCGGCATGTTCATGAATGAATCATTCTTGTCCAAGCTCTACACCTCGAATAAACCGTTGAATTCTGTCTGGATCCTTGATGCCTTTTTCCGCTTCCACCCCGCCACTGACATCCACCGCCCAGGGATGCACCTGGCGTATGGCTCGGGTGACATTCTCCGGCGTCAGCCCCCCGGCCAGAACAATGCGCCCGGCCAGATGACGGGGGATGCGTTCCCAGTCGAAAGCCTCCCCTGTACCGCCGGGCACTCCGGGGCGGTAAGCATCCAGAAGCAGCGCCCGGGCGTCAGCATAGTCTGCCGCAACCTTGTCCAGATTCACGTCGTCCTTCATGCGCACGGCCTTGATCCAGGGACGGCCGTGTTCCGCGCAGTAGTCCGGGCATTCGTTGCCATGGAACTGTATCAGGTCGATACCTGTTTCTCCCACCACCCGTGCAATGGTTTCCCGATCCGCATTGACGAACAAAGCCACACTGGTGATGAAAGGCGGCAAATCACGGATGATGTTCGCCGCCTGCTCCACTTCCACATACCTGGGGCTGGGGGGGTAAAATACGAACCCCAGGGCATCGGCCCCCGCCTGAACTGCTGTAACCGCATCCTCAGCGCGGGTGATGCCGCAAATTTTGATTCGTGTGCGCATAAGCGGCTGATTATAACATCAGCAAAGGCGGCTTCTCCTGAGTTCTGGAAGAAAGACACCCCACAATCCCCTCTCCCCTTGGGAGGGTGTCGCAAAAGTCCGTCCAGGACTTTGCGACACACGAAAAGGAAAAAGTGCGATTTTTCCTTTTCTCGCAGAAACAACGACTTATCGTCGTTTTTTCTGGCAGCACATCCCTGTGCTGCGTGAGGTTGCCGCAAAGCTATCGCTTTTGCGACAACCTCCTTGGGGAGAGGGTTAGGGAGAGGGGCATGCCCCCCGTGCGCAGGAGGGAGAAACAAGGGAGTAATCAGATTGGCGTAAAATTACAGTATATTGCGGCCTGGCGGGATTTCCGGACCGGAAGGAATACCAAAGTCCGGATCATAGTCCACACGGTGAAAATACAGGCCATGGGGTGAAGCGGTGACGCCGCCCCGGGTTCGGTCCCGATGCTCCAGCACTTCCCGCGCCCATTCCAGGGGCCGTTCCCCCCCTCCAATGGCCATGAGCACCCCGGCAATATTGCGCACCATGTGATGCAGGAACCCGTCCGCGTGAACTTCCATGATGATGCAATCCCCTTCGCGCTGGACGCTCAGGGATCGCAAGTTGCGCACGGGACTTTTGGCCTGACAATGCACCGTGCGATAGCTGCTGAAATCGTGAGTGCCGACAAGAAACTGTCCCGCCGCATGCATGCTTTCCGCATCCAGGGGCGTATGGGACCAGGTTACCCGCCTGGCCAGAAGGGCTGGCCGGCTCAGACGGTTCAGAATGTAATAGCGGTAGGTACGCCCCCGGGCAGAAAAACGCGCATGAAAATCTTCACTGACTTCCCGGGCCCATAGCACGCTGATGTCATCGGGCAGGTTGATATTGCTGCCCATGACCCAGCCATGAGGTTTGCGCACAGATGGAGTGTCGAAATGCGCCACCTGGCAGTCGGCATGCACCCCCGTGTCGGTTCGCCCGGCTGCATGCACTTCCACCGGGTGGTCAGCAACTTTTGAAAGGGCTTTCTCCAGCTCCAGCTGCACCGTGCGTACGCCGGGTTGCTGGGTCTGCCAGCCATGAAAGCGGCTGCCGTCATACTCGATTCCCAGTGCTATTCTCATGGCTTGAGGATGTAGTCTGTACAAAAGACAAGGGCGCCGAAGCGCCCTGTGTCAGCGGGTTGAACGCAGCGCCTAGTCTTTGAGCTGGCCCAGAAGTTCAGAAGCGGTTTCCTTTTGCTCAGGCGTACCATCTTCCTCGACTTCCTGCAGAATGCCCCGGGCGCCATCGGCATCGCCGATTTCCATAAAGGCCCGCGCCAGCTCCAGCTTGGTCTCCACCTCGTCACCGATGATAGAGTCCTCTTCCATGGACGAGGAGACATTGAGATCATTCTCCAGGCCAGATATCTGACTGTCCGGACTCAGGCCGTCTTCCAGGTTAGAGAAACGCTCATCTTCCAGGTCCAGTGGCTCATCCAGAATCTGGGAGTCCGCCATGACGCCTTCAAGATCGCCGGACAGATCAGCCAGGGCTTCGTCCAGGTTGGTGGTACCCACGTTGACATCCCCGATCTCACTGATGTCCAGGAGCTCCGTGTGCAACTCAGTTTCCCCGAGGGCCATATCGTCATTGTTGACCTCATCCAGAACCGACTCGGCCTGTGCCGCCTGATCGTCCGCTGCGGTGGATCCGTCCTCCGTATCCAGTTTGGAGAAATCCAGATCCAGTTCACTGAATCCTTCCAGAGGCTCGCTGTCGGCGCTCAACGCAGAATCCACCTCTTCAGCCAGAGTACTGAGGTCAAGTGACAACTCACTGTCTTCGCCGGCACTGCTGTCGGCGTCAACTGTAGCCGCGGCAGCGGCTGCTCCAGCGGCAGCCACACCGGCTGCGAACAGAGGATTGGATTTGTCCAGATCCCGGCCCATGGTCTGAATGTGTTCCCAGGCTTTGGGATCTTCTTCATACTGGCCGGAATCGAGCATCTCTTCCGCCAGGGCATTGAACTGGTCTTTCTTCTGGGTCGCGTAATAGACCTCCAGCATCTTGTACTTGACCGCAGCCGTGTCATTGCCGGCGTCCATGGCCTCGCGCAGGATTTCTTCTGCCTGCTGGTAACGGCCATAGGCGATGTAAACGTCCGCCTCGGAAACCGGATCCACTTCGGCGGTATCTTCCTGCAGGCCTTTGAATTCCTCCGTGGAGTATTCACTGAGGAATGAAGTGTCACCAATGTTTCCAGCCGCCATGTGATCAGCAACCGTATCGGCCAGGCTGGACTCTTCTTCCATCAGAATACTTTCCTGATCCACCGACTCATCCATATCAGCCGTAGCAGCCACGGCCGGGGCAACTTCTTCCTTCTTGCGCCTGCCCAGGAGCAAAGCCAGAATGGCAAGGAGCAGCGCACCGGCAGCACCCCCCGCAATCATCATGTTGTTCTGCACCCAGGCCATGGGATCTTCCATCAGGGAAGGTTCTTTGGCGGGTGCGGGTTGCGCAGCGACAGGCGCCTTTTCCTCGACTGCAGGGGGTTCTTTCTCGGTTTCGGCTACAGGTGTCTCTTCCTCTGTTGCAGGCGCAGCCCCGGTCTCCTCTGCTACCGTCCCTGCCTCAACCTGGGGAGCTGCCGTTTCTTGGGCAGTCTCCTCGACGACAGCCACTTCTTCAGAGGCTTCCTCACCAGGCGCCGTGGTCTCGGCCGTCACCCCTTCGGTGGCAGCTTCCGCTTCTGCTTCCACTTCTGCAGCGGTTTCTTCTGCAGCTGCTTCAGATTCAGCAGCATTTTCCACAGCGTCTGCTTCTGTCGGCATTTCAGCGGCTGCGTTCTCCGCAACAGCTTCTGCATCATTGGTCTGAGCCAGACTCTCTTGCAGGCGGGCCAGTTCTTCATCCTTGAGCTCCAGCAGGCGCTGGGTATCACTCAACTGTTGCTGCAGCTCTTCCACCTGGCTGCGCATCAGTGTGGCTTCCTGGCGTGCCGTTTCGGCCTGCTCCTCCAGAATCAGCATCTGCTGACGCAGATCCGTACTCCCTGTCTCCACTTCGAGATCGGAAACGGCCTGACCGGCTTCCCTCTGCTCATCAGTGGCGCTTGCAATCTGAAGTTTCCCTTCTTCTTCACCAGACGCGGTTTCTGCACTTTCCTCCGAAGCCGTTGCCGTTGCGGCTGGGGCGTTTTCACTAGCGGCCGGAGCGGCGCCACCCGATGCCTGTTGCTGGAACTCGGCAATGGCTTCGCGGCGTCCGATGGTGATTTCATCAGCACTGGGAACCTTGAGTACCTGGCCTTTCTTCAGCAGGTTGATGTTGTTGTT
>JALWRH010000032.1 GCA_026994195.1 Sedimenticola sp. | reverse complement strand
ACGGAAGCAGGCATGGCGGCAAAGTTGATCACCGGGATCATCATCAGCAGGTTGGCAGCAGCGCCGAAGGCCCAGGTCTGGAAGGGGCGCTGACGCAGGATGCGGCGCTGTTCCCGGGGGCGGATGAGGTGGTTGCCCATGGGGTAGTCCACGTATTCGATGCTCAGGAACCAGAAACCCAGCAGCAGCCAGAGTACCGAGCCGATGGCGTTCAGGCCGGGGATGATCATAAGGATCAGCACCGGGATGGCGCGCAGGAGAAAATACCAGATCTTTCCCAGTTCACCGCTGATGGCGGGGATGATTTCGGCCAGGACGCTGCCGCTGTGATCTTCCGGCAGTTTGCCGGTGATGAGTTTTTCCACCTGGGCGGCGAGTATGCCATTGAAGGGGGAAGCAATAAGGTTGGCCACCAGGGTGAAGCTGTAAAAGGCGATCACCAGATAGCTGAGGGCGAACAGGGGCCAGAGCAGCCATTCAAGATAACTCATCCAGCTGTCCGCGGGCAGGACCCAGTCGATGAATTCCTGGAAGTAGATGCTGCCGATCCAGGCCGTGAGGCTGAAGATCAGGATATTGATGAGCAGAGGTGCGAACACATAACGCCGCAGGCCGGGGCGCAGTAGCAGCCCCAGCCCGCGAAAAGGCATGAGAAAGGCGGTGATTACGGGGGTCATTTGGCAAAGGTTCTCTTGAACCAGCTCCTTAGCATGCGTTTTTCCATTCCCAGAGATTCGCTGCTCCCTGTGCGCATGGAGGCGCTGAGGGTACGGCTCTGAAGTTTTTCATCACCTTCTTTGAGCACTTTGCCACTGGCATCCAGCAGGCGGTAGTGGAACTTCATCCGGGCAGGATAGCTGTCCTTCACCACGCGCACATCCTGGTGCTGGGTGCGGGCGCCGCTGATCTTCACGTCGCCGGCCAGGTCCAGGTCGGTGACGTTCATTTCCAGGGTCTGGCCGTCCGGCAGGGATTCCGCCAACCTGGTAATGGTGGTTTCCAGTTCTTTTAGGGTATGTGCGACAAATTCTTCCTGGGAGCCATCGCTGGTGATGACATCCTTGTAGTCTTCAGGATTCAACCAGTTGACCTTCGCGTTGCCGCCCGCCAGGGCTACAATGGGCAGAATCGTCAGGCCGGCAAGAATCAGGATAGCCTTTTTCATGGTGCGTCTCCTAAATATTGAAGTGTGTATCTGTTTTAGTGTTTGTAAAACAGGAAAGGTTCAGTTCCTGCGGGTTGCCCGGGAATGTAGTCTTTCATCATACAGATGGCCACGTAACAAATGAGTAAGGTACAGCGGGATTGCCCTGAAAAGCGTTTTCGCATTGGGGAAAGCCCGTCATGAGTGAAGTAAAAAAGCCGCAGTCTGTTCTTTGTGTACATCAGGGAAGCGAATTATATGGCTCGGACAGAAGTTTTCTGCAATCGGTACAGTCGTTGCGGCGCAGTTATCCCCAGGCCCGCATCAGTGTGATTCTGCCTGCCCAGGGGCCGTTGACGGAACGCCTGCAAGGTTTGGTGGATGAAGTCCTTATCAGGGAGCTGGCGGTTCTGCGCCGGAGAGGTTTTTTTCGGGGTTTCTGGGCGTACCTGGGAAAATTGCCTGCCTGCATCAGGCAGGCGCAAGCAGATTGCCGGGGTCAGGATCTAGTGTACATCAATACCGTGGTCATACTGGATTTCATTCTGGCGTCCTATCTTCCGGGTGGGCGTGTGTTCATTCATGTGCGCGAGACTCCTGGCATTTTGCTACGCGCGCTTTTCTCCCTGCTGCTGATTCCAAGCCGCGCCCGGCTGATCTTCAATTCCTCCTTCACGCGCAATGCCTATGCCATGCTCGCCTGGAAATCAGGCTGCGTCATCCACAACGCGGCTCAGGACTATGCCTTCATCCCGCCCGTGAGTGCCGATCATGCGGGGTTGAGAATTCTGCATCTGGGACGTTTCAACAGTATGAAAGGTCAGGAGCTGCTGCTTGAAGCTGTGGCGGAGTTTTCTCCCAGGGAACGGCAGAAACTGCAGGTAAGGATAGTGGGCAGTGAATTCGGCCAACAGAATAGCAGCGAAACCAGGATACGCCGGCGCAGCAGGGTTCTCGGCCTGGACGGAATGGTGGAAGTGCTGGCCTTTGCCCCCTTTCCGGAAAAGCTGTTCGCCTGGGCGGATGTTATCGTGATTCCTTCGATTCGGCCCGAGTCCTTTGGCCGAACCGCCATAGAAGCCATGAGCGCCGGGCGTTGTGTGGTGGCGGCCAATCACGGCGGCCTGCGGGAGATAGTCACGCCTTTTGTGGATGGCCTGTTGTTTCGGGCCAATGATGCCGGGGAACTGCACAACTGCCTGCGCCAGCTCTTACAAGACAGGGACATGCTGCTGCGGCTGGGAGCGCAGGGCCGGGTCAGCTACCGGCGCCGGTTCACCGAAGAAGGTTACGAGACAAAATTTCGCCAGTGTATCCTAGGTGAGGGTCGACTCATGTGAGATACAGGAAACCGAGTATGGCAGCGCCCAGCATCAGCCGGTAGATGGCAAAGGGCGCCATGCCGATGCGTTCGATGAAGCGCAGGAAGAAATGAATGGTGGTGTAGGCAGCGATGAAGGAGAGGAACACCCCCAGACCCAGGTCACTCCAGTTCACGGTATCTTTTGCGGTTACCAGATCCTTGCCCACCCAGATCACTGAAGCAAGGATGGTGGGTATGGACAGCAGGAAGGAAAAGCGCGAAGCGGCTTCGCGGGTGTAGCCCAGCATCAGGGCAGCGGCCATGGTGATGCCGGAGCGGGATGTGCCGGGAATCAGGGCCAGGGCCTGGGCCGCTCCAATGAACAAGGCATGTTTCAGATTCATGCTGCCCATAGGCAGTTTGCGCCTGGAGTGTGCATCCGCCCACCACAGAACCAGACCGATACCGATGGTGGTTGCAGCGATGATCTCGGGTGCGCGCAGCTGGTGCTCCACCAGGTCTTTGATGAGAACGCCTACCACCATAACGGGAAGGGTGGCGAGAATGATGGCCCAACCCAGGCGGCTGTTGGGCGTAGGCTGGCCCGATGGTCCCAGAGACCCGAACCAGTCATGCAGCATGGCGAACACTTCCTTGCGAAAATACAGCACCACGGCGAGCAGGGTGCCCAGGTGTACGGCCAGGTCAAAAGCCAGTCCCTGGTCGGCATAGCCGAACACATAGGGCGCCAGTATCAGGTGTGCAGAGCTGGAAATGGGTAGGAATTCGGTGAATCCCTGGATGAGGGCCAGGAGGATGATCTGTAAGGTTTCCATAGAGACAGGCGGCTGGGCTTCCTTGAATGGGACGCCATAATACCCGATCTCAGGCAGGTATTGGTAGCGTTTGAAAAACGGTTTTCACTCTCTATCTTTGAGGGGAGAGGAAAAACCGGGGAGCCTGTACTTACCCTCCGGTTAGAAATCTCAGAGCGGGAAGGCTCTGGCCGGGCGCGGTGGCGATGGCGGCGATGAACCCCGGCTCAGGAACGAAATGCCGGCACGGGACGGCTTCGGGGGGCGCCTGCTCCTGGAATATTCCCCGTCCCAGGGCTTTCTGCCGGGCTTCCATGGCGGTCCAGCGGCTGAAGAACAGCTGCTGACGCTCACTTTCGTTCCTGTCCTGCAATTCTTCCAGGGCCTGAATACCAAAGAGACGGGTTGCGATGCCAGCCAGATATTTCACCGGACGCAGTTGCTCCAGGTCCACTCCCAGGGGACATCGCCTGCTCACCGCCAGCAGGCCCAGACCCCGGCTGTGGCTCAGGTTGAATTCCAGGGGGCGGCCTTCGAGATAAGGCTTTCCGCCGGCGGCTCTGCGTATATCCAGGGTTTCGGGCGGTTGCTGCAGGTAGGCGGCAAGAATGCGCCGGGTGAGGCTTCGTGTATTCAGGTAGCGCAGGGCGGCCTGGGAGCGGCGGAATTCCGCATGGCGCGCCTGTTCCGCCGGGCTGAGCAGATCCAAGGCATTGCCTGGGGGTGCATCCAGAGGAAGCTTCCATACATGGGCTTCATCCCCGGGAAGGGGCGGAGGTGGGTCGAGAGGGTGGGGTATCCAGGAAAGGTGGCGCACGGGCTTTGACGGGCTGAAGTCCAATGCCAACAAGTGTATCATTTCCGGCCATGCCAAAAACCATTGTCACCCGCCACCCTCAGGCTGCTGAGAACCGGCTTCCCCCCGACCTTCATCCGGTGCTCAGGCGCATTTACGCCTGCCGGGGGGTGGAGGACGGCCAGGCCCTGAATCTGGGGCTGGATGCGCTGCTGCCCGTGGAACTGATGACAGGTGCAGATGAGGCCGCCCAGATCATTGCCGGGTACATGGAAAAGGACGGGCGCATTCTTGTGATCGGGGATTTCGATTGCGATGGCGCCACCAGCACGGCGTTGTCAGTGCTGGCGCTGCGGGCCATGGGCGCGCGCCAGGTGGACTATCTGGTGCCGAACCGTTTTGAATACGGTTACGGCCTTACGCCGGAGATCGTTGCCCTGGCGGCTCGGAGCAAGCCGGACCTGATCATCACCGTGGACAATGGCGTGTCTAGCGTGGAAGGCGTGGCGGCAGCCAATGCTCTGGGCATGGAGGTGATCGTCACAGATCATCATCTGCCGGGTGAACAGCTGCCTGCAGCGGCGGCCCTGGTCAATCCCAATCTTCCGGACAGCCGCTTTCCGGCCAAGTCCACGGCGGGCGTGGGAGTGATCTTTTATGTGCTGCTGGCCTTGCGTTCCCTGCTGCGCGAGAAGGCCTGGTTCGAAAACCGCAGAGAACCCAATATGGCGGAGTACCTGGATCTTCTGGCCCTGGGAACCGTCGCGGACGTGGTGCCGCTGGAACACAACAACCGCATTCTGGTGAGCCAGGGACTGGCGCGTATTCGCGCCGGGCGCTGCCGCCCCGGGATCTCCGCCCTGCTAGAAGTGGCGGGCCGCAGCCAGCACCGGGTGCAGGCTTCTGATCTGGGCTTTGCCGTGGGGCCGCGCCTGAATGCGGCGGGGCGGCTGGATGACATGTCCATTGGCATCGAATGTCTGCTGGCTGATGATTCCCTGGAGGCTCGGCAACTGGCCGTGCAGCTGGATACCCTGAACCGCAACCGCCGCGCCATCGAGGATGATATGCGCCAGCAGGCGGAGGAGATGCTGACCCGTGTACCGGTGAAAGAAGGGGACCTTCCCCTGGGTCTATGTCTTTATGATGAAAGCTGGCACCAGGGCGTCATCGGTATTCTGGCGTCTCGCATCAAGGAACGTCATCATCGGCCGGTGATTGCTTTTGCGCCAGGTGACGAGGGTGAGATCAAAGGATCGGCGCGCTCTATTCCCGGGGTGCATATCCGGGATGTGCTGGATGAAGTGAATGCCCGTTTTCCTGGCCTGGTGCCCAAGTTTGGAGGTCATGCCATGGCAGCGGGCCTGACCCTGGAGTCCGGCAAGCTGGATGCCTTTCGCCATGCCTTCAATGAGGTGTTGCAGGCGCGGCTGGGCGACCGTGATCTCAAGCCAGTGATCGAATCCGATGGGGAGATCGCCCCGGAAGACATGCGCATGGAACTGGCCAGCCTTCTGGCCGAAGGCGGTCCCTGGGGTCAGGGGTTTCCGGAACCCCTGTTTCATGGTGAGTTTGATGTAGTGCAGCAGCGCCTGCTCAAGGACAGGCACTGGAAGCTGGTGGTGCAGCCTGCCGGAGGCGCACAAGTTATCGATGCCATCGGCTTCAACCTGGCTGATGAAATGCCCGGCCCTCTGCCAGAGCGGGTGCTCATGGCTTATCAGCTTGATATCAACGAGTTTCGCGGTAATGTGAACCTGCAACTGCGCATTGCCCACTTGGAGGCGGCATGAAAGAACTCGATGAAGACGGCCTGGTAATCCGGCCCAACAAGACCCAGCTGAAAAAAGAGCTGGCGGATCTCCAGGCCCTGGTGATGGAGATCATGAAACTGGGGGACGGGGACAGGAACAAACTGCATCTGGACAGTCAGTTTCTGGAGGGTGTGGCCCTCGCGGCGAAGATGAAGCCCTCCACCGGGCGTAACCGTCAGATCAAGTACCTGGTGAAGCTGCTGCAGAAGCAGGATCTCGAATATGTACGCCAATGGTTCGATACCCGCAACAGCAAGCATGCTGAAGAGAATCGTCGTTTTCACGTTCTGGAGCAATGGCGTGACCGGCTGGTGGAGGAAGGGGATGCTGCCCTGGGAGAATTCCTGGAGCAGTTCCCCCAGGCCGACCGGCAACAGCTGCGCGCACTGATTCGCGGCGCAGTCAGGGAACAGTCCACGGGAAAACCCGCGGGAGCAGGGCGGAAGCTGTTCCGCCTGCTGCGGGAAATCTCGGCGGATAGCTGAAAATCTGCTAACTTGTGACTAAACATCTATGAATCCGCTGGTCATATCCCTGATGATGGAAATAAGACATCTCATCGTCCCCTCTCCCCTGGGGGAGAGGGTTAGGGTGAGGGGGAATATAAACCCTACACCCCCTCCCCAATCCTCCCCCGCGTGCGGGGGAGGGAGAATTTGAGTTTTTACACCTTCAACGGAACAGTAACCA
>JALWRH010000031.1 GCA_026994195.1 Sedimenticola sp. | reverse complement strand
GTGGTGAGACGGTCAACCGCCTGGGGGAATTTCTCGAAGGCGAAACGGGGCACCTTGGAGACGACGTAGTCGATGCTGGGCTCGAAGGATGCCGGGGTCACGCCGCCGGTGATCTCGTTGCGCAGCTCGTCCAGGGTATAGCCCACGGCCAGCTTGGCCGCCACCTTGGCAATGGGAAAACCCGTGGCCTTGGAGGCCAGGGCCGAGGAACGGGAAACCCGGGGGTTCATCTCGATGATGATCATGCGCCCGTTCTCGGGATTGATGGCGAACTGCACGTTAGAGCCGCCGGTGTCCACGCCGATTTCCCGCAGCACCGCCAGGGAAGCGTCCCGCATGATCTGGTATTCCTTGTCCGTCAGGGTCTGGGCCGGGGCCACGGTAATGGAATCCCCCGTGTGCACCCCCATGGGATCCAGATTCTCGATGGAGCAGACGATGATGCAGTTGTCCTTGTGATCCCGCACCACTTCCATCTCGTATTCTTTCCAGCCCAGTATGGACTCTTCGATGAGCAGTTCATTGGTGGGTGACAGGTCCAGGCCACGCTCGCAGATTTCCACGAACTCTTCCTTGTTGTAGGCGATGCCGCCCCCGGACCCCCCCATGGTGAAGGAAGGCCGGATGATGGTGGGAAAACCCACCTGCACCTGCACTTGAAGGGCTTCCTCCATGGAATGCGCCACAGCGGATTTGGGCATGTCCAGGCCGATTTTCTGCATGGCCTTGCGGAACAGGTCGCGGTCCTCGGCCTTGTCTATGGCCTCCCGGGAGGCGCCGATCATTTCTACACCGAACTTCTCCAGCACACCTTCGCGCACCAGATCCAGGGCGCAGTTCAGGGCCGTCTGGCCGCCCATGGTGGGCAGCAGGGCATCCGGCCGCTCTTTCTCAATGATGCGCGCCACGGTGGGCCAGGTGATGGGCTCGATATACACCACGTCTGCCGTTTCCGGGTCGGTCATGATGGTGGCGGGGTTGGAGTTCACCAGCACCACCTTGTAGCCTTCCTCGCGCAAGGCCTTGCAGGCCTGGGCGCCGGAATAGTCGAACTCGCAGGCCTGGCCGATGATGATGGGGCCGGCACCAATGATAAGAATGGTTTTCAGATCTGTTCTTTTAGGCATCTTGTCTCAGTCTGCGCGAGTGGTCTGGAGCGGCGGTCAAGCCCCTGCACGAGCTTTCATCAGGTCGATGAAATGATCAAACACCGGCGCCACGTCATGGGGGCCGGGGCTGGCTTCCGGGTGTCCCTGGAAACCGAAAGCCGGTTTGTCGGTGCGGTGGATGCCCTGCAGGGAACCGTCGAAAAGGGATTTGTGGGTGGCCTGCAGGTTGTCCGGCAGACTTTCCTCATCCACGGCAAAACCGTGATTCTGGCTGGAGATCATGACTGTACCCGTGTCCAGATCCTGTACCGGGTGGTTGGCGCCATGATGACCGAATTTCATCTTCACCGTACGCGCGCCACTGGCCAGGCCCAGCAGTTGGTGCCCCAGGCAGATGCCAAAAGTGGGCACGCTCTGCTCCAGTACTTCCTGTATGGCGGTGATGGCGTAATCGCAAGGCTCCGGATCACCTGGCCCGTTGGACAGGAATACCCCGTCAGGGTTCATGGCCAGCACTTCACTGGCGGGCGTCTGGGCGGGCACGACCGTGATACGGCATCCACGGTCGCGCAGCATGCGCAGGATATTGGTCTTGATGCCAAAATCATAGGCTACCACGTGAAAATCGCTGTCTGCATCTTCCCGTGAGGAATGCCCTTCACCCAGTTTCCAGGTACCCTCTTTCCATTCATAGGGCGCATCAACCGTTACCTCTTTGGCCAGATCCATGCCCTTGAGGCCGGGAAAAGTCTCCGCGGCAGCCCGGGCCACCAGCTCGTCCAGATGCGCGCCCGCCTGGATGCAACCGGCCAGTGCGCCTTTCTCCCGGAGGATGCGCGTCAGCTTGCGGGTATCGATGTCGGCGATGGCGACTACGGAATTTTCTTTCAGATAAGCATCCAGGGACTGCTCGCTGCGCCAGTTGCTGGCCACCAGGGGCAAATCCCGGATCACCAGTCCAGCAGCATGAACCGACGACGACTCTACATCTTCACCATTCACTCCGGTGTTGCCGATATGGGGATAAGTCAGGGTCACGATCTGCCGCATATAGGAAGGATCCGTAAGAATCTCCTGGTAACCGGTCATGGCGGTGTTGAATACCACTTCGCCCACGGTCTGTCCTTCCGCACCAATGGAACGACCGTGAAAAACCGTGCCGTCTTCCAGTACCAGAATAGCTGAATCAGTCATTTACGCGCACACAATAGGGGACCAGCTCTGTCGGGAGCCATCCACGAAACAACACAAGAAACGAGATTGGGGTCAGACCCCTGTTGAGACGGAAATTTTACGGGAGATGCCCGGGGCTGTCCATGGAAATTGCGACGCAACTTAGCAGGCTGTTGAAAAACACCGTTTTTCGACAACCTGTGTGTGGCACAAGGATGTACCACCATTTTCGATGGCTGTAAGCCATTGAAAATGAAGGAAGCGGGAAACCGCGTTTTCCGCTTCCGTTGATGAAAAAGTCCATGGAGGGACTTTTTCATCATCCTGTTAGGAATCCCCGGCAGAGGAGAGATCACCGGCAGTCAATCCCATTGACGCCGGTTTCCCTGCGGGGAAATCAGGGCATCAGCCCAGCCGGCCACGCACCCAGGAAACGATGCCTCCGGCATCCATGGCGCCGGACATACGATCCACTTCCTGACCGTTGCGAAACAGGATCATGGTGGGGATGCTGCGTATCCCCAGTTGGCCGGCAAGTTGCTGATGCTGTTCCGTATTGAGCTTGAGCAGGCGCACCCCGGGCTCCAACTGGCCAGCCGCCTGGGCAAACGCCGGCGCCATCATCTTGCAGGGACCGCACCAAGGCGCCCAGAAATCCACCAGCACCGGCAGATCACTGCGCTGTATCTGTTTCTGCAATAGGGCATCATCCACATCCGCTGGATGCCCGTCGAACAGAGGATGTTTGCATTTCCCACATCTGGGATTCTGCCCCAGACGATTGGAGGGGATACGGTTTACACCACCACAGTGGCTGCACACGACATGTATATTGTCTGACATATTTTGCTTCTCCAGGATGTTTCCCCACAAAATGAGGCCGGAACGGGTGATTTCAACCTTGTCCTACAAATCAAAGCCTTCTCTTGAAAAGCGCAGCAGCTGCCCCAAGGTAAAGCTCACCTTACATCAGCCAGGAATGCAGAATAACTATGAGTAGTTCCCCGTATGTTGTTGTAATAACTGATAATAATTATCAGGAAGCCGTCATAGAAACATCCCGGCGGGTACCTGTACTGGTGGATTTCTGGGCCAGCTGGTGTCAGCCCTGCCAGATGCTCATGCCCAT
Organism: Sedimenticola sp.; assembly: GCA_026994195.1. Taxonomy (GTDB): domain Bacteria; phylum Pseudomonadota; class Gammaproteobacteria; order Chromatiales; family Chromatiaceae; genus Thiolapillus. Next base: position 3,180 of record JALWRH010000031.1, on the reverse strand, counting down.
ACTGGCCCGGCTGGCAGAGGACTACCAGGGCAAATTTATCCTGGCCAAGATCAACACCGAGGAACAACAGGCACTTGCTGCCCAGTTTGGCATCCGCAGCATTCCCACGGTGAAACTATTCAGAAATGGCGAACCCGTGGATGAATTTGCCGGCGCCCTGCCCGAGGCCGAGATCCGCAAGTTCCTGGACAAGCACATCCCGCGGGAATCCGATGCCCTGGTGGACCAGGCCCGGCAACTTCTTCAGCAGGGGGATGCCCAGGGCGCCCGGAACCTGCTGGAACAAGCGAAGGCCACCGATCCGTCCAACAGCAATATCGATCTCGCCCTGGCTCAATCCCTTGCCACCATCGGGGATACAGCCAAGGCCGGCGAGATTCTGCAGGGGCTGCCAGCCGATATGCGCAGCAAGCCGGAGGTTCAGACCCTGCAGGCCCGGCTCTTCTTCGAAACGCTACTGGCAGACGCACCTTCGGAAGATGAACTCAAACAGCGCCTGAATTCTGATGAGAACGATGCCCAGGCCCTGTATCTGCTGGCAGCTCATCAGGCAGCCGGACAACATTACGAGCAAGCCATGGAGCTGTTGCTGCAATTGATGAAGAAAGATCGCAGCTACGGTGACGACGACGCCCGGAAAGCGCTTCTGAAACTGTTCGACCTCTTGGGTGATGATCCTCTGGTACCCCGCTACCGCAGTAAGATGATGAGCCTGATCTACTGATTCGTTTCATCCTCCAACAGAACATCTATCCCAGTCACCAGGGCCTGTCTTCCCTCTACCCGCCAGCGCACATCCAGGGTTGAGAAACGCATGCCCCAGGTGCGTGCATCCGTGTCTCCTTGCTTGTAAGCCGGCCTGGGGTCCAGAGAAATCAAGGCTGCGAGCTGATCCGCCAGAAGCTTACCATCCGGGAGCAACTTGAGAACCTCACCCGCCTGGGCTGAAAAAGCCACGTCCAAGACTGCTCCGGGAGCCTTTCCTGCAAAACCTGAACTGGCTCCTGCTACGGTATCGGTATAGGAAACATAGGGCTTGATATCCACAATGGGAGTGCCGTCGAGCAGATCCGCGCCCAGCACATGCAGCACTACACGGCCATCCACTGTTTCAATCCGATCCAGTTGGACCACGGACAGACCCAGGTGATTGGGCCGGAAAGGAGAGCGCGTGGCGAATACACCCTTGCTGACATTGCCCCCTAACCGGGGCGGCCGGACTTTCTTCTTCCAACCTTGATCCAGGCAAGCGTGAAAAATAAAACTGAGCCACAGATGGCTGAAATCCGCCAGACCCTCGAACATCTCTGGCTCATGGAAGGGAGGAAGCATTTCAATAGTGGCCGGGACATTCACCAGTCCGGGCTGACGGGGAATGCCAAACTTCTCCCGGTACGGACTGCGCACCCGGCCCACGGCCTGGATGGAAAACCCGGCTGCGTGATCTGCGCTCATAGAGAAGCTGTTGACAGGCGCCTTATACAATTCATAACCGGCATCTTCGCACAGCCAGACCGGAAATGGCATCAGGCTGCAGGACTTTGCCGGTAGATGTCTGGTCAGTTTCAGCTGACAGCTAAAAAGGCATTTGTTCGAGAGCTTGCGGTTGTTTGGTCAAATATGGAAGCCCCGCAGCTCTGCCAACTGCGGGGCTTTGTGTAGCGGCTATGCCCGAAGAAACCGGTCAGCTTTTCTTTTTGGACGAGCCTTTGCTCCGGGATGCCTGACTCTTTCTGACAGGAAGCTTTCTGCAGTAACCCGCTACCTTGAGGCCATCGGTACGCTTGTAGGGCTTGACCCAACGGCAGGTAGTGGACTTGGAACAGGCGCTATGCTCCATCCCTTTGCATGCATTTCCTTCTGCCAGGCTGGCGCCAGATGTCAGAGAAAGGAACAGTACTGTACTCAAAGTCGTAATCGGCATGGTGATCTTCTTCATGTTGAAACTCCCTGTATTAACTAGAATTTAATGCGGATATCCGTTTTCCGCGAGTCAAGTGTAGACCCAGCCCCCCTGCCGTGTATGTAGGACATTTCTTACATTGCTATAAGCGCAATCCTGTTGTGCCCGAACAAACAAAATCCCGCATGGTCTCATACCATGCGGGATTTCATCGCCTGAATCATCAAGCGCCCTTTTACAACCCGATCATTCAAACCCACTCGAAAATATCTTGTTGGTATCAAACAGGCCAATGGATTTAGGTCCTGTGTAACCGGGGAAGACGGTGGACAGATTCGGATTCAGAAGGAAATTTCCAACCACATCGCTCAGCACCCGCCTGAAATCCGTCGTCATGCGCAAGTCAGTGTTCAGGTACAGGTCCGAATCTTTCAGCCCCGGGAAGTAACCATAGATCGCTCCCCCCAGCACCTGGCCACCTACCACCATCATGGGTTGAGCTGTACCATGATCCGTTCCTTCGTTGCCATTCTCACGGACACGGCGGCCAAACTCCGAATGCACCACCAACACCACATCATCAATCAACCCGGATGACTCCAGGTCATCCACGAATGCCTTGATGGCCGCTGACAGATCTCCTACATGAGTGGCGAAATAACCGCCACCGTCATTGCCCTGGCCATTGTGGGTATCCCAGCCGCCAAAATCCACGGTAGCCACCTGCAACCCAATGTCCTCTTTGATCATACCGGCCACCAGCCCCAGATCATCCCCCAAACCGGTATTGGGATAGCTGGCAGGCACCGTGATATCAATCTGTTCCAGCAAATTGATCATGTCCAAAGAGTTCTGTACGGCATAGTCCAGGCTTGAAGTGCCATTGTAGATCCTGGCCAGGGTTCTGACGTGCTCATCACCGTAGCGCCCGGCGTTGGGATGAAAACTACTGGCATCATCCAAAGACATGGCGCTGAAATCTCCCAGAAGGCTGGTGGGCGCCGATGCAGTGGTCGCCAAAGACGGTATAACGGCATCCGGAGCGATATGCGGGGAAGTATTCATGTGACGCGCCAGCCAACCGGTAGTGGTGGACAGATTCCCCGGTGTTCCCAACTCGAACATTTCTTGGGAATCGAAATGACTGCGTGAGGACTGTCCTTCAGGCATCCCCACCGCATGAATGAACGCCAGCTTACCGCTGTCATACAAACTTTTGAGGCCATCGCAGTTTCCATGCAGACCAAAGCTTCCGTTTAGGTTGTGCATGTTGCTGA
>JALWRH010000030.1 GCA_026994195.1 Sedimenticola sp. | reverse complement strand
AAGCTGTTCGTTCATCGCCTTTTGCAACCCAATTCAACACCATGGACGCGCCAGAGCAGGCCGTATTGCGCGGTAACTTGCTCAAGCGCCTGGTGGCCTTGCGCTTGTTGCGTCTGGAAGCGCACTCCCGGGGACTGGATCAGCGGGAATCATTTCTTCAGGAGCTGAAGGATTTCCGCACTTCCCGGTTGTACCGCTATTACATACAGAAGCTACGGGAACAGTTGCAGCTTTCTGAAGACAAGGAAAAAGAACTGGAGGCCGAGTATGCCGGCCAGGCGGACGCCCTTGCCGCCGCCAAGTCTTCCCTGCTAGCAGAAGACTTCCGTCAGTTGCGTCTGCTGACTTTGCAGATGTTGCGGGAGAAGCAACACGTTGTTTTCCATACAGACCGAATTGTTGATGGGATTACCCCGGACACGCTGCTCATGGAAGGTGACAATCTGCGCCTTACCTATGGAGATATCGCTGGGCAAGATGATTATTCCAAAACACCCGATGCGAGCCAGGTGGAGGAGCAGTTGTATCAGCGAACAGAACTGATGCTTTTTGCCCAGGCAGCCGCAGACGAAGGCGTCAACGTTGATGATGAAGTGGAAGCCTATGCGGATGAACTGCTGCCAGCCATGATGCTGGAAGAACTGGAAAGCCAGTGGATCCCTGATGATAAAGCGCTCAAGAGTTACTTTGATGCCAATCCGGAGATGGCTCAGATTCCGGAGCGCTGGCATGTAGGCCAGCTGGTGCTTCCTTCATACGCTCAGGCCGCGGCCATGAAAAAACGCATCGAGCAGGGTGAGAGCCTGTTTGTGCTGGCGGGGCGCTACAGTATCGATTCCTGGGGACGCGCCCATAATGGCGATATGGGCTGGTTCAAGGAAGGCGAGGGCGTGCCCGAGATTGAGCAGCGCCTGAAGTCCATGAAAGATGGCCAGATCAGCGATATTATCCACACGGGCAAAGGTTATCATCTGGTGACGGTCATCGAGCGGCGTCCGGGAAAAATCCGTGCTTTCGCTGCCATGAAAGATAAAGTGCGCCAGCGCCTGGTGGATGAAAAACTGGCGGCTTACCTGGATGGCCTGCAGAAACAGTATCCCGTAGACTGGAAGGTTCTGGCTACCGGTAGTCAGGCAGATAACAATGGTGGTTAGGCATACGATAGTGATACTGGCAGCCCTGGGGCTGCTTCTGCTGGGAGGCTGTGATGGCCAGGCCAGCGCTGCTGCATCAACGCAGGAATCGACGGTGGAAAAGCCAGGGGCACAAACAGCGACCACCGCCCTGCCGGAAAAAACCAACAATGCCTGGGAAATGGCGCCCTTCGCACTTGAGAGTCTCGATGGAGGGAAGCACAGTCTGGAGGACTGGAAAGGCAAGGTCATCATGATGAATTTCTGGGCCAGCTGGTGTGCTCCCTGCCAGTACGAGATTCCGGAGTTCGTTCAGTATCAGAAGACCTATGGCAGCAGGAATCTGCAGCTTGTGGGCATTGGTGTGGACCAGAAACGCAAGCTGGCCAATGTGGCCCGCAGCCTGGGAATCAACTATCCGGTGCTAGTTCTCCCCCCGAAAGACTCCCGGGGACTGATGAGCAAGTGGGGCAACAATTCCGGTATCATTCCCTATACTGTCGTTATCGCCAGTGACGGACGCATCAAGTACATCCATCGGGGTCAGATGGATGAAGACGCGTTCAACAGATATGTGAAACCTTTATTGAATTGAGTTGTCCACGGAGTCTGATGACTGACCATTGCAACCGCTTGGTGTCCAGGCATTGGCTTGCCGCCTTTTTTGCCGCCGTATTCATGGTGGTACAGTTGGTTGCGGCTTTTCATCATCATCCGGCATCCTCTACACAGGACGAAACCTGTCCCCTTTGCCTGTTGCAGTCGGATGGCTCAGCAGGTTTTGTGCCTCCTGCCTTGCATGTCAAGGTTCCCTGCCTCCTGGTGCTTGCAGCGCCCGCCATCGTTTTCAGGGGATATGAGCCTCCCCAGGCTGTGGTTGCTGTAGCCCGATCCCCTCCTGGTACGTTTTCCTGAAGATCCAATAGCACCGTTTGATATGCCCGCTTGTTTCGCAGGGAAGGGCATGGATGGCGGTTGATCCGCGTCAGTAAATGTTCCTGTCCTCATGGTGTTGGTGCCATGAATGGGCGGCCTGCTGGCGTGGTTGTCAGATTGAAAAAGGAAAGTACCATGATAAACAACAAGATATTGCTCGCTGCAATGTCCGCTTGCTTAGTGTCGCCGCTGAATGCGGCCCCGCAACAGGATATTGAACAGCTGAAGAAAGAGCTGGAAACCCTTCAGAAAAGTTACCAACAGCAGATTTCGGCTCTGCAGGAACGGATTCAGGCACTGGAGGCGCAAAATGCGCAGGCAGAGGTTGAGCCTGCAGCGGCATCAGGGCAGCAATCCCGCCCTAATGCTTTCAATCCCGCCATCTCCCTGATTCTCAACGGTCGATATCAGACTTTCACGGAAAACAGAGGCGACGCCATCCCCGGCTTCAGTGCTGGTGCAGAATCCGGGAACGGCAGCGAAGGTTTTTCTCTGGGCGAGTCTGAACTGAATCTGCAGGCCAGTATCGATGACTGGTTGTATGGCAACTTCACCCTGTCCGTCGCCGATGATGGTGCTGGCGCAGAAGTGGAGCTTGAGGAAGCCTGGCTGCAGACCCAGAGCCTTCCCCATGACCTGACCCTCAAGGCAGGGCGTTTTCTGTCAGCCATCGGCTATATGAATGAACGCCACACCCACACGGATGATTTTGCCGACCGGCCCCTGCCGTACCGGGCCATGCTCAACAATGTGTACAAGGATGATGGCCTGCAGCTGCGCTGGCTGGCTCCCACGGACACTTTTATCGAAGTGGGTGGAGAGTGGCTGCGCGGCGCCCAGTATCCGGCAGGTGGTGACGCCCATAGTGGAACTGGCAGCTGGAGCATTTTTGCCCATGCCGGAGGCGATGTGGGCATCAGCAACAGCTGGCTGGCGGGAATCTCCTATCTGTCCATAGACACCAGGGACAGGGAATCAGGCGCTGAGGACGCGCCGGATATTTTTACCGGCAGCAGCAATCTGCTGATCGCCGACATGGTATGGAAATGGGCGCCCGGCGGAAATGGCTACCGTCACAATGCCGTACTCCAGGGCGGACTGTTCTGGCGGCAGGAAAACGGCGATTTTTCTCCCGGGGGACAACCTGAGCAGAAATATGACGAAAACCAGTTTGGCTGGTATGCCCAGGCGGCCTACCAGTTCATGCCGGGGTGGCGTATTGGCATCCGGGGATCAGGTCTGCAAGCGGACAACCCGGGGGCGGCTTTTGCCGGCACCTCTCTGGACCCGTTGGGACATGATCCCTGGGAAGCCAGTCTCATGATCGACTGGCGGCACAGCGAATTCAGCCTGTTGCGCCTGCAGTATACCCATGATGAATCCCAGCCATTGAGTGATGACCGGTTCATCCTGCAATACATCGTCGCCCTGGGAGCCCACGGCGCCCATCAGTTCTGAGGAGATTGTGATGAAAAAACTGTTTATGCTTATCCTTACGGCATTCACGCTGCAAGCTCACGCCGATATCCGCATATTTGCCTGTGAACCGGAATGGGCGGCTCTGGCCACAGAGCTGGGTGGCGACAAGGTCCAGGTCAAGACGGCGACCACGGCTTTACAGGATCCTCATCATGTGCAGGCGCGTCCCAGCCTGATTTCGCGGCTGCGCCGTGCGGATCTGCTGGTCTGCACAGGGGCGGATCTTGAGATTGGCTGGCTGCCGCTGCTGTTGCGCCGTGCGGGCAATGCCAGGGTACAGCCAGGAAAGCCGGGCTATGTCGAGGCGGCTTCAGCCGTAGTCTTGCTGGACCGCCCAACCAGGCTGGATCGCTCGCAGGGGGACGTGCATCCCCAGGGGAATCCCCATATCCAGACCGATCCACACAACATTATCAAAGTAGCCCGGTTGCTGGCGCAGCGTATGGAGGCGGTGGACAAAGAGAATGCCGGCTACTACCGGCAGCGGCTGGATGATTTCAGCCAGCGTTGGCAAAAAGCGCTGTTGCGCTGGGATGAACAGGGGAAAGCCCTGAAGGGCCTGCCTCTGGTCATGCAGCACAACGGCTGGGTGTACATGGAACACTGGCTTGGCCTGAAGCGGGTAGCTACCCTGGAGCCCAAACCGGGTGTACCGCCAAGCACTTCGGATTTATCCCGGGTGTTGACCCTCCTGAAGAGCCAGCCCGCCAAAGCCGTGATCAGAGCGGCTTACCAGGATGACCGCCCCAGCGCCTGGTTGGGGGAGCATGCAGGGATTCCTCAGCTGGTATTGCCTTTCACCGTGGGGGGGGATGAGCAGTCCGGGGATTTGTTCAGCCTTTATGATCGCACCCTGTCTCTCTTGTCAGGAGTAAAATAATGGCCTGGCTGGATTGGGAAGTCGTGGGTGCGCCCATGGCTGCAGGATTGCTGGTTTTGAGTACCCATGTGTTGCTGGGGCGGGAGGTGCTGCGCCGCGGCATCATATTCATCGACCTGGCCATCGCACAGATTGCGGTGCTGGGTGTGTTGGCGGCGCAACAACTGGGCTGGCCCGAAGGTGGTTGGTCCACCCAGGCATCCGCCCTGGCGGCGGCCCTTGGCGGGGCCCTGCTGTTGCACGGGTTTGAGCGGTTCTGGCCCAAGTACCAGGAGGCTTTGATCGGCATCAGCTTCGTTATGGCCGCCAGTGGCGCTTTGTTGTTGAGTGCCGGAAACCCGCATGGTGCGGAACATCTCCAGGAACTGCTCAGTGGCCAGCTATTGTGGGTGCGCTGGGATCAGTTGGGATGGATGGCGGCATTGTATGTTCTGATTCTCCTGGTCTGGCGCTGGCTGGGGCACCAGGGGCGGCGTTTCTATCTGCTGTTTTCCCTGGCAGTGACCGCATCGGTGCAGATCGTGGGCGTTTACCTGGTGTTCGCCAGCCTCATCATCCCCGCCCTGGCCGTGCGGCGACTGGGCGATGTGAGTGGATTGCTGACAGGGTATGGCATCGGTGCGCTGGCTTATGGTGGAGGGCTGTTGTTGTCCTCCGCCCTGGACTGGCCCGCCGGTCCTGTTGTTGTGTGGCTGCTGGGGATATCTTCTGTGGTGGTGGGATTGATGGTATCCAGAGGTTTGCCGCAATAGATGACGGGGTTCTGCTGACAGACCCCAAGGACAAGCAATTTACAGTAATTCCCTGTAAAATCGTCCTCCTTTTGTGGTAACGGCTGGTGTCGATGCTGGAAGTACACAACCTGCAATGCACCCGGGGTGACAGGCGCCTGTTTTCAGGTGTCGGCTTCCGCTTGTCTGATGGTGAACTGCTGCATCTTTACGGCCACAATGGCAGTGGCAAGACCACCTTGCTGCGCACCCTTTGTGGTCTGGTGGCGCCTACTGAAGGAGAGGTGCGTTGGAATGGGGAGCCCATCCGGCAGCAACGGGATGAATATGCAGCGGAGCTTCTCTATCTGGGGCACAAGAATGGCCTGAAGGATGATCTCACGGGTATCGAGAATCTGCTGGTGGCCTGCCGCATGGCGGGCGACTCGGTTAAGGAGAATCAAGCCTGGGATGTGCTGGAGCGCATGGGGCTGCGTGGCCATGAGGATCTGCCCGCCCGGGTATTGTCCCAGGGGCAGCAGAAGCGTGTTGCCCTGGCGCGCCTACTGTTGAGCAATGCATCCCTGTGGATACTGGATGAGCCTTTTGTGGGGCTGGACGTGGCTGCAGTGGCTTTTCTGGAGAAAGTGGTGGCGGATCATGTGGCGGGGGGTGGCCTGGTCGTGCTCACCACCCATCAGGAAGTGGCCCTGACCTCCGGCAAAGTGAAGAAGCTGCGCCTGGGCTGGAAGGAAGACGGCCATGTTTGAGGCTTTCCGCACCATTGTATCCCGGGATCTGTTGCTGGCCATGCGCCGCCGCTCCGATGTGCTGACCACGCTGTTTTTCTTTGTTATCGTGGTCAGCCTGTTTCCCCTGGGGATCGGCCCGGAACTGGATACCCTGCGGCTCATTGCGCCCGGTGTTTTCTGGGTGGCGGCGCTGCTGGCATCCATGCTGGCTCTGGAGAAACTGTTCTTCGTGGATTACCAGGATGGTGCGCTGGAACAGATGCTGCTGGCACCCCAGCCCCTGTCCATTCTGGTGTTGGGTAAGGTGTTGGCCCACTGGCTGGTGACAGGCCTGCCCCTGGTGTTGTTGTCCCCCCTACTGGGGTTGCAGTACGACCTGCCCGGGGACACCATCATAACCATGATGATCACCCTGTTGGTGGGAACCCCGGCTCTCAGCCTGATTGGCGCCATTGGTGCCGCACTGACTCTGGGTTTGCGCGGTGGTGGCGTGCTGGTTTCCCTGCTGGTGCTGCCGTTGTATATTCCGGTACTGATTTTTGGCGCTGGCGCTGTGGAGGCGGAAGCTTCAGGCCTGGGCGGGGCAGGGCATCTGTCCATGCTGGGCGCTATTCTTTTGCTTTCCATTCTGGCGGCTCCCCTGGCAACCTCTGCTGCTTTGAGGATATCGGCGGAATGATTCCTGTTATGCTGGGTAAACCTGATGAATCTTAATAAGTCTTTAATCCGCAGATGGAATTTTACCGTTATTCTGCGGTCTGAAGCTGAAGCGCCTGTGTATGCAGGCATACCTGCGTGAGTGGACGAATGGTCAATATATACAAGTTTGCCTCGCCGGCCACTTTCTATCCCGTGGCCGGTAAAATCGCCCGAGTTTCCACCTGGATTGCGGTATTGCTGCTGGCTGTGGGCTTGTACATGAGCTTTTTCGTCGCGCCCACGGATTATAAGCAGGGGGAAGGCTACCGCATTATTTTCATCCATGTGCCGGCCGCCTGGATGTCCATGTTCATCTACGTGGTGATGGCCTTCTGGGCTGGGGTGGGACTGGTGTTCAATACCCGCCTGTCCTCCATGATGGCCCAGGCCCTGGCGCCCACGGGGGCCATCATGACCTTCATCGCCCTGTGGACCGGCGCTTTCTGGGGCAAACCCATGTGGGGAGCCTGGTGGGTGTGGGATGCCCGTCTCACCTCAGAGTTGATCCTGTTCTTTCTGTACATTGGCTTCATTGCCCTGCAAGGGGCTATCGACGATACCCGGCGGGCAGACCGCGCCGGCGCTGTGCTGTTGCTGGTGGGCGTGGTGAACATTCCCATCATCTATTTCTCGGTCAAATGGTGGAACACTCTGCATCAGGGCGCTTCTGTGAGCATCAAGAACGGCTCTGCGATGAGTACCATCATGCTGCAGACCATGCTCATCATGACTTTTGCCTTCTGGGCCTACAGCATTGCCGTGGCCTTGTACCGGGTGCGGTCCATCATTCTCGAGCGCGAAAAGGATGCGCGCTGGGTTTCTGAATTGCCGGAGATACGCCGATGAAGTCTGTGTCGGAATTTTTCAGTATGGGGGGCTACGCCCTCTATGTATGGGGGTCCTTCGGGGTAACAGCCTTGCTGATGATCATTGAGCCCATTTTGGTGCACCAGCGCCGAAAGGCAGTATTGCAGCGGATATCCCGTCTCATTCGCATAAAATCGGAGCAAAACTCATGAAAGCCAGACACAAGCGATTCGGCTTCCTGATCGTGGGCCTGGTGGTGCTCGCGGCGGCGGCCTACCTGGTGTTCAACGCCCTGGGCAACAACCTGTCATATTTCTTCTCGCCCACCGAGGTGGCGGAACACAAAGCCCCTGCCAACCATATTTTCCGACTGGGTGGCCTGGTGCAGCCGGGTTCCCTGGAAAGAGGCAAGGAGCTGACCGTGCATTTTGATGTCACCGACAACCACCATACGGTGAAAGTGGCCTACACGGGTATCCTTCCGGATCTGTTCAAAGAAGGGCAGGGCGTTATTGCCCAGGGACGCATGGGACCCGATGGCGTCTTCGTTGCCGAGGAAGTCCTGGCCAAGCACGATGAGAACTACATGCCGCCGGAAGTGGCGGATGCCCTGGAAAAAGGCCACCAGAAAGGAATCGAGGCCATGGCAAAGGGGAACAAACCGCTATGATTCCTGAAATCGGACATTTTGCCCTGATACTGGCTCTCGTCGTGGCCCTGGTACAGGCGATACTGCCCCTGGCCGGCGCCCAGAAAGGTATCGCTTCCTGGGTGGCTGTCGCCAAACCCGCCGCCCGCCTGCAGTTCCTGTTCATGGCCATCTCTTTCGGATGCCTGACCTGGAGTTTCATGCAGAGTGATTTTTCCGTGCTCTATGTGGCCTCCAACTCCAACACGGCCCTGCCGACCATCTACAAGATTTCGGGGGTCTGGGGCGCCCATGAGGGTTCGTTGCTGTTGTGGGCGCTGATCCTTTCCATCTGGACCACTGCCGTGACCCTGTTTGGCCGCTCCATCCCTCCGGTGATGATGGCCCGGGTGCTGGGCATACTGGGTCTGGTGGCCATTGGCTTCCTGGCTTTCATGCTGTTTACCTCGAACCCTTTCGAACGCCTCATGCCGCCTGCACCGGAAGGCCGGGATCTCAATCCCCTGCTGCAGGATCCGGGCCTGGCCATTCATCCGCCCATGCTCTACATGGGCTATGTAGGCTTCTCCATTCCTTTTGCTTTTGCCCTGGCGGCCATGCTGGGCGGCCGTCTGGATGCGGCCTGGGCGCGCTGGTCCCGTCCCTGGACCCAGATTGCCTGGGTCTTTCTCACCCTGGGTATCGCCCTGGGCTCCTGGTGGGCCTATTACGAGCTGGGCTGGGGTGGCTGGTGGTTCTGGGACCCCGTGGAAAACGCTTCCTTCATGCCCTGGCTGGTGGGCACGGCCCTGATGCACTCCCTGGCGGTAACGGAGAAACGGGGCGCCTTCAAGGCCTGGACGGTGCTGCTGGCCATATTCGCCTTCTCCCTGAGTCTGCTGGGCACCTTCCTGGTGCGTTCCGGTGTGCTGACCTCGGTCCACGCCTTTGCATCGGATCCGTCCCGGGGACTGTTTATCCTGTTCTTCCTCATTGCCGTGGTGGGAGGCTCTCTGACGCTTTATGCCCTGCGTGCTTCCAACGTCCGCAGCTATGTGCGTTTTAACCTGGTGTCCCGGGAAGCGGCGCTTCTTCTCAATAATGTTATTCTGGTCGTTACCTGCTCCGCCATATTGCTGGGTACGCTGTATCCGTTGATTACGGATGCCCTGGGCATTGGCAAGATCTCCGTGGGGCCGCCCTATTTCAATGTGGTGTTCATTCCCTTGACTATTCCCCTGGTGGCTTTGATGGGCGTGGGAACTCTGGCGCGCTGGAAGAAGGACAGTTTCAGTAATATCTGGCCGAAAGTCCGCGTGGCCCTGGTGGCGAGCCTGGTGTTTGGCATACTCTTTCCCATCGTGGTCATGCAGCAATTCACCTGGCAGGCGGCCTTGGGCATGACCCTGGCTTTCTGGGTGTTCTTCACGACGTTGAAGAGCCTCAAGGAGCAGTCGCGGGGGCGGGGACTGGGCGGGCTTTCCCTGTCCCAATGGGGCATGACCCTGGGGCACACAGGCATCGCCGTGTTCATCGTGGGCATTACCCTGACTTCCATATACAGCACGGAAAAGGACTTGCGCCTGGAACTGGGGGAAACTCTGGAAATGGGAGGGTATGAATTCACTTTCAAAGGCGCCACTCATCTCAAAGGACCCAACTACGAAGGTGACAGGGGCGAGGTGGTGATCACCCGGAACGGGGAACAGGTCACTGTGCTCTACCCGGAAAAACGCAATTACCGCACCGGTATGCCCATGACCGAGGCCGGCATCGACGCCGGCCTGACCCGAGATTTGTTCGTGGCTATGGGAGAACCCCTGGGTGACAAGGGCGCCTGGAGTGTGCGCATTTATCACAAGCCCTATGTGCGCTGGATCTGGCTGGGGGCCATCATCATGGCTTTGGGCGGCATCTGCTCGGCTTCTGACAGGCGCTACCGGGTATTGGCACGCCGCGCTGCCCTGGCAGACAAGGCAGGAGCAACGGCATGAGCAAGAACCGCGCATTCATTCCCCTGCTGATCTTCCTGGCCATGGCCGGGCTGTTCTATTTTGTCCTCATGCAGATGAACAAAGGGGAATACAACCCCCGGGATATCCCCACCGAGTTCATCGGCCGCCAGGCGCCAGCCATCGACCTGCCCAGTCTGTTCGATGCCAAAGCGCGGGTCAAAAGTGGCGACTATGCGGGCAAAGTGTGGTTGCTCAATGTCTGGGGCACCTGGTGTCCCGAGTGCTGGAAAGAGCATCCCTATCTGCTGGAGCTCAAACGCCAGGGTGTTCCGATTGTCGGCGTGGACTGGCGGGATGACAGGGATGAGGCCATTGCCTTCATCAAGCAGAAGGGCAACCCCTTCGTGGCATTGGGCTTTGATCCCAATAGTGATACGGCTATCGACTGGGGTGTGTATGGCGCGCCCGAGACTTTTCTCATCGATGCCCAGGGCATCATCCGGGAAAAGCATGCCGGGGCTCTCTATCCTCAAGTCTGGCAGGAAAAGTTCGCCAGGTATTTTCAGTCGTCCAAATCAGCGGAGTAATACATGAAGTATAGCTTTGGCAGGGCAGCGGGCCTTGTTCTGATGCTGTTGTTCAGCGCTGTGGGTCTGGCGCGCATCGACACCTACCAGTTCTCCGATCCCCAACAGGAGGATCTGTATCACGAACTGACTCAGGAACTGCGTTGCCTGGTGTGTCAGAACCAGAACATTGCGGATTCCAATGCGGAACTGGCCAAGGATCTGCGGCGCAAGACCTATGAAATGGTGATCAAGGGTCAGGACAAAGATCAGATCGTGAATTACATGGTGGAACGCTATGGGGACTTCGTCAGATACAAGCCTCCGTTCAATGCCAGTACTTTCATTCTGTGGCTGGGGCCGGGAATCATACTGTTGCTGGGCGTGGTGATGCTGATCCGGATCATCCGCCGGCGCCCGGCCACGACCGAACCCCTGTTGTCCGACGAGCAGCGCAGGCAGGCGGAAAAACTGCTGGGTGAGCAGGACGATGCTGCCGACAAAGACAAAGACAAAGACAAAGATTCCACTGGGGACAAATAATGACGTTTTGGATAATCGTTGCCCTGATGACAGGGTTGGGCGTGGCGGTGCTTGCCTTCGTATTGCTGCGCAAGCGCCCCGAAATCACCGACAGCCTGCGTGAGCAGAACCTTATCCTGGCCAGGGAGAAACTGGCGGAACTCGACCAGGACAGAGCCGCGGGCAACCTCGACGAAGAAACCTATATCCAGGCCAAAGAGGAACTGGAAACGGGATTGCTGGAGGACACCGAAGGAGAAGACAGGGTTGTCCGGGTACGGCCAGCCAGTGCCCGGGCCGCTACCCTTGCCGTCGTGCTTCTGGTGCCTTTGTTGAGCATTGGTCTGTACATGCAACTTGGTGCGCCCCGGTTGCTGGGAACCAGTGGCACTCCCGGCGCGCCCAATCCCCATGAAATGAACGCCGGTGGCAAGGCCATGAGCATGGAGGAGGTGCTGGCAAAGCTGGAACAGAAGATGAAGGACAATCCAGACGATGCAGAGGGCTGGTACATGCTGGGACGTGTCTACCAGTCCATGAATCGTTATGCGGATGCCGTTACCGCCTACGAGAAGCTGGCTGCGCTGACAGACAATCATCCTCAGGCCCTGATACCTCTGGCGGATTCCCTGGCCATGGTTCAGGGTGGAAAGCTGAGTGGCCGTCCGTATGATCTGGTGCGCCAGGCTTTGGAAAAAGCCCCGGATGATCCCACGGCTCTGTGGCTGGCGGGCCAGGGCGCCATGGAAACCGGGGACTACCAGAATGCCATCTATTACTGGCGGCGGGCGGAGTCCGGACTGGCTGACAAGCCTGATTATGTGCAGGAACTGCGCACCTTGATCCTCCAGGCCAAGACAGCGGCAGGCAAGGCGGGAATCACTGTGGAAGATCCCGGCTCCGCCGTGGCAGTGGCTAAAGCCGCCCCGGCAACCCGACAGCCGGCAAACGTCAGCGCCAGTATCCCTCTGAAAGTCCGTATCAGCCCGGCGCTCAAGGACAAAGCCAAGCCTGGCGATCGTTTGTTTATTTTCGCCAAGCAGGTGGGCGGACGTCCCATGCCCGTGGCGGCGATTCGGCTCACGGCGGGAGATCTGCCTGCGGAACTCACCCTGGACGACAGCAACATGCTGCAGCCCGGCAGCAAACTGTCGGATTATCCGCAACTCAAACTGGCGGCGCGCATTGCCAAGGGCAATCAGCCCATGGCTTCCAGTGGCGACCTGCAGAGCGGTGAAGTCATCGTGGATGTTGCTTCAGGAAAGCCCGTGGAGCTGGTGATCGATCAGGTCGTGCCCTGATCCAGGCCGGTTTTTTACCGGTGCGCGCTATTTCCAGAGTAACGCATGGAGCGGTTGCCGAGGGTTAGGGTGAGGGGATAATTGTCCGTACACCCCCTCCCAAACCCTTCCCCGCGTGCGGGGGCATGAAAAAACCGTAGGTCGGACTTCAGTCCGACATTCTCTCCTGTTCGCGGCTGATGTTGTCGGGCTGAAGCCCAACCTACAAATATCAATCAAGCTTCCTTTTTTGTCCTGTATTGATATAAAATATATCAACCTATAGGATATTCATTGCTATCTCTTTATGATCAGTGGCGCCCAATTACGCGCAGCGCGCGCTTTGCTGGATATGGACAGAAAGACCCTGGCCGAGCTGTCGGGGGTATCCCTGCCTACCATTCAGCGCATGGAATCTTCGGATGGCGTGGTCGGCGGCACTGTGGATACCCTGATGAAAGTGGTGGCGGCTCTGGAACAGGCGGGGGTTGAACTCATTGCCGAAGATGCGCCCAGCCAGGCCCGTGGGCGCGGTGTGCGCCTGAAACGCAAGGGTTGAGCATGGAAGCACTGAATCTCGCGTTGCTTGGTGTCGTACTGGCGTTGCTCTCTGCCGGTTTTGCCCTGTTCAGTTCCCATTATTCCGTTTTGACCCGCTGGCTGGTGATTCCCCTGCTGGGCCTTTCCGGGCTTCTCGTGGCCGTAGCCGGGATGCAGTTGTTGCTGTCCGGCGGCGCTGTTTTCACGGCGGAACTGCCTTTTGGCCTGCCATGGCTGGCCTGGCATGTGCGTCTGGACATGTTGTCCGGTTTCTTTTTGCTGCTGATCGGCGTGGTTTGCGTGGCGGTGGCGTTCTACGCGCCGGGCTACCTGCGTGAGTTCGAACATGGCCGGGGTTCCATGGCGGTGCTGGGCGGTTTCACCGGGCTGTTTGTGGCGGGCATGCAGCTGGTGGTCCTGGCGGATGACGCTTTCCTGTTCATGGTGGCCTGGGAACTCATGTCCCTTTCTTCATATTTCCTGGTGACCTTTCAGCATGAGAACGCGGCTAACCGCCGGGCAGGTTTTTTGTATTTGATGATGGCGGAGATCGGCGCCCTGTGTATTCTCCTCGGCTATGGGGTTCTGGCGGGCAATGGCCACGGCTTTGCCTTTGATGCCATGCGCTCGGCTCAGGTGGGCGGTCTTTGGGCCACGGTGGCCTTTGCCCTGGCTTTCCTCGGTTTCGGCATGAAGGCCGGATTGCTGCCGGTGCATGCCTGGCTGCCCGAGGCGCATCCCGTGGCGCCTTCCCATATCTCCGCCCTCATGTCTGGGGTGATGCTCAAGGTGGCGGTCTATGGCTTCATCCGCTTCAGTTTCGATCTGCTGGGCGGTATTCAGTGGAGCTGGGGCGTGGCGGTTCTGCTGGTGGGCAGCATATCCGCTCTCATGGGGGTGCTCTATGCCCTGATGCAGCACGATTTGAAGCGCCTGCTGGCCTATCATTCCGTGGAAAATATCGGCATTATTTTCATCGGCCTGGGACTGTCCATGGTCTTCGAGGGCGCCGGGCATCACCTGCTGGCGGCCCTGGGACTGGTGGCGGCCCTGTACCATACCATCAACCATGCCCTGTTCAAGAGCCTGCTGTTCCTGGGCGCCGGCGCGGTGCTGCACAGCTCCCATCAGCGGGACATGGAACACATGGGCGGCCTGCTCAGGCTGATGCCCTGGACCGGCCTGTTCTTTCTCGTGGGCTGCATATCCATTGCGGCGCTGCCGCCGTTCAACGGCTTCGTTTCGGAGTGGCTGACATTTCAGACCGCCCTGCAGGCCTGGTCTCTGGAGAACGGCGTGTTGCGCAGCCTGATACCTGTGGCAGCCGCCATACTCGCTCTGACCGGCGCCCTGGCCGCGGCCTGTTTCGTCAAGGTGTATGGGGTGAGTTTCCTCGGTCAGGCGCGCAGCAAGCAGGCGCGCAAGGCGCGAGAGGTTGATATGGGCATGCGTCTGGGGCAGGGCTTTCTGGCCCTGTTGTGTCTGCTGCTGGGGGTTCTGCCCACTACCATGATCCATCTTATCGATGCCATCCCCCGGCAGTTGCTGCATACGGGTCTGGACAAGGCCATGGCCCATGGCTGGCTGTGGCTGACGCCCCTGGGGGGGCAGACCGCCAGTTATTCGGCAGGCCTGGTGCTGTTGGGGCTGCTGGCGGCCTGGTGGCTGGCGGCGCTGATATTGCGCCGGGGCGGTGTGCGCCAGGTACGCCGTTGCGATGCCTGGGATTGTGGCTTCTCTCCCCTGAACGCCCGCATGCAGTACACCGCCACGGCATTCTCCCAGCCCATACGCCGGGTGTTCGGCATGTTGTTTGCCATCGATGAAAGCGTGAAACATGATGAGAGCGGCCAGTTGCGTCACAGCCTGCAGGTGGGTGACCGCCTGTGGGGCTGGTTGTACGCGCCGGTAATACGCTCTGTTCTCCAGGCCGGCCGCGTGGCGGGAAGGCTGCAGACCGGGCATTTGAGAAACTATCTGGGCTGGACCCTGGGAACCCTGGTGGTGCTGTTATGGCTGATTTCCTGAGTCTTTCCGGCTGGCTCATCGTGCTTCTGCAGGGCATCCTGTTCCTGCTGGGCGCGCCCCTGCTGGCGGGCTGGATCCGCTTTGTGAAAGCGCGCCTGCAGAACCGCCGGGGCGCGCGCATCATCCAGCCCCTGCAGGATCTGTACAAGCTGTTCGGCAAGGAAGCCCTGGTGGCGCATACCGCATCCCTGGTGTTCCGGGCGGCGCCCTATGTGGTTTTTGCCAGTGCCCTGGTGGCCGTGTCCCTGGTGCCTTTGCTGGCCACTAACCTGCCTTCCGCCATGGCGGCGGACATGATCGTATTGGTGGGGCTGCTGGCGCTGGGACGTTTCTTCCTCGCCCTGGCGGGAATGGATGTGGGCAGCAGTTTCGGCGGCATGGGCTCATCCCGGGAAATGATGGTTTCCGCCCTGGCGGAACCGGCCATGCTTATGGCGGTGTTCACCCTGGCCATGAGCGCCCACAGCACCAATCTTTCTTCCGTGGTGGATTTCAACCTGGCCAACGGGTTGATACTGCGGCCGTCCTTCCTGTTTGCCCTGTTGGGGCTGATGCTGGTGGCGGTGGCGGAAACCGGGCGTATTCCCGTGGACAATCCGGCCACCCATCTGGAGCTGACCATGATCCACGAGGCCATGATTCTGGAATATTCCGGACGCCATCTGGCCCTCATGGAATGGGCGGCTCAGCTCAAACTTATGCTTTACGGAGTGCTCATCGTCAACCTGTTCTTTCCCTGGGGTATCGCCACGGGGGACACGGCGGGCGCCCTGCTCATGGGACTGCTGGCGGTGACCGTGAAGCTGCTGCTGCTGGGCGTGGTGGTGGCGGTGATGGAAACCGTGCTGGCCAAGATGCGCCTGTTCCGCGTGCCCCAGTATCTCAACCTGGCTTTTCTTCTGACCCTGCTGGGCCTGTTCTCCCACATCATCCTGGAGACCGGGACATGAACATGAGCCATCTGCCCCTTCTGCAACAGGGCATCGCGGTGCTGGCGGCCCTGGTGCTGTTCACCTCCTTCGCCTTGCTGGCCCAGACCCGCCTGACATCGGCCATCCACAGTTTTGCCTGGCAGGGGGCAGGGGTGGCTCTGGTCACCGCTCTGGTGGCCTATTCCAGCCATACGTCCCACCTGTACCTGTCTGCCGCCCTCACCCTGGGGCTGAAGAGCCTGCTGATTCCCTGGATGCTGCATCGCCTGGTGCGTCAGTTGAACATGGAGCGTCTGGTGGAGAATATTGCCCATCCGGCCGTGTTGCTGCTCACCGGCGCCGCCCTGGTGATTTTTTCCTACTGGGTATCACTGCCCATAGAGAAGCTGGGGCTGGGCGACACGCGCAACATCGTGGCCATCAGTCTTTCCGTGGTGTTGCTGGGCTTGTGGATGATGGTATCGCGCCGCCAGGTCATTGCCCAGGTGCTGGGTTTCATGTCCATGGAGAACGGCCTGTTCCTGGCGGCGGTGGCCTCTACCCGCGGCATGCCCCTGGTGGTGGAACTGGGTGTCGCCTTCGACGTATTGGTGGCGGCGGTGCTGTTCGGCATCTTTTTCTTCCATATCAGCGAAAGCATCGAGTCCCTGGACGTTGATCGTTTGAACCGGCTCAGTGAACGGGAGGAGCATTCATGATCGCATTCTGGCTGGTCCTGCTGCTGCCCGTGGCCGGCAGCATGCTGTTGGCCCTGACCTCCAGCCTGGTGGTGAGCGGCTGGCTGAATGTGTTTTTCTGCGCCCTGGAGTTTCTGGCCTCCCTGTGGCTGGCGGTGCTGGTTCATGCTGGCGGCAGCCTGGCCGTGGCGGGATTCCAGATCGATGCCTTCAATGTGTACCTGATCATGCTCACGACCTTCGTCGGTCTGACCACGGCCATATTTTCCCGACCCTACATGAAGGATGTCTGCGAGCAGGGGCGCCTGACACGCCAGCGCATGCGCCTCTACCATGCCATGTTCCAGATGTTTCTGTTCACCATGCTGCTGGCTCTGGCCAGTGACAACCTGGGCATCCTCTGGGTGGCGGTGGAAGGCGCGACCCTGGCGACGGTGCTGCTGGTGAGCCTGTACCGCACGCCGGAATCCATCGAGGCTGCCTGGAAATATTTCATTCTCTGTGGCGTGGGCATTGCCCTGGCCTTGTTTGGCACGGTGCTGGTGTATTTTGCCGCCCAGCAGGTATTGCCGGACGCGGAAGCCGGCCTGAGCTGGCGGGTACTCTACCAGCATGCCGGAGAGCTGGATCCCCGGGTGATGAGCATTGCCTTCGTTTTTCTGCTGGTGGGTTATGGCACCAAGGTGGGGCTGGTGCCTATGCATTTTTGGTTGCCGGATGCCCATTCCGAAGGTCCCACCCCCGTGTCGGCGGTGCTTTCCGGCTTGCTGCTCAACGTGGCTTTGTACGCTGTGGTGCGTTTCAAGATGCTGGTGGATGGTTCGCTGCACAGCACGGACATGCCCGCCATGGCCGGGATGCTCATGATGGGATTCGGTCTGCTGTCCTTCATGGTGGCGGTGCTGTCCCTGCAGCGCCAGCGGGACATCAAGCGCATGTTCAGCTATTCGTCCATCGAACACATGGGGTTGATGACCTTTGCGTTTGGCATGGGAGGGCCCCTGGCCACCTTTGCCGGCCTGCTGCACATGCTCGTGCATTCCCTCACCAAATCCGCCATCTTTGTCACCGTGGGCCATGCCAGCCATATTGCCGGCACCCAGCGTATCGAGCACATCCGTGGACTCATCCGCACCCAGCCCGGCGTGGGCTGGGGCCTGCTCATCGGCGTGGCGGCCATTGCCGGCTTTCCTCCTTTTGGAGTCTTCACCAGCGAGTTTCTGATTCTCAGCGCCACCATCCAGAGCTGGCCCTGGCTGACGGTGCTGCTGTTGAGTGGCCTGGGCATTGCCTTTGCCGGGCTGTTCCGCAACGTGCAGCCCATGGTGTATGGCGCAGCTCCCGAAGGGCAGTCGGCGGTATCCGCCAACATGCTGCCGGTGCTGGTGCATCTTTTGGCCGTGCTGTGGCTGGGGCTGGCCATACCCGCCGTGCTCTATGGCTGGCTCAATGAGGTAACGCTGCTGATTGCAGGGGAGGGCTTGTAATGGGTCGCTTCGACTGGCTTTCAGAATACCTGGCCCAACTCGAAGATGAGCATGTGCTGGTGCGCCGGGGCTCCGCGCAACGGCTGGCGCCCGCGCACGTGCTGGAGATCGATGCCGAGGACTGGGGCCGGGCGGCGCGACAGGCTTCGCTGCTGGAATACCGCTGGTGCGGCCTGTGGGGCGATGAGCATGAAGACCATATCCGCGTATATGCCTGTCTGGAACATGCCGGGGACTATGTGGTGCTGCAGACGGCGGTTGACGCGGACACGCCAGTGCTGCCCTCCCATGTGCCTTCCTATCCCATTGCCGACCGTCCCGAGCGGCATGCCCAGGATATGCTGGGGCTGGTGTTCAGTGATTCCCCGGATGAACGCCGCTGGACCCGCCATCAGGCCTGGCCGGAATCATCCTATCCCCTGCGGGCGGATTTTCACCTTCCGGCAGACCAGGGCGGACAGCCCGCGCCGGCAGATGGTGGCTATCCTTTTCAGCATATAAAGGGCGAAGGCGTGTGTGAGATTCCCGTGGGGCCGGTGCATGCCGGCATCATCGAGCCGGGGCATTTTCGCTTCCATGCGGTGGGGGAGGAGATTCTCAGTCTGGAACAGCGTCTGGGCTATGTACACAAGGGCATAGAGAAAGCCGCCCAGGGCCGGGATGCTGCAGCGCTGGTGCGTCTGGCGGGGCGGGTATCGGGCGACAGCACCGTGGCCCATGCCTGGGCTGCCTGCCAGTCCCTGGAACGCGCGGTCGGCTGCCGGGTGGACAGACGCGCCCAGCAGCTGCGCGGCCTGTTATGCGAGCGGGAGCGCGTCGCCAACCACCTGGGGGACATTGGCGCCATCTGCAATGACGTGGGATTCGCCTTTGCGCTCTACCAGTGCTCGCGCCTGCGCGAGAACTGGCTGCGCCGCAACCAGGAACTGTTCGGACATCGCCTGCTCATGGATTTGCTGCTGCCAGGGGGTGTGGCCGTGGACCTGGATACCCGGGCCCGGGAAAGCCTGAAGCAGGATCATCAACGGCTCATGGAAGAAACCAACGAGCTGTTCGATATCCTACTTGATCAGCCTTCCCTGGAAGACCGGCTGCTCAATACCGGCGTGCTGCGTCCGGCCACGGCCCGGGCCCTGGGCTGCACGGGTTACGTGGGCAAGGCCAGTGGTCAGGCTTTCGACCTGCGCGCGAGCAACCCTTATCCGCCCTATGACCGGCAGCCCATGAAAACAGTCTGCCTGGCGGATGGTGATGTCATGGCGCGGGTACAGCTGCGCATGGAAGAGATACGCCGCAGTCTGGAATGGATGGATGAACTGCTGGATGCTCTGGAGCCGGGAGAGCTGCAATGCCGGTGGCAGCCACCCCAGGCACCTTGTGAAGGTCTGGGTTTCGTCGAAAGCTGGCGGGGCGAGATCATCACCTATGTGCGCCTGGATGCCGGGGGCAAGGTGGCGCGCTTCTTTCCCCGTGACCCCAGCTGGCATACCTGGCCGGCCCTGGAGCGTATCGTCATGGGCAACATTGTCCCGGACTTCCCCGTGTGCAACAAGTCGGTCAACGGCTCCTACTCAGGGCAGGATCTCTGATGTATAGAATACTGCGCAAAACCCTGAAGACAGGGGTGCTCACGGAAAAAGCACCCACCAGCAGCGATGCAGCGCTGGAAGCGCTGGGCATAGAGGTCAAACGCCTGGTGGACAAACGTTTCAACGGCAGCCTTGCCATCCGTGAAGTGGATGCCGGTTCCTGCAACGCCTGCGAGCTGGAGATTCACGCCCTGAACAACCCTTACTATGACGTGGAACGTTTTGGCATCCACTTCGTCGCCTCACCGCGCCACGCGGATATCTTGCTGGTCACCGGCCCCGTGAGCCGGCACATGGAAACAGCGCTGTTGCGCACCTGGGAAGCCACGCCCGCGCCCAAATGGGTGATAGCCTGTGGCGACTGCGCCTGTGACGGTGGCCTGTTTGGCCGGGACAACTATGCCACCCGTGGTGGCGTGGAAGCCGTGTTGCCCGTGGATCTGTACATTCCTGGCTGCCCCCCGGCGCCGGTGGAATTAATGATGGGGTTGTTGAATCTTTTCAATGCGGCTGATTGATGGAACCCCAGGGGGCGGAGTCAAATTTCCTGAGTCGTTGAGTTTGTGCGATATCACACTGATTTGACTCCGGCCCCTTATGCTATGATCCGGCGCCGGATATCGGCATTGCCCGGCAAAGGCTTCCCCTGCAGCAGCCACTCCACCATGCGCTGCGCGTACCAGGGAATGGTCAGACTGCCGTGGGCGCCGAAGCCGTTGAACATGTGCAGCCGGGGCAGTTCCGGGTGGGTGCCGATGAAGGGCTGACGGTCGGCGGTGGCCGGGCGCACGCCGGCTTCATTCTTCTCCAGGGCCAGGGCGTCCGGATGCCGCAACAGCGCTTCCATGCCCGCCAGGAGTTTCTGTTTCCCTTCTTCCGTGGCCCGGTTGTCCTGGCGGTCGTGATAGTGGGTGGCGCCCAGGCGGTAACGTTCCTCATCCACGGGTAGCAGCCAGGTGGCGCCGTTGACGATGCGATCCGGCAGGGGGGCGTCGCTACAGCGCTTCAGGGTCAGGATCTCGCCCTGGTCGGGGGCGAAGGGCAGCCAGTGGAACCAGGGGTTGTGCATGGAGCGGTAGCCGTCGCAGAAAATCACCTGGTCTGCGGTAATCTCTTTCCATGACAGCTGTCCTGCCTGAAGTTCCAGGTCTTCATAACACAGCTTTTCCTCGCGCAGCATGTTTCTTTCCCGCAGCCAGTCCGCCATGAAGGCCAGCAGTTTGGGCAGCCGTACCCAGCCTGTCCGGTATTGCTCGAAGCCGCCCCAGGGGGCATGCACGGGCTGGGGAAAGTGATCCGCGTCCAGGCGTTTCCCGAGCAGGTCATGGGTATCCTTCCTGTCCTTCTGGCGCTGGTAGAAGCGAATCTGTTCGGCGGAACGGAACAGGCGCACCATGTCCAGCCGTTGCAGGAAGGGCTGTCCGGCCAGCCCGGCCAGTTCGTCATAGGTCTGTTCCAGGGTTTGCAGCCATTGGTGCACATGGGGGGAATGGTTGAAGCGCATGCCGGCCAGGGGATTGATGAGACCAGCCGCCACCATGGATGACGCCGTGGCATGTCCGTCGTCCAGTACCAGTACCCGGGCGCTGTGTTGCGCCAAGCGCCAGGCCAGCAGGCTGCCCGCCAGACCCTGGCCGATGATGAGGTAATCGTATTGCGCTGCTGAAGCCATTATACTTTGCGCTCAACTCAAAAAACTGGTCAAGAACCCATCACAAACATGAGCTACCTTACCCGTCCCCTGGACCAGAAAGGCATGCCTGGCGGCATTCCCTATATTATTGGCAACGAAGCTGCAGAGCGGTTCAGCTTCTATGGGATGCGCACCATTCTGGTGGTGTTCATGACCCAGTATCTCATGGGCGCCGGGGGCGAGTTGGCGACCATGAGTGATGAAGATGCCAAGGGCTGGTATCACCTGTTTGTATCCGCTGTGTATTTTACGCCTTTGCTGGGCGCGATTCTCGCTGACGTATGGTGGGGCAAGTACAAGACCATTTTACTGCTGTCCCTGGTGTATTGCGCTGGCCATCTGGCTCTGGCGCTGGATGATACCCGCGTGGGTCTGGCCATAGGCCTGGGACTCATTGCTCTGGGCGCCGGAGGGATCAAGCCCTGCGTGTCCGCCCATGTAGGGGACCAGTTCGGCCACAGCAACCGGGGGCTGATCAGCCGTACCTTCGGCTGGTTCTATATGGCCATCAACGTGGGAGCTTTTGTGTCCACTTTGCTTACCCCATGGCTGCTCAAACACTACGGTCCTCACTGGGCTTTCGGTGTTCCCGGTATGCTTATGGCCCTGGCGACACTGATGTTCTGGGCGGGACGCAACAAGTTTGTGCATGTACCCCCTTCGGGCAAGGCTTTTCTTAAAGAGGCCTTTTCACGCGAAAGCCTGCGGGTCTTTGGCCGGTTGGGAATGATCTATGTGTTCATTGCCGTGTTCTGGTCGTTGTATGATCAGACGGGATCGTCCTGGGTGCTGCAGGCTGAGCAGATGGACCGGCATTTCCTGGGATTTGAGATGCTGCCGTCCCAGATTCAGGCGGTGAACCCATTACTGATCATTGTCCTGATTCCCCTGTTCAGCTATGTCATCTACCCGGCCCTGGGCAAGCTCATCAGGCTGACGCCCATGCGCAAGGTGGCTATGGGCTTTGGCCTGGCGGCGGCGGCTTTCGCTATCTCTTCCCTGGCCCAGGAACGCATCGATGCCGGCGGCACGCCTGGTGTTTCATGGCAGCTGCTGGCCTACCTGGTGCTCACATGCGGTGAAGTCATGGTGTCTATCACCGCCCTGGAGTATTCTTACACCCAGGCGCCCCGGGCCATGAAATCCTTTATCATGGCCTTGTTCATGCTCTCTGTGTCCCTGGGCAATATCTTCACCAGCCTGGTCAATTTCTTCATCCAGAACGAGGATGGAACAGTGATGCTGGAAGGGGCGCAGTACTACTGGTTCTTCACGATTCTCATGGCGGTGACGGCAGTGGTGTTTGCCTTGCTCACCCCTCTGATCAGGGACAAGACCATTCTTCAGGTCAGTGAGGGATCTGCCAGCGCGTCCTGAATGATCTTGCGGGATGCTTCCGCCAGTCCTTTGCGGTCGTACTCGGAAGCAGGCAGAACACCGGAAAAGCACACATGCACCTGGCTGCGGGAACGGGCCAGAATGCCCAGCAGAATGCGAAAGAAGCTGCGTCCTTTGGTATAGGGCACCAGGGTGTCCGGCTGCCCGTTGTCCCGGTAGCACAAGGCCACGGGGATGACCGGGGCACCGGTGTCGATGGCGGCGCTGAACAGCCGCGGAAAGAAGCGCCGTACTTCCCTGCCGTCGGATGTCGTACCTTCCGGAAAAATGGCCATGCGCCGGCCTTCTGTCAGACGGGTGGCAATCGCCTCGGCGATGCGTTTCGCGTCATGTCTGCCCCGGCGGATGAACAGCGTGCCCGAGGCCACGGCAAACCAGCCGATCACCGGCCAGTAACGGATGCTGTTTTTGGACAAGAAGGCCGCCCCCGTAAGGGAATTGATCACAGGAATGTCCAGCCAGGAAACATGATTGGCCACCAGCAGGCCGCTTTCCTCAGGAATCTCTCCATGGACGACAACCTCCACTCCAAGAATGGCCAGCAGGCGGGCTGACCAGCGCGCCACAGGTTGGGGATCGGGAAAGCTCACGCCATCGGGAGCCTTTCTCTTGTGAATGCTCAGACTCAGCCAGATGCCGTACAGCGTGTGCAGCAGCAGCAACAGGAAACGCCAGATGATTCTGAACAGCATCATGCCTGCTGCTGCCTGGTGTATTCGTACATGACGATGGAGGCTGCGATGCTCACGTTGAGGCTTTCCACCCGGCCAAACTGTGGGATGCGCAGCAAGTGGATGTCCGGGTAGTCTTTTGGATCAAAGCTCAGGCCGATCTCTTCATGGCCGAAAATGAATGCGCTCTTGCCGGGCAGCACGGTTTCGCTCAGGGTATGGCTGCTGTTGGGGGACAGGGCATACAGGGTATAGCCTCTGTCATGCAGATCCTCGCGGCTTTGCCTGAAATCATCGAAGAATCGCGCCGGCACCTGGCGAAATGCGCCTTTGGCCGGGGAAGGGTCGAAAGGCCCAATGTCGATGAGCTGCACTTCATGGGCGCCAAAGGCCTCGGCGCTGCGGAAGATCTTGGGCACATTGTATCCGGCCTTGAGATGGTCAAGAACGATAACGAAGTCATGTTTTCCGGGACTGGCCAGCAGATTGCGCCGCCGGTTCTTTTCGTAAGCGCGCAGCATTTGTTCGCGCCGCCGTTCGCGCAACTTGCGTGCGGACAGTTTTTCAGTCATGGCCTCGCTCTAAACTGTTAGAATAATAAATTACCCCTGTGGATAATTCACAAGCGCATTCTACCCTATGTCCAGCACCAGCGAGCAGTCATCCTCATCCTTGCTAGAACAGGTCGACCTGCCGGAAGATCTGCGTCTGCTGGATATGGGACAGCTGCAGCCCCTTGCGGACGAGCTGCGCGAGTTCCTGGTGAAGAGCGTGTCCCGCACCGGTGGCCACTTGGCCGCGGGCCTGGGTGTGGTGGAGCTTACTGTGGCGCTGCACTATGTATTCGACACCCCCAGGGACAAGCTGGTCTGGGATGTGGGTCATCAGGCCTACCCGCACAAGATACTCACGGGCCGCCGCGCACGGATGGAGAGTCTGCGCCAGAAAGGAGGGCTGTCCGGTTTCCTCAAGTGCAGTGAGTCGGAGTACGATGCCTTTGGCGCCGGTCATTCCAGCACGTCCATCAGCGCAGCATTGGGCATGGCGGTGGCGGCCAAGCAGGAAGGCATACAACGTGAGCATATTGCCGTCATCGGAGATGGTGCCTTGTCTGCGGGCATGGCCTTCGAGGCCCTGAACCATGCCGGTTCTCTGGATATGGATCTGCTGGTTGTTCTCAATGACAACGACATGTCCATCTCCAACCCCGTGGGGGCGGTGAGTAATTACCTGGCTCGGGTGTTGTCCAGCCGCTTTTACAACCGTATGCGCGAGGGCGGTAAGAATGTTCTGGGCGTGATGCCCGGCATGCGCAACCTCATGGATCGCTGGGAAGAACATATGAAAGGCATGCTCATTCCCGGCACTTTGTTCGAGGAACTGGGCTTCAATTACATTGGCCCTATCGATGGCCATGATCTGCCCCTGATGGTGCAGACCCTGCGCAACATGAAACAGATGCATGGCCCGCGCTTTCTCCATGTGGTCACTCAGAAAGGCAAGGGTTTTGCCCCGGCAGAAGGTGATCCCTGCGTCTATCACGGTGTCGGGCCTTTTGATCCGGATACGGGGCAGCAGAATGGTTCTGGCAGCAGCGGCAAGACCTATACCCAAGTATTCTCCGACTGGATCTGTAAGCAGGCCGCAGAAGACGAACGGCTTCTGGCGATCACCCCCGCCATGTGCGAGGGTTCAGGCCTGGTACAGTTTGCCACTGATTTCCCCAGCCGTTATTTCGATGTGGGCATTGCCGAACAGCATGCCGTGACCCTGGCGGCAGGCATGGCCTGCGATGGTCTCAAACCTGTGGTGGCTATTTACTCCACTTTCCTGCAGCGGGCCTATGACCAGCTGATTCACGACGTGGCCCTGCAAAACCTGGATGTCACCTTCGCCGTGGATCGAGCAGGGCTGGTGGGCGCTGATGGGGCCACCCATGCCGGGGCCTATGATCTGAGCTATGCCCGCTGCATTCCCAATATGTGCATACTGGCACCTGCGGATGAAAACGAGTGCCACCACATGCTTCAGGCCGCCTGGGAATACCCGGGGCCCGCCCTGGTGCGCTATCCAAGAGGCAAGGGGCCGGGGATGGAAGTGGTGGCTGATGCGGCGACTTTGCCTTGGGGCAAGGGAGAAATCCGCCGGGAGGGCCGCCGTGTGGCGCTGCTGTGTTTTGGCAGCATGGTCACCACGGGCATGGAGGTGGCGCAGGAACTGGACGCCACCGTCATCAATATGCGTTTCGTCAAGCCCCTGGATACGGCAATGGTGAAAGACATGGCCGTCTGCCATGAACTGCTGGTGACCCTGGAGGAGAATGCCCTCATGGGAGGCGCCGGTTCCGCAGTGGCCGAGGCGCTCAATGCCCTTGGCATCCAGGTTCCCCTTATGCAGTTTGGTCTGCCCGACAAGTACCTGGAGCAGGCTACCCAGAACGAGCAGCTGGAGATGGCGGGACTTACTGCTGCGCAGATTCTCTCATCACTGCGTCAGCGGCTTGCCCGCTTCTAACTGCTATATCTGGCCACACCCTTGATGATGGAAAAACCATAGTCGTAGGTCGGACTTCAGTCCGACAACGCTCCGTTTGTGACCGCCATTGTCGGGCTGAAGCCCGACCTACATATCCGCAATAATCAATGGGGAATGGGCTGGTCGAAGAAATCAAAGAACAGCCACATCAGGAGCGAAGAGGTCACCAGGGTGAGCAGCATGGCAGGTGTGCCTTTGCGGAACCACAGCCCCGGCGTGATACGCCAATCCTCATTGCCGGTTTCCCGGGCAATACGTTCAGAAAGCGTGACGATGAACACGTTGGCAGTGGAGCCCAGATGCGTGCCATTGCCGCCCATGCCCACGCCGACCGCTAGTGACCACCACAGGGGAGAGACGTTGATGCCCTGCTGTTCCATACCCATGATGATGGGGATCATGGCGGCAGTGAAGGGAATATTGTCGATCATGGCGGAAAGAATGGCGGCGGCCCACATGAGCAGGATGGACGCGAGGAGCAGATCGGATTCCACGAAGGGACGGATGAACTGTCCAATGTACTTGAGGAAATGACTGTGTTCCACGCCGCCCACCAGAACGAACAGGGACATGAAAAACATCAGCAGGCTCAGCTCCACGTCTTCCAGGGTGTCGTCCATGTCCACATTCTTTGAGATCAGCAGCAGAATGGACAGGCCCAGTACCGCAACCACCCAAGGTTCCCAATGAAGATGATGATGGAAAATGAAAAACACCACCATGACGATCAAGACCAGCAGGGACATGCGCCAGGTGTGGGGATCGATCAGTTTTTCCCGGTCTTCGAAACTGGGGTGCGCGGTCTCACCGCTGAGCTCCT
This sequence comes from Sedimenticola sp., assembly GCA_026994195.1. Lineage (GTDB taxonomy): Bacteria > Pseudomonadota > Gammaproteobacteria > Chromatiales > Chromatiaceae > Thiolapillus. The sequence continues at coordinate 49,368 of JALWRH010000030.1, read as the reverse complement.
TGTGGAACAGGAATTTCAGTGCAATCAGGATGGCGATCCAGGCTACCAACACCAAACCGCCCATCTTGATGAGGAAGGTGTTGAAATCAATGTTCGCTGCAGAGCCGATCATCAGGTTGGGCGGATCCCCCACCAGAGTGGCCACGCCCCCCGTGTCGGATAACAGGGCCGCGGCCAGCAGGTAGGGAACCGGCGAGGTTTTCAGGGCCTTGGCAATGAGAACGATAAGTGGCCCGAAGATGACCACGGTGGTGACGTTGTCCAGGAGCAGGGAAAATACCGTTACCGCTGTACCCAGCAGGGCCATGAGTAGAAACTGGCGTCCCTTGCTGAAATCCGCAATGCGGTAGGCCAGCACCTGGAAACCGCCCGTGGGGATCATGATGGCTACGATGGTCATCATGGCGCCCAGGAGGAGCACCACGTTCCAGTCAATGGCATCCAGGGCCATCTGGGGGTCATAGAATCCCATCAGCTGTCCAGCCAATACCATCATGGCTGCGCCGCCCATGGCGAACTTGGTGCGATGGAAACCGTGTACCCCTTCGGTGAATATGCCGATGAAGGTAACGGCCAATATGAGGCCGGAGACGGCCATGCTGCTGTTCCAGGTCAGGGTTTCGGTAATTGCTTCCATAGTTTCACCAAGTATCTCTGAATACATTCCTACCTAACGGCTACAGCAGGCTTTTATTAAGCCGGCGACCAAATATATCGCCCTCAGTGCTTCAAACAGGGCGGCAGAGGGCAATATATTTGGTCGCCGGCTAAATGGACAACATGGGAAAGCACCTCGGGGTCGATAACAGGCCAATTGGCAAAAGGCCATCTTGCCCGTACAGAAGGCAAGATGGCCAGAACCGCGTGGTTGAGGAAAATCAGCCGCGCTCATGCATCATCTTGTCGATGATGGGGCCGAGGATGATTTCCATGGCGAAGCCCATTTTGCCACCGGGCACCACAATGGTATTGCGCCGGGACATGAAGCTGTCGGGAATCATGTTCAGCAGGTAGGGAAAGTCGGTATCGAACTTTTCCGGGTCGGCGAAACGAATCACCACGAAACTTTCATCCGGGGTGGGAATGTCCCGGGCGATGAAAGGGTTGGAGGTATCCACCGTGGCCACTCGCTGGAAGTTGATATCCGTGCGGGAGAACTGGGGCGTGATGTGGTTGATGTAGTCCGGCATGCGGCGCATGATGGTTTCCACTGTTGCTTCAGCAGAATAGCCGCGCTCTTTGGCGTCGCGGTGGATTTTCTGGATCCACTCGAGGTTGACTACCGGCACCACGCCGATACCCAGATCGACCTGGCCGGCCACGTTGTTCTCATCGGTAACTACCATGCCGTGCAGACCTTCGTAGAACAGCAGGTCTGTGCCTTCGGGGATCTCTTCCCAGGGAGTGAACTCTCCGGGTTTCTTGTCGCAGCCCAGTCGTGCATTGTGCTCGTCGGCTTCTTCCTGGCTGTGCAGGTAGTAACGCTTTTCACCACGTCCTGTTTCACCATAGACTTTGAAAAGTTCTTCGATCTTGTCGAAACGGTTGGCTTCCGGGCCAAAATGGCTCAGATGTTCTTCCGCCATTTTCACCTTCATCTCTGCACGGTCGTAGCGGTGAAAGCTGTCGCCCTCCACGATAGCTGCCTTGATGCCTTCACGGGTGAATATGTGCTCGAAAGCGCGTTTGACGGTGGTGGTACCAGCACCGGATGAGCCGGTTACAACAACGACTGGATGTTTCTTGGACATATGATCCTCCGGAAATAGATAGAAATACAGTATAGTTGAACGGTTAAATGCGCTGTTGCCCCACAACGCCCTTAACGATTGAACCCTGATCGCCTCAAACTATATCACAACCCTACAGGCTTCTGAATTGAGCGGAAACAATGGGCTCGAACGGGGGTAGGCCTCAGAACAAGTGCTGGTTCAGCCAGATGTGGGTAAGGATGCTGGATCCATAGCCCAGGGCGATGATGGGGGCCCATTTCAGGTGACCGAAGAAGGTGTATTTGCCCCGGGCCTGTCCCATCAGGGCGACGCCGGCGGCGGAGCCGATGGAAAGCAGGGAGCCGCCCACGCCAGCGGTGAGGGTCACCAGCAGCCACTGCCCGTTGGACATCTCCGGCAGCATGGTCAGTACGGCGAACATCACCGGAATGTTGTCCACGATGGCGGACATCACCCCTACGGCGATGTTGGCTACCGTAGCGCCCCACTGGTTGTACATGATATCCGAGGCCAGGGTGAGATAGCCGATGAATCCCAACCCGCCGACGCACAACACCACGCCGTAGAAAAAAAACAGGGTGTCCCATTCGGCTCTGGCGACACTGGTGAATATATCGAATGCCACCGGGTCGCCGATATGTCCGGCATGGGCTGCCGCTTCGGGGGTTTCGTCTTTGGTGCGGGTTTTGCGCAGGTAATAGCCGAAGAATTGCAGATAAGCCAGGCCGGTGAGCATGCCCACCACCGGCGGCAGTCTCAGGAAGTTGTGGAACACCACTGCTGTGGCGATGGTGAGGAGGAACAGTATGACGATGCGTTTCGCCCCCCGCTTGGTGACGCCGGCCTCCGAGAGGGGCTCCGGGTGCTCGTTGGGCACCGCCAGCCCCATGATGAATGCCGGCACCAGCCAGTTGACCAGGGAAGGGAAGAACAGGGCGAAGAAAGACCAGAAATCAATCATTCCCTGGGGTGTTGTGATCTCTTTCTGCCATACCATGAGAGTGGTGATGTCACCGAAAGGGCTGAATGCGCCTCCGGCGTTGGCAGCAACCACGATGTTGATACAGGCCAGAAGGATGAACCTGCTGTTGTCGCCACCCACGGCGAGCACCACGGCGCACATGAGCAGGGCGGTGGTCAGATTGTCCGCGATGGGCGAGATGAAAAAGGCCAGAAGACCCGTTACCCAGAACAGCGCCCTGAATCCCAATCCCTTGCGCACCAGCCATATGCGCAGCTTTTCGAACACCAGGCGTTCGTCCATGGCGTTTATGTAGGTCATGGCCACCAGCAGAAACAGCATCAGTTCTGCATATTCCAGCAGGTTGTGGCGCACGGCATGCTCGACTTCCGTGGTGTAGCCATGGATCTGGTACACCAAGGCAATACTGGCCCAGATGATGCCTGCGGCCAGCATCACGGGCTTGGATTTGCGCAGGTGGGTAAACTCTTCCGCCATGACGAACAGATAGGCGAGGAAAAAGACGCCCAGGGACAGGTAGCCGGCCCAGTGGCCGGTCAAATCCAGGGGTGTTTCATTGGCATGCACCGGCCATGACCAGAACAGCAAGATTGCTGTAGAGAGCAGATGGCGTGCGCCGGGCATGATCAGTATCTCACCAGTACCTGATACTCCAGGGTGACATTGCCTTCAGCAGGGAGCGTTATTTCCCATTCCGCCAGACCGGCGGCCACCTTCCGGTGGCGGTGGGATTCGCGCTTGATTTCCCAGTCGCCGGGAATGGGTTCGCGCACCTTCACCGTCACTGCCGTTTTCTTGGCATTCTTCAGCTCCAGGCGAAAGGTGCTTTCGGCGGCGTAGCTGTAAGGGTGGCCATAGTTGACCTTCTTATAGTTGATCTGTTTCTTGTTGGCGGTGACATCGAAGGCTTCTCCCAGCCTGAGGCGCACCTGCTCATTCTTTGGGGTGTGATCGATGCGGTCTTCCCCCACGAACTGGGCATGACCTGAGCTGTCCTGCTTGTACACCCGTACAATGCCCTTGGGCAGGGGCATGCCCAGGCCTTTTTCTTCGCGATTGTCAAAGCTGACGTAGGCGGTTGCCTTGAGTTTTTGTCCCAGGCTGTTGTAACGGTTGCGGTAGTAATAGTCCTGGCCCTGGAAAATCAGCTCTTTATGGGCGGGAATGCCGCTGGCGTTGAGCAGGGCCACCTGCTTTGTCTGGTTGTCCGCGATGGTGGTGGGACGGTTCAGGGTGTACAGGTGATATTCGAACAGGCTCTCTTCGGCCATGGGTGCCGGGGCGGCTTCAGCTACGGCCATGACGTTGGCTTTTCTCAGGTAGCGCATGTTCTCCCGAACTTGATGTACGTCCCCCGCCACCAGTTGCAGGCGGGCATTGGGATAGGTGGTGCCGCTCTTGTTGGTAAGGGTCACCCAGCCTGCAAGATCCAGGGAGCTGTCGTCCTGGTTCAGGTTGGCCACATAGTCGGCTTTCCAGGCCAGTCCTCCGGACAGATAGGTAAGTTCCAGTTCCCGCCTGCCGGCATCCTTTGTGTTCAGACGGGTTACGAGAGTGGGACGGTCACGCAGATTCTCTGGTATGCGGGGAAAGATCCAGCGTCCCTGTGGGTTGGTTTCCACCTGCCCGCCGATTTCCGCCACTACGCCTTCATTGGTGCTGAGTATTGTGGCGGCTTCCCGGGTCTCTTTGCCGGTTGCGGGATTCATGCGAACGATCTCTACGGTCTTGCCGGTATATTTCTCCAGCATCTTGTCCGGGGTGAGCAGATCGAAATTGAAGTTTTGCTCCAGCACCTGGAGGCCGCCTGGTGGAGTGATACTGCGTAACAGGGCGGTTTCCGGCCGCATCCGGGCGCTGACGCCGCGCAGGGCCAGGTCCAGGGTGCCGTCAGGCAGATCCATGGCGCGTTGATCCCGGATGAGCGCCAGGTCTTCGTTGTAGATGGTTACGGCCAGCCCGGTCTGGTCGTCGATATCTGAGATCATTTCGTCCGCCTGCAGGTTGGTGCCAGTAAGGAGCGTGGCCAGAAGGGGAAGGAAAACAGCTTTCTTTGACATAAGCGGCTCCGCTGGGGAAGGTTTTTTTGATATTACCCTAAAATACCTTGGGGTGTCAGGGCAGGGTCTTCCCGGGATTGAGTATGTTGCGGGGGTCGAAAACCTCCTTGAGCTGGCGCATCAGGTTCAGGGTGGGATCATCGATCTCCCGGCTGACGAATTCCCGCTTCACCAGGCCGATGCCGTGTTCTCCGGAGAGGGTGCCTCCCAGACCCAGCACCAGGTCGAAGACTTCGTCCAGGCAGGCGTCGGCGGCGCGCATCTGGGTGGGATCATCCGGGTCGATAAGCAGATTGACGTGGATGTTGCCATTGCCGGCATGGCCAAAATTGACGATGGTGATGCCGTGTTTGACCGCCAGGCGGGTCAGCTCATCGATGAGCCGGGGTATATGGGATACGGGCACTACCACGTCTTCGTTGATTTTTCTGGGCGCCACGTTGCGCAGAGCCGGGGAAAGGGATTTGCGGGTGCGCCACAGAGCCTGTACCTGTTCCCGGCTGCTGGCGATTTCCACACCCAGGCAGCCTGGGTTCCGGGCGGTGCCGGCCAACTGGGCGGCGGCCGCGTCGATGGCTGTGGCATTTTCTTCCAGCTCTATCATGAGGAGGGCGCCGGCGCCTTCTGCGATGCCGGGATCGGAGTAATTTCTCACCATGGCCAGGGCCTGGGCATCCATGAATTCCAGGGCCGAAGGGGTGACGGGCTGGGCCATGATGGCGGACACTGCAGCGGCGGCGCTATGCACATCCTTGTATACCGCCTGCAGGGTACGCCGGGCCTCTGGCAGGGGCGTGAGTTTCAGCGTGGCTTCAGTGATGACGGCCAGGGTGCCTTCGGAGCCGATGATGAGGCGGGTCAGGTCATAGCCTACGACGCCTTTGGTTGTGCGCACGCCTGTGCGCAGCAAGGCGCCGGCGCCGCTCACGGCGTGCAGGCCCAGGGTGTTCTCCCGGCAGGTGCCGTACTTCACCGCCCGGGGGCCGGCGGCATTGCAGGCCAGGTTCCCGCCCACGGTGCAGACGGCGGCGCTGGTGGGATCAGGCGGCCAGAAGAAGCCCTCCCTGGCGGCTGCCTGTTGCAGCTGCTGGTTGGTGACACCGGGCTGTACCCGGGCCAGGCGGTTGGCGGGATCGATTTCCAGGATGCGGCCCATGCGCTCCATGGACAGGGCCAGTCCGCCAGCCGGAGGAATCGAGGCGCCGGCAGTGCCCGTGCCCTTACCCCGGCAGGCCAGAGGAAGCCGCCATTCGTTGCAGTGTTCCAGCAGGGCGCGAATCTGCTCCTCTTCCCGGGGAAAGAGTACCGCGGCAGGCAGAGATTGGCGCTGACTATTGTCGTAACTGTAGGCCAGGGTATCTGCCGGGTGAGTGAGCAGGTCTTCAGCAGGAAACAGCTTGCGCAGCGCCTTCAGTTGGGCCGGGGAAAGCGAGGGGGGCTGTTCATTCAATCGGCATCTCCCAGGAGCTGGGTATCAATGAGATCACACAGGCAGTGAATGATCAGCAGATGGGTTTCCTGGATGCGGGCGGTGGAGTCGCTGTCCACCCGAATTTCGATGTCTCCTTCACGCAACAGGCGGGACAGTTTTCCACCACCTTTTCCGGTCAGGGCCACGACTTTCATCTGTTGCTCTTCGGCGGCTTCCACGGCGCGCAGCACGTTCCTGGAGTTGCCGCTGGTGCTGATGGCCAGCAATACATCGCCGGGATGCCCCAGGGCGCTGATCTGCTTGGCGAAGACTTCGGCAAAGGCATAGTCGTTGGAGATGGAGGTAAGCGTGGGGGTGTCCGTGGTCAGGGCGATAGCGGGCAGGCCCGGACGTTCCCGTTCGAAACGGTTGAGCATTTCCGAGGAAAAGTGCTGGGCATCCCCTGCTGAACCGCCGTTGCCGCAGGACAACACCTTGCCACCGCCGAGCAGGCCCTGCACCATGGCTTCGGCGGCCTCGCGGATGGGCTGGGCCAGCAGGGGCAGGCAGCGCTGCTTGGTGGCGATGCTTTCCTGAAAGAGTCGTTCTATGCGCTGGTTGAGATCCAAGGTATTTGTCCAGGGTGATGGCTACTGCAGAGCATTGCGTATCCACTGGACAGGCTGCTCCGGCTCGATGCCGATTATATCGAATCGGCAGGGCGGTGTATGAGGCAATTGCTGCAGGTAATGCTGTGCCGTGCGCAGCAGCTTCAGTTGCTTGGCCGGGGTCACGGATTCTGCTGCGCTGCCGTATCCGGGGTGGCTGCGGTAGCGCACTTCGACGAATACCAGTGTCTCGCCGTCTTCCATGATCAGGTCGATCTCACCGGCTCGGCAGCGGTAGTTGCGCGCCTGCAGAACCAGTCCCTGGCTTTCCAGCCAGCGGCAGGCCAGGGATTCGGCGGCTTCACCTTTGCGCAGGTGAGGAGCTTTCATGGGCCGGGTCGGGAGTTTCTGCCGGTATCACCTGCACACTGGCGGCATCGGGCGTGACGCCCAGTACCTTGGGAGGAATCTGCAGGGAAATCCAGGTCATACGCCGCAGCAGCTGGCGCTGGGGATTCAGGTAGAGAATGCCTGTGCGCCCGGGGAAGGATTCCGTATTGCTGCTTTCCAGACGCCGCAGCAACGGCGCCACCTTGTAGGCGTCTATGCCCATGGGCAGCAGGCGCAGGTATTTGCGTCCCCGGGGAGGCAGTTGGGCTTCCAGGTTGGCGCGGGACAGGGGGTCTTTGGCTTCTTCGTCCAGTATCCAGGGCATTTCCGGCAGCATCAGGCCGGCAAAATCGAAGCTTTCATCGTGACTGAGGCGGCCATCCCAGGCGCGGGAGGTGCTGAACACGGGCAGGTCTTCAGCGTAGTGGAACTGCACCATGGGACGGATCTGGCGCATCTGCTGTTTGTTGCCGATGGCAAACACAAAATCGATGCCCCTGGGTGGCAGCTGGTAGTCGATCTCTGTCAGGCCTTCCTCTTTGGCTTTTTCCTGCGCTTCTTTGAGCTTTTCCAGCTGCGCTTTGCGCTGCCGGGCCATGACCAGTTCGGCTACCGGCGTCGAATAATCGCCGCTGGCGGGGTCGTAAGCCTGGGTGCGCACGCTGCTTCCTCCCAGTTCACGCCATTCTTCCATGAAGCTTTGCGCCATGCGTTTGCCCAGGGAGGTGGATGGATAGAGCAGCGCTGGCTGGCTGTAGCCCTGCCACGCGGCCCAGACGGCCACCTGGCGTGCTTCGTCCTCGGGAGAAAGGGCATACTGATACAGTCCCTGGGGTGGAATGCTGTCGATGTCCACCTGATTCAGGGCAAGTACGGGAAGCGGCAGATCGCCTGCACGCACCAGCTGCGCCACGGCAGGTTTGGCCAGGGGGCCGATCACGATACTGGCCCCGTCATCGGCAGCCTGGTTGAGCAAGGGCCAGACCTGTTCCGGGTTGCTGGAATCATAGAACTTAAGCGGAGGGCGGTTTTCGTTGGGATCGGCATACCAGGCGGCCATCAACCCGTCACGGATGGTTGCGGCAGCTCTGGCATAGGGACCGCTCCTGGGAAGCAGAACGGCGATCTGACTGACTTCCAAGGGGGCTCTTTGCTGTTGCTGGTTGTAGTAGCTGGTGATCAGTTGCGGCAGGGCTGGGTGATCGGGAAACAGATCCCGCCACTCGCGGTACGGCGCGATGATCTCCTCGGGTGTGCCGGGAAAATCCCGCAACAGGGCGGCCAGTTCCATCCAGCCCCGGGTGGTACTGTCTGTGCCGGACAGCTGCTCTTGAAGGATCTGGGGCTTGAACCGGGTCAGGGTATCCAGAATGCCGAGCTGGGTCTGCAATTGCTGTTCCTCATCGGATTGCAGCTTGTCCAGAGCAATCAGCTCCCGTACATAAGGCAGTTTCTGCTGCAGCGCTTTCAGGGCGGCGGCGCGCAGGCTGTGATAACGGATGGCTGCGTCCCGTGAGGCGTTTGGCGGAAGGAGGCGGAGCCGTTTCAGCACGGCTTCGGGCTGGTGACGCTCCAGGGCGAGACGGGCCTGCACCAGATCCAGCCTGAACTGCTGTGCGGGGGGAAGGCTGGGTGCCTGTATGGGGCCCAGCAGGGCTTCGGCCTTGTCAAGCTGGCCGTCATGAATCAGACTGTCGGCTGCCAGCAGCCGGTAGAGATCGCGGTTGCCGGGAATGGCGCGATTTGCCAGATCCTCGTACAGGTCGGCGGCTTCCTGGTAGCGCTGCTGCTCGTAGAGGCTGGCGGCATGAGCCGCCTGGGGGTCTACGGGAGGCGTTTGCCGGGTCGGCCTGGTCTCGCATCCTGTGATCAGCGCCAATAATACGAATGAAACGAGGAAAAGCCGTGAATACTGTCTGCTGTGCATTGTCCATTTGCCACGAGTTACAAGGCAGCAGAGTATCCGATGCGGGAGGGCGAAGTGTCAAATAAGCCGGGCACACTTTATATAGTTGCCACCCCCATCGGGAATCTGGATGATATCAGCCTGCGCGCAATCGCGGTGTTGAAGGCGGTATCCCGCATTGCCGCGGAAGATACCCGCCACAGCCGCCGCCTGCTGCAGCATCACGGCATCGATACGCCCATGCTGGCTTTGCATGAGCACAATGAGCGGCAGGCTCTCAAAGGCTTGCTGAAGCTCTTGCAACAAGGGGAGGACCTGGCCCTGATCTCTGATGCCGGCACACCTTTGGTCAGTGATCCGGGATTTCCCCTGGTGCGCGCCTGCCGGGAAGCCGGCATTGGGGTGTCTCCGGTTCCTGGCCCCAGTGCCTTGGTGGCGGCTCTCAGCGTTTCCGGCCTGCCTGTGGACAGCTTCTGTTTTCATGGCTTTCTGCCCCGCAGCTCCAGCGCCCGCCGTGAGCGTCTGGAGGTTCTTGCCGGGGAATACCCGACACAGGTGTTCTATGAATCCTCCCATCGTATCCTGCATGCCCTGCGGGACATGTGCGAGGTGCTTGGCGGGGATCGGGAGATCTGTGTGGCCCGGGAGCTGACCAAGCAACATGAAGATATCATGCAAGGCTCCCTGGATGGGGTGTTGGCCATGGTGGAAGAGGATACCCAGCGTCAGCGGGGAGAGTTTGTGATCCTCATTGCCGGGGCTCCCCGCCGGGACAGGGATCTTCCGGATGAAGAGGCTCTGCGCATACTGGATCTGTTGCTGGAGGAGTTGCCCCTGAAACAGGCCGCGGCCCTGGCAGCGCATATTACGGGCGAGAAGAAAAACCGGTTGTACAAACTGGCGCTGGAAAGGCGTTGATCAGCCTTGCAATTTCCTCTCGTTGCCATTATGTTCTCCTTGGGAAGACGGTCAGGTAGTCGCTGTTGCCATGCAACAGAGGAAAGTCCGGGCTCCACAGGGCAAGTCGCCAGGTAACGCCTGGGAGGCGCGAGCCTACGGAAAGTGCCACAGAAAATATACCGCCTGTCTTGGGAAGCTCTGATTGATTCGTGAACTCGCATCTCATACCTGAAATGCCCGATAACTGCGTCGCCTACAGGGATGTAGGTGAGGGGCGTGAGCTGGGAGCGGCAAGCTTTGAAGTTCTTGCCAATAGCGTGTGCTATTGGCTGCGAACTCCGCCTTGTTCTCGAACATTTCAGGCATAATCTGCTTCGTACAGAATCAATCAGAGCTTCCCTTGGCAGGTAAGGGTGAAAAGGTGCGGTAAGAGCGCACCGCGCTGCCGGTAACGGCAGTGGCAGGGTAAACCCCGGCTGGAGCAAGACCAAATAGGGAAGCTTATGCTGCTGCCCGCAGTTGCTTCCGGGTAGGTTGCTTGAGGCGTCCGGTGACGGGCGTCCCAGATGAATGACTATCACGGCAATTTCGATTGCTGACAGAACCCGGCTTACAGACCGTCTTCCCCTTTCCTTTCTGCGTGTTACCCGGCGCACATTTTTTATCCCCATTTATCCTTCATTCCTAATAAATCACTTTAACTTGCATCTGCAGGCTGCTGTTTGCGATTCCTTTTTTCTGTTTTAGGGTATCCTTCGTAAGGTCTTGAGATTTAAGTGTTTTTTCCTGGTATTGCCTTGACCCCGTGGGGTGTAGGGCCTATTATTCACATCAATGTGGGGAATTGTGGGGAAAAAGGGGTAATTGTGTTTGTAGGGATCAACACCTTGAATCTGGATGCCAAGGGGCGTCTGGCTGTTCCGGTCCGGTACCGGAAAGAGCTGGTCGGCCCTGAGAGCGCCGGCGTGGTGGTGACGGTGAATCCTTACGAGCGTTGCCTGTGGCTGTATCCCCGTGACGAATGGCAGGAAGTTGCCCGCAAGGTGATTTCCCTGCCTGATCTGAAAAAGCAGAACAAGAGCCTGAAGCGCCTGTTGCTGGGTCATGCCTCAGAACTGGAGCTGGACAGCCAGGGACGCATCCTGCTCAGCGCCAGTCTGCGTGAATATGCCGGCATGGAAAAGCCGGTGGCGCTGGTTGGCCAGGGCAACAAGTTTGAGATCTGGGCAGAGTCCGCCTGGATTGCCACCCGCGATGACTGTCTGGAGACGGTGATGCCGGGAGATGAATCGGATCTGTCGGAAGATCTGGTGAATCTGGCCCTGTAGATGACTGGTTTGGATCTGCACAGGCCGGTACTGTTCGAGGAAGCCATAGATGCAATGAATATTCAGCCCGACAGTTGCTGCATGGATGGCACTTTTGGCCGTGGCGGGCACAGTGGCGCCATACTGGAGCGCCTGGGCGAGCAGGGCTGCCTCATTGCGTTGGACAAGGATGAATCGGCTATTGAATATGGAAAGGAAAGGTTTTCTGGGGAAGCGCGCTTGCACCTGAGGCACAGCAGCTTCGCCGGTTTGAAAGAGATTGCGGAAGAATTTTCTGTAGTGGGAAAGGTGCAGGCTGTTTTACTGGATCTGGGGGTTTCCTCTCCGCAGCTGGATGAACCCGACCGGGGGTTCAGCTTTCAGCAGGACGGTCCCCTGGACATGCGCATGGACAGGAGTTCTGGCATGAGCGCAGCGCAATGGCTGGCGACAGCGGAAGAAAAGGAAATTGCCCGGGTGTTGTGGGAGTTTGGCGAGGAGCGCTTTTCCCGGCGTATTGCTCGGGCCATTGTGGAACAGCGTGGCGCCGAGCCGTTGAATACCACCTTGCAGCTGGCGAACCTGATCCAACGGGCCAGTCCGGTGAAGGAGCGGCACAAACATCCAGCCACGCGCAGTTTTCAGGCCATTCGCATCCATATCAACCGGGAGCTGGATGAATTGCGCGATGGCCTGCGTCAGGCCGTGGAAGTGCTGGCAGGGGGCGGACGCCTGGTGGTGATCAGCTTTCATTCCCTGGAAGACCGTATCGTAAAGCGTTTCCTGCGGGAGCAGTCCCGCGGTGATGTCATGCCCCGGAGCGTGCCGGTGTTGCAGCGGGATCTGAAGCCCGGTGTGCTGAAGACAGTGGGCAAGGCGGTACGTGCAGGAAAACAGGAGCTGGAGGAGAACCCGAGGGCGCGCAGCGCCATTATGCGGGTGGCTGAAAAGCGCGCATGAAGACTTCGCGCAGGGTCATGCTGGCGCTATTGACGCTGGCGGTGCTGGTATCGGCCATAGCGGTGGTACACAGCAAATACCGTTCCCGGGTGTTGTTCCGGGATTTGAAAGCGCTGGACAGGCAGATCGATGAAGTGGATATCGAATGGGAGCAGTTGCTCCTGGAGCATGGAACCTGGGGGACGCCGGCCCATATCGAAGCCAGCGCCCGGCAACAGTTGAAAATGCGGATGCCAAGGGCAGACGAGATAGTAATCATCAAGGAGCAACATGGCGGCTAGACGGGAAAAACGCGCAAAGAGGCACAAGCAGGCGGAAGCCATGCCCAAGGCCTATGTGGGCCGCCGGCGTGTGGTGCTCAGCCTATTCATGGTGGCTGTGTCCGCCTTGATCTGGCGTGCCGTGGATCAGCAGATCTTCGAACGGGATTTCCTGCAGTCAGAAGGAAATCATCGCTACCTGGACCGGGTCAAGGTGCCTGCTCACCGGGGGGCGATCACTGACCGCAACGGTGTGGTGCTGGCCATGAGCACTCCCGTCGATTCCATTGCCGCCAATCCCCGCCTGCTGCGTCCGGATGCCAACACTCTGGCGCCTCTGGCCCAAGCGCTCGACTTGGGCTTGGATGACCTGCGGCGCAAACTGGCGCGATACAGCCACAAGCATTTTGTCTATCTCAAGCGGCGCATGCCGCCGGATGATGCCCGCCAAGTTATGGAACTGGCCCGGGAGCACCGCATCCACGGTTTGCAGTCCATACGGGAATACCGGCGTTTCTATCCCGATGGCGAGACCTTTGCCCATGTCATCGGCTTTACGGATGTGGACGATATTGGCCGGGAGGGACTGGAACTGGCGTTCAATGACCAGCTGGCGGGAAAGCCGGGTCTGATGCGGGTGTTGCGTGATGGCCGGCGTCAGGTCGTGGCGGATGTAGAGAGCCTGCGCATGCCCCAGCCAGGCAAGAATCTCGCCCTGAGTCTGGATCAGCGCCTGCAATACATTGCCTACCGGGAACTCAAGGCTGCCATCAATCGCCACAATGCCCTTTCCGGCTCCGTGGTTATGCTCGATGCAAAGACCGGGGAGGTGCTGGCCATGGCCAATCAGCCTGGTTACAACCCCAATGCCACGCGCACCCGGGTGGATGGGCGTATGCGCAACCGTGCTGTCACGGATGTGTTTGAGCCGGGTTCCACCATGAAGCCTCTGACCATCGCTGCAGCCCTGGATCTGGGCATCATTCGCGAGAATTCGCAAATCGATACCAGTCCCGGTTACTTCAAGGTTGGCCGGCACCAGGTGAAGGATCACAAAGACCTGGGCAAGGTGGATATAGAGACCATTATCAAAAAGTCCAGCAATGTAGGGGCGGGCAAAATCGCCCTGTCCCTGCCCAGGGACAAGTTTCACGACTATCTGGCCGCCCTGGGTTTCGGCCAGCGCACTGACACAGGTTTTCCGGGAGAGGCAGGAGGTCAGCTGCGCCCCGCCGCCAACTGGGCGCGTATCGATCAGGCCACCCTTTCTTTCGGTTATGGCATATCGGTTTCAGCGCTGCAACTGGCCCAGGCTTATGCCACCCTGGCCAATGACGGCGTGCGGCTGCCGGTTACCCTGCTGCGCCGTGAGCAGGCTCCTCAGGGCAAGCGGGTTTTCAGCAAGAAAACAGCGCGGGCGGTGCGCCATATGATGGAATCCGTGGTGACTCCTGGCGGTACGGCGCCAAGGGCGGCGGTCGCCGGTTACCGGGTGGCGGGCAAGACCGGCACCGTGAAGAAAGCGGGCAAGGGCGGATATTCCCAGCGTAAATATCTGTCGCTGTTCGCCGGAATGGCGCCTGCCAGCGATCCGCGCCTGGTCGTGGTGGTCATGATCAACGAGCCCCGCGGCAAGGAGTACTATGGCGGCCTGGTGGCCGCGCCGGTGTTCTCTGCGGTCATGGATGATGCCTTGCGCATCCTCAATGTGCGGCCGGACAAGCTGGCACCACAGCAGGCCGTGCGCCTGGCAGGTGGGGAGGTCAGGCCTTGATGGCAAAAGCGCAACAACCTGAATCCGCCTGGCTGGCAGGAGAACTGCTGTCCGATCTGCCCCTGCCTCGCGGCGGATGGGAAAACCGCCCACTCATGGGACTCGCCCTGGACAGCCGTAAGGTGCAGCCGGACTGGCTGTTCATGGCTTTGCAGGGCAGCCAGGGACATGGTCTGACACATTTGTCCCAGGCCCTGGAACGGGGCGCAAGCCTGGTGCTGGCCGAGATTTCTGCAGCACTGTCCGAAGCCGATATTTTGAATCTGGATGCTTCCGTGCCGGTTCTGCCGGTGGAGAACCTGGGCGCTCTGGCCAGTGGCCTGGCATCGCGCTTCTATGGGAATCCCGCGCAGCACATGCGCATGCTGGGTGTAACCGGCACCAATGGAAAAACCAGTGTCAGCCTGTTCCTGGCACAGGCATTACCACCGTCCTGGCATTGCGCCGTGACCGGCACCACCGGAAACGGTTTTCCCCATGACCTGCAGCCAGCCACGCATACCACGCCGGATGCCGTCGAAGCCCAGCGTATTCTTGCCAGCCTCAGGGAACAGGGTGCGGGAGCGGTGGCCATGGAAGTATCATCCCATGCCCTGGATCAACACCGCCTGGCGGCTGTGCCCTTCCATACTGCCGTATTCACCAATCTGAGCCGCGACCATCTGGATTATCACGGCTCTATGCGGGCCTATGCCGCCGCCAAGCAGCGCCTTTTCCAAACGCCCGGCCTGCAATTGGCGGTGATCAACACGGACGATGAAGTGGGCGCCGAGTTGCTGGAGCAACTTGAAGGAAAGGTGCGCACTATCGCCTGTCATGGCGGGGGACGTACCCTGGGGGCGGACGAATTCCTGCGCTTGGAAAGTCTTCAGCCGGGTTCCCGGGGACTGATCCTGGAGATTGCCTCTTCCTGGGGACAGGCGCGTATCGAAAGCCGCCTGGTGGGTGATTTCAATGCCAGCAACCTGATGCTGGTGCTGGGGGTGCTGCTGGGCTGGGGGATGCCCATGGAAGAGGCCGTGACCCGCCTGGAAAAACTGAAAACCGTACCCGGGCGCATGCAGACTTTCGGTGGAGGCGACCAGCCGCTGGTGGTGGTGGACTATGCGCATACACCCGATGCCCTGGGCAAGGCGCTTTCTTCCCTGCGCGCCCACTGCCGGGGAAAACTCGTTTGTGTGTTCGGCTGTGGCGGCGACCGTGACCGGGGCAAACGTCCGCAGATGGGTGCTCTGGCTGAGGCCATGGCTGACAGGGTCGTGGTCACCGATGACAATCCCCGTCACGAGGCCTCTCCCGCCATCATCGCTGATATTCTCGAAGGCATGGAGCAGCCGGGGGAAGTGCGGGTGCAACCGGACAGGGCCAGGGCCATTGCCGAGGCTCTGGCGCAAGCCCGTCCCGGCGATGTCGTTCTGGTGGCGGGCAAGGGACATGAGACTTACCAGCAAGTAGGAGATTTGCGCCTGCCCTTCAGCGATCTGGAGCAGGTGCGCAGTCACCTGGGAGGCGGGGAATGATTGAATTCCGCCTTTCGGAACTGGCTGAAGCCACCCAGGGTGAAGTGCGGGGCAAGGATGTGAGTGTTGCTTCGGTGAGCACCGACAGCCGCTCCCTGCACCCCGGGGATCTTTACGTGGCCCTGAAGGGACCGCGTTTCGATGGTCATGATTTTCTCGAAGACGCTGCCCGCCAGGGCGCGGTTGCCGTCATGGTGAGCGAAAACTGCGCCGGGGATCTGCCGCAACTCAAAGTGCCGGATACCCGGATTGGCCTGGGCCGTATGGCCTCCGCCTGGCGCCGGCGCTGGGGTTCCAGACTGGCGGCAGTGACCGGCAGCAACGGCAAGACCACGGTGAAAGAGATGCTGGCCGCCATCCTGGCGCGCAAGGGCAGCACCCTGGCGACCCTGGGGAATCTGAACAACGATATCGGGCTGCCTCTGACCCTGTGCCGCCTGCAGAACGAGATCTTTGCTGTGGTGGAGCTGGGCGCCAATCATCCCGGCGAGATCGATTACCTCAGCCGCATGGCCCGCCCGGACGTGGCGGTTCTCAACAATGCCGGTCGTGCCCACCTGGAAGGTTTCGGCGATCTTGAAGGCGTGGCCCGGGCCAAGGCGGAGATTCTCAACGGCCTCGCCAGGGATGGGGTGTTCGTATACAACGCCGATGATGCCTTTGCGCCCCTGTGGCGGGAACTGGCCGGGGATCACGCCCGGCTGGGATTTGGCCTGGGGCCGGATGCGGATATCCGCAGTCCTGAGTCCCGGGTGCAGCTGATCTGGGACGATGCAGGCTTCTACAGCCGGTTTTCCGTGCAGACGCCTGATGGCGAACTGGATATCCATTTGCAGTTGCCGGGGGAACACAACCGCATGAATGCCCTGGCGGCCATTGCCGCCGCCCAGGTGCTGGGTGCTTCCCGGGAAGATATCGAGGCTGGCCTGGCCGGCCTGCAGCCCGTAAAGGGACGCCTGCAGAGCCGGAGGGGTTTTGGGGGCGTGCGTGTCATCGACGACAGTTACAACGCCAATCCGGATTCTGTGCGCATGGCCATCGAGCTGTTGAGCCAGGCGCCGGGGCGCCGGGTGCTGGTGCTGGGCGACCTGGGAGAACTGGGTTCCGGGGCGGCGGCCCTGCATGAAGAACTGGGGCAGCTGGCCAGGCAGAGTGGCCTGGAGTTTCTGTTCACCTGCGGCGAGCTCAGCGCCCATTGCAGCCGGGCCTTTGGCGAGGGAGGGCAGCATTTTCCCAGCCGGACCAGACTGCTGGCGCAACTGGGAAGAATTCTTCATAGCGTGGATACCATACTGGTCAAAGGTTCCCGGGCCGCGGCCATGGAAGAAGTGGTGCAGGCCCTGTGCAGGGAGGATGAAACATGTTGATCTGGCTGGCGGACTACCTGGCGCAATTCGATCCTGCCTTCAAAGTGTTTCATTACATCACCCTGCGCGCCATCCTTGGTGTGCTCACGGCCCTGGTGATCTCCTTCCTGGTGGGGCCGGTGATGATCCGCCGCCTGAGCCAGTACAAGATTGGCCAGACCGTGCGCGATGACGGCCCCGAGAGTCATTTCTCCAAGGCGGGCACCCCCACCATGGGCGGCGCCCTGATCCTGGTGGCGGTGTCCATTGCCGTGCTCCTGTGGGCGGATCTCGGAAACCGCTATATCTGGATCGTGCTTCTTACGACCCTGGCCTTTGGCATCGTCGGGCTCATCGATGACTACCGCAAGCTGGTGCTGCGGGATTCGAAAGGACTGCCTGCGCGCTGGAAGTATCTGGGGCAGTCCGTGTTCGGTCTTGGGGCGGCGGTGGCCCTGTACGTCACGGCCAACGTGCCGGCGGAGACCCAGCTCATCGTGCCTTTCTTCAAGGATGTGGTGCTGAATCTGGGGCCGGTTTTCATCCTGCTCAGTTATTTTGTCATCGTGGGCACTTCCAATGCCGTGAATCTCACTGACGGCCTGGATGGCCTGGCGATTCTGCCTACGGTGATGGTAGCCGGGGCTCTGGGCGTGTTTGCCTATGTCTCGGGTCATCTCTATCTGTCCAAATATCTGCTCATTCCTTACCTCCCCGGAGTGGGGGAGCTGGCAATCTTCTGTGGCGCCCTGGTAGGCGCGGGACTGGGTTTCCTGTGGTTCAACGCCTATCCTGCCCAGGTATTCATGGGCGATGTGGGAGCCCTGGCTCTGGGAGCGGCCCTGGGTGTCGTGGCCGTGGCCGTGCGTCAGGAACTGGTGCTGTTCATCATGGGGGGTGTTTTCGTGGTGGAGACCGTATCCGTCATCCTGCAAGTGGGTTCCTACAAACTGACCGGACGGCGCATTTTCCGCATGGCGCCCCTGCATCATCATTTTGAGCTCAAAGGCTGGCCAGAGCCGCGGGTCATCGTGCGCTTCTGGATTGTCACGGTCATCCTGGTGCTCATCGGCCTTGCGAGTCTGAAGATACGATGATGGCGAATGCTTTCCAAGCCGAGCAGTTGCCGGACCGGGTTCTCATCGTGGGCCTGGGCAAGACCGGCCTGTCCTGCGCCCGCTATCTGAGCGCCCGTGGTCTGCAGGTGGCGGTCACGGACAGCCGTGAGCAGCCTCCGGGACTGGAAGCCCTGCGCCGGGAACTGCCGGACGTGGGTCTGTTCCTGGGGGGCTTTGATAAAGACTTGTTCGGGGCGGCCGATATGCTGGTGCTGAGCCCTGGCGTGTCTCTGGAAACCCCCGCTGTGCGCCACGCCCTGGAGAAGGGCGTGCCGGTGATGGGGGATGTAGAGGTCTTTGCCCGGGAAGTCCAGGCGCCCGTGGCGGCCATCACCGGTTCCAACGGCAAGAGCACTGTCACCACCCTGCTGGGGCAGATGGCCCTGGCGGCGGGCCGGCGCACAGCCGTCGGGGGCAACCTTGGCGAGCCGGTGCTGGATCTTCTCGACGTGCACAACGAGCTCTATGTCCTGGAGCTGTCCAGCTTCCAGCTGGAGACGGTTCATTCCCTGACGCCCGCGGTGGCGGCAGTGCTGAACATATCGGCGGATCACATGGATCGCTATCCCTCCCTGGAAGCCTATGCCGATACCAAGGCCCGCATCTACGCCCAGGCACAGTCTGGGGTATACAACCTGGATGATGCGCGTGTGGCAGCCATGCCCAGGACGCCCGGCGCCCTGTTCTTTACCCTGGATGTGCCGGAGAATGAGAGTACTTTCGGCCTGTGTAGTGAAGGCGGGGATACCTGGCTGTGCCGTGGTGGCAGGCGCCTGATGCGGACTGCGGAACTGCGCATGCCCGGCCGCCACAATCTGGCCAATGCCCTGGCCTGCCTCGCCATGGGCAGCCTGCTGGACCTGCCCATGGATGTCATGTTGGAAGTGCTGGCGGCTTTTCCCGGGCTGGCGCATCGCACGGAATATGTCTGCCGCCATGAAGGCGTAGCCTGGTACAACGATTCCAAGGGAACCAATCCGGGCGCCACCATTGCCGCACTGCAAGGGCTGGACAAAGGCGATGGCAGCCGCACCGTGCTCATTGCCGGTGGAGATTGCAAGGGCGCGGATTTTTCCGGCCTGGCCGCCGCCCTGAAGCGCTTTGCCCGGGCTGTGGTGCTCATGGGGCGGGACAGGGGTCAGATCCGCCGCCACCTGGACAGCGATATCGCCGTCGTGGAAGCAGAGGACATGGATGCTGCCGTGCAGCAGGCAGCTACCCTGGCCCAGGCCGGTGATCGCGTGTTGCTGTCACCGGCCTGCGCAAGCTTTGATATGTACAAAGGATTCGAGGACCGCGGCGACAAATTTAAGGCCAGCGTGAGGAGGATCTGCCAATGAGCGCCGCCACCCGCGCCCTGCCCATGACCGCGCGCCAAGCTCCCGCCCTGGACTGGATGCTGCTGTTGGCGGTGCTGGCCCTCATCGGCCTGGGTATCGTTATGGTCAGTTCCGCTTCTCTGCACCTGGCGGGAAGCAGCGGCTCCTTCCGTTATCTGAGCAAGCACATGATTGCCCTGAGTCTGGGTGTGATCGCCGCATTCGCCGCTTTACAGATTCCCAGCGGCTGGTGGGAGAAAGGCAGTACCTGGCTGTATTTCTTTGGCTTGCTGCTGCTTGCGGTGGTGCTTCTTCCCGGCGTGGGAAAAACCGTAAACGGTGCGACCCGCTGGGTGGCCCTGGGGCCTTTCAATCTGCAGACATCGGAGTTCATGAAACTGTTCATGATCTTTTACATGGCGGGTTACCTGGTCAGGCGTCAGGTGGAAGTGGCGCACAGCGTCTGGGGGGTGATCAAGCCCCTGCTGCTGCTGTCCGTGGCGGTGTTCATGCTCATGGCCCAGCCGGATTTCGGTACTACCGTGGTGCTGCTTGCCACGGCCCTGGGACTGCTGTTTCTCGGGGGGGCTCCCTTATGGCAGTTTGCGCTGTTGCTCCTGCTGGCAGTAATGGGGGGCGCAGTGCTGGTGATCACTTCACCCTACCGCCTGGAACGGGTGACCTCTTTTCTCAATCCCTGGGCCGATCCCCAGAATTCGGGCTACCAGCTTTCCCAGGCACTGATCGCTTTTGGCCGGGGGGAATGGACAGGCGTGGGCCTGGGCAATGGCATACAAAAGCAGTTTTACCTGCCGGAAGCTCATACAGATTTCATCATGGCGGTGATCGGCGAGGAATTCGGTCTGGTGGGGACGCTTACGGTCATTGCCCTGTTTGCCATCCTGGTGTGGCGGGCCTTCAGCATTGGCGCAGGAGCAGAGGCCCTGCAGCGGCGTTTTGCGGCTTATGTGGCCTATGGTATTGGCCTGTGGCTGGGTATGCAGGCGTTTATCAATATTGGGGTGAACGTGGGCATGCTGCCCACCAAGGGGCTAACCCTCCCCTTCATCAGTTACGGTAGCAATAGCATGATCATCGCCTGTCTGGCCATTGGTGTGCTGTTGCGTATTCACTGGGAGAACAGCACGGGGCAGACAGGCCCGGGAGGTCCGCCATGGCGCGCCTGATGATCATGGCCGGTGGCACCGGCGGTCACGTCTTCCCCGCCCTGGCTGTAGCCCGGGAGATGCGGGCGCGCGGCTGGGACGTGGACTGGATGGGGACACCGGAAAGCTTCGAAGCGCGTACCGTGCCGCCCGAAGGTTTTCCCCTGCACAGTATTTCCGCTTACCGGCTGCGGGGCCAGGGTGTGGGCGGACTGCTGCTGGCACCTTTCCGCCTGCTGCGCGCCATGGGGCAGGCGGGCAAGGTGCTGCGCCGTTGCCGTCCCCAGGTGGTGCTGGGCATGGGAGGCTTCGTGACCGGTCCCGGCGGACTCATGAGCCGGGTGCTGGGCATCCCCCTGGTGATCCATGAGCAGAATACTATTCCGGGGCTGACCAACCGCTGGCTGGCCAGGATAGCCGCCCGGGTGCTGGAAGCCTTTCCCGGCAGTTTCCCTGCCTCTGCGGGCGCCGTGGAAACAGGCAATCCAGTGCGTGCGGATATTCTGGCAGTGGCGCCGCCCCAGCAGCGCCTGAAGGGTCGCACAGGCCCTCTCCGGGTACTTGTCATTGGCGGTTCCCTGGGAGCTTTGGCCCTCAATGAAGAGATTCCTCCCGCCCTGGCCCGGGTGGGTCTGCCCCTGGAAGTCCGCCACCAGGCAGGCCGGGGCAAAGCCGCCATGGCCGATGCCCTGTATGCCGGGTTGGATCTGGACGCCCGGGTGAGTGAGTTCATCGATGATATGGCCCAGGCCCTGGCCTGGGCCGACCTGGTGATCTGCCGGGCGGGCGCCCTGACCATCTCCGAACTGGCGGCAGTGGGCGTGGCCTCGGTGCTGGTGCCCTTTCCTTATGCTGTTGATGATCACCAGACACGCAATGCCCAGTACCTAGTACAGGCAGGTGCTGCTGTGCTGCAGCCCCAGGCATCAATCGAGACGGATGCCCTGGCGCAGCAACTGACCGGACTTCTGGGCGACCGCAACAGGCTGCTGGAGATGGCCATGGCCGCCCGAAGCCTGGGGCGTCCTCAGGCGACGCAGCAGGTGGCTGATGAATGCGCGGCGCAGGTGAAAACATGAGCGATATTCGTGACATGAGCAATGCCCCCCGCGTCCATGCCGCCGAAGCCATGGGACGCATGCGCCGCCTGCATTTCGTGGGCATCGGGGGCTCCGGCATGAATGGCATTGCCCAGGTGATGCTCAATCTTGGGTACGAGGTCAGTGGTTCTGATCTTGCGGAAAATGCCGCCACCCGCCGCCTGCAGGAACAGGGCGCAAGCATTCACATCGGTCATGCAGAAAGTCATGTCCAGGGTGTGGATGCAGTGATCATATCCAGCGCGGTCACCGATGAGAACCCGGAAGTGCGGGCGGCCCGTGAACAGCGCATTCCCGTGGTTCCCCGGGCTGAAATGCTCGCGGAGATCATGCGTTTCCGCTATGGCATCGCCGTGGCTGGCACCCATGGCAAGACAACCACCACCAGCCTGGCGGCCAGCCTGCTCATCGAGGGTGGCATGGACCCTACCTTCGTCATTGGCGGCCGGCTCAATGCTGCGGGCAGCTATGCGCGTCTGGGCACCGGGGAGATACTGGTGGCGGAAGCGGATGAGAGTGATGCATCCTTTCTCTATCTGCAGCCCATGATGGCGGTGGTCACCAACGTGGACCGGGATCACATGGGCACTTATGGCGGGGATTTCTCTCGCCTGCAGGATGCCTTCGTGGAATTCCTGCATCACCTGCCTTTTTACGGACTGGCGGTGTTATGTGTCGATGATGAAGAAGTGCGCAAGCTTCTGCCGCGGCTCACGCGCCAGGTGCTCACTTACGGCACCCGGAAGGAGGCGGATCTGCGCGCAGTGGATATCCGCTACCAGGGCCAGAGTTCCCGGTTTACCGTGCAGGGCAGGGGACAGGTGCCCTTCGAGGTGAGCCTGAATCTGCCTGGTCAGCACAATGTGCTCAATGCCCTGGCGGCTATTGGCGTGGCATTGGAAATGGGTGTTTCCGTAAAAGCCATACAGCAGGCTTTGGCAAACTTCCAGGGTATAGGACGGCGTTTCCAGGTGCATGAACACTGTGATTTCGGTCGTGGTGGTTTCATGCTGGTAGATGACTATGGTCATCATCCCCGGGAGGTGGCGGCCACCTTGCAGGCTGTGCGCCAGGGGTGGCCAGAGCGGCGTCTGGTACTGGTGTTTCAGCCCCATCGATACACCCGTACCCGGGATGCTTTCGAAGATTTCGTGGAAGTGCTGTCCGGAGCCGATGTGCTGGTGTTGAACGAAGTATATGCCGCCGGAGAGCAACCCATGGCGGATGCGGATGGCCGGGCTCTGAGCCGGGCGGTACGCGCCCGGGGGCAGATCGATCCGGTATTCGTGGGCCAGCTCGCGGATCTGCCGGAGGTACTCAAGGGGGTTGTCCATGAGGGCGACATCGTGCTCATGATGGGGGCGGGCAATATTGGACAGATGGCAGCGCAGCTGTCGGAGGACTGGTGCAAATGAAACAGCGGGATGTGATCAGGTATCTGCATATGGGTTGTGGTGAATCACTGGCGGCACGCCAGTTCCCCCAGCCCGGGTGGGTGACAGAGGTTGTCCGGGAGCAATCCGGCAGCCGGGAAACGGCATCTTTGCCAAAGAGGAGGAAGGCTCATGAGGAGCAACGCTGAAACAGCGGGCCATTACACGATGTTGCTGATGGATGAACCCATGTCGCGGCATACCACCTGGCGGGTGGGCGGCCCGGCGCGGTTTTACTTTCAACCTGCGGACGAGGCGGACCTGTCGGATTTCCTCAAGTCCCTGCCCGCGGCTGAGCCGATTCTGTGGCTGGGGCTTGGCAGTAATCTACTGGTGCGGGATGGCGGCTTCAACGGCACGGTCATTGCCATGCAGGGCCGCCTGGACAGTATCGAAGTTCTGACCCCCAACCGCCTGCGGGTCGGGGGCGGTGCGCCGACAGCCCTGGTTGCCAGGCATGCCGCCCGGGCGGGTTTGTGCGGTGCGGCTTTTCTGGCGGGTATTCCCGGTACCATGGGTGGCGCCCTGGCCATGAATGCCGGCGCCTTTGGCAGCGAGACCTGGGAGCGGGTCATCAATGTGCAGACCATCGACCGCCAGGGCGTGATCCACAGGCGCACGCCTCTGGAATACAAGGTGGCTTACCGGGAAGTGGTGGCGCCGGAAGAAGAGTGGTTCATCGGTTGTGAGCTCCAGCTGGAGCCCGGTGATGCGGAAGCCGAGCGCGAAGAAGTGCAGAAGCTGTTGAAAAAGCGCAATGCCAGCCAGCCTATTGGCCAGCCAAGTGCGGGTTCCACATTCCGCAACCCTCCCGGAGATTACGCGGCGCGGCTCATCGAAGCGGCCGGCCTGAAAGGTTTCCAGATCGGCGGCGCCCGGATTTCCGAGAAACATGCCAATTTCATTGTCAACACCGGCACAGCCCGGGCTGCGGATGTGGAAGGGTTGATTCAGCACGTTCAGAAAATCGTAGAAGCGCAGACGGGTATCCGCCTGCAGCCGGAAGTGCACATCGTGGGTGAGCCTGCATGAAACCCGAGTCTTCTGCTTTCGGCAAGGTGGCCGTGCTCATGGGTGGCTGGTCCGCAGAACGGGATGTTTCCCTGGAAAGCGGTGCCGCGGTACTGGCGGCGCTCAGGGAAAGGGACGTGGATGCTCATGGGGTGGATGCCGGACGGGATATCTGCCAGGTGCTGGAAGCAGGCCACTATGATCGTGCTTTCATCATCATGCATGGACGCGGGGGTGAGGATGGCGTGATTCAGGGCATTTTGGAAACCCTGCAGATTCCCTACACCGGCAGCGGTGTGCTGGGTTCGGCCCTGGGTATGGACAAAGTGCGTTGCAAGCGCCTCTGGTCCGGCATGGGACTGCCCACGCCAGAATACCTGTTGATCCGCGATGAGGACAGCCTGGATATGGCCGGCGCCCTGGGCTTTCCCCTGGTGGTGAAGCCGGTTCATGAAGGCTCCAGCATCGGCATCAGCAAGGCCAGTGATGCAGAAAGCCTGCGCCGGGGCTGGGTGATGGCCCGTCAGTTTGATGACGAAGTGCTGGCGGAACGCTGGATAGAAGGCGACGAGTACACGGTGACCATTCTGGGTACTCAGGCCCTGCCGGTTATACGCCTGGAAACGCCCCATGAATTCTATGACTACGAGGCCAAATACAAGGACGACACTACCCGCTACCACATTCCCTGTGGCCTGTCCCCCGATGCCGAGAACGGCATGCAGGAAATTGCCCTGCGGGCTTTTCGTGCGGTGGGTGCGCAGGGCTGGGGCCGGGTGGATTTCATGATGGATGCGGAGGGCCAGCCCTGGCTCATGGAAGTGAATACCGTGCCGGGCATGACCAGTCACAGTCTGGTGCCTATGGCGGCCGCCGCGGCGGGCATGGATTTCCCGGCCCTGGTATGGCGCATTCTCCGGGATTCCCTGGAGGCGGATGCGTGAAGGCCAAGACGCGCAGACAAGGAGTGATTTTCCGGCACTGGCGGCTGATCGGCCTGGCGGGATTTGCCCTGGTGCTGGTCGCGGGTGGCTGGGGATTGAGCCGCTACCTGCTCGACCCCCGTACTCTGCCTATTAAGGCCATTCAGGTGAAGGGAGAGTTCCGCAACCTGGACAGGGAGAGTGTCGAGCAGGCGTTGGCCAAGGCGATTGATGGTGGTTTTTTCGGTCTGGATCTCAAGCGTCTGCGGGAGGCAGTCATGGGTTCTCCCTGGGTGGCGGATGCCCGTATCACCCGGGTATGGCCGGACCGTCTGGTGGTGGATGTTACGGAAGAACAGGCCATAGCCCATTGGGGTGAGCAGGGCCTGATGAATGAGCAAGGCAAGGTGTTCTACCCTCGCAAGGGATTGAAGAAGCGCCTGCCCCTGCGTTTCCGCGGTGATGACAACAAGGCATCCCTGATGCTGGATTTCTTTGTCAGGGAGCAGCCGCGTTTCAGGCGGCAGGGCCTGTCCATAGGCGCTGTGATCCTGGACAAGCGGGGCGAGTGGCGGCTGGAGCTGGCGGACGGCACCCGCATTGTTGTGGGCAAAGAGGATATGGATGCGCGCATCGGGCGCCTGCTCAATGCCTATCCGGTACTGGAACAGGAGCCGCGCAGGCCGCAAACCGTGGATCTGCGCTATGAACAGGGTTTTGCCGTGAGTTGGCGGTCAGAGGAACGAAGCTGATGAGAAAAGCAGGCAAGAAAATTGTCGTGGGGCTGGATATAGGCACGTCCAAGGTCGTGGCAATCGTCGGTGAGGTGACGGCCGATGGGGAGATCGAGATCATCGGTATCGGCACCCATCCTTCCCATGGCCTGAAGAAAGGCGTGGTGGTGAATATCGAGTCCACCGTGCAGTCCATTCAACGTGCGGTGGAAGAGGCGGAACTGATGTCCGGTGTGGAGATCGAGTCTGTGTACGCCGGCATTGCGGGCAGTCACGTATCCAGCCTCAATTCTCATGGCATCGTGGGCATCAATGATGGCGAGGTGACGCCGGGAGACGTGGAACGGGTCATCGATGCGGCGCGGGCAGTGCCGATACCGGCGGATCAGCGCATCCTGCATATCCTTCCCCAGGAATTCATCATCGACAACCAGGAAGGCATACATGAACCCGTGGGCATGTGCGGTGTGCGCCTCGAAGCCCAGGTGCATATGGTCACCGGGGCGGTAAGCGCCGCCCAGAACATCATCAAATGTGTGCGCCGCTGTGGCCTGGAAGTGCAGGACCTGATCCTGGAACAGATTGCCTCCAGCTATTCGGTGCTGGATGAAGAGGAAAAAGAGCTGGGGGTATGCCTGGTGGATATCGGCGGCGGCACCACGGATATTGCCGTGTTCACCGGCGGTTCCATCCGGCACACGGCAGTGATCCCCATTGCAGGAGATCAGGTCACCAATGATATTGCCGTGGCCCTGCGCACGCCCACCCACCATGCCGA
Source organism: Sedimenticola sp. (assembly GCA_026994195.1). Classification (GTDB taxonomy): domain Bacteria; phylum Pseudomonadota; class Gammaproteobacteria; order Chromatiales; family Chromatiaceae; genus Thiolapillus. The sequence goes on along the minus strand of JALWRH010000030.1, from coordinate 22,629 downwards.
AGAGATCAAGCTGCGCTATGCCTGCGCCCTGAGCAAACTGCCTTCGGCAGACGAAACCATCGAGGTGCCCAGCATTGGCGACCGGGCGCCCCGGCGCATGTCCCGCCAGACCCTGGCGGAAGTGGTGGAGCCCCGTTATGAAGAGCTGCTGACCCTGGTGCAGGAGGAGCTGCGCCGCTCCGGCTTTGAGCATCTGATTGCCGGTGGCATCGTGCTCACGGGTGGCAGTTCCAAGATGGAAGGGCTGGTGGATCTGGCAGAAGAAGTATTCCATATGCCGGTGCGGCTGGGGATTCCCCAGTATGTCACCGGCCTGGTGGATGTGGTGCGCAATCCCATACATGCGACAGGTGTGGGCCTGCTGCTGTTTGGGCAGCAAAACAGTTACATCAATGTGCCTCATGAGAACAAGGGCGCATTGCGGGCAACCTGGGAACGGATGAAAAGCTGGTTCCAGGGGAATTTCTAGAATTTATTGAATTGGGTTTAAGCGGCTCCCCGGCAGGAGCATACAGGCAGACGACAGGAGTAAGACAAATGTTTGAACTAGTGGACGTAGACAGTCAGAACGCGGTAATCAAGGTTATCGGCATCGGCGGGGGCGGCGGCAACGCTGTGACCCATATGCTCAATGCCAACATCGAGGGCGTGGATTTCATCTGCGCCAACACCGATGCCCAGGCATTGAACAATTCAGAAGTGAATACCACTTTGCAGATCGGTTCCAGCCTTACCAAGGGACTGGGCGCGGGGGCCAATCCCCAGATCGGCCACCAGGCCGCCATGGAGGACAAAGAGCGCATCGCAGAGGCCATCAAGGGATCGGATATGATCTTCATCACCGCCGGCATGGGCGGCGGCACCGGCACCGGCGCGGCTCCCGTGGTGGCGGAAGTGGCCAAGGAACAGGGCATCCTCACCGTGGCTGTGGTCACCAAGCCTTTCCCTTTCGAGGGGGACAAGCGCATGAAAGTGGCGGACATGGGCATCGAGGAACTGGGCAAGCATGTGGATTCCCTGATCACCATTCCCAACGAGAAGCTGCTGGCGGTGCTGGGCAAGAGCACTACTCTGCTGGATGCTTTCAAGGCGGCCAATGATGTACTGCTCAATGCCGTGCAGGGTATTGCCGAGCTGATCACCCGTCCCGGCCTGATCAATGTGGATTTTGCCGACGTGCGCACGGTAATGGCGGAAATGGGTATGGCCATGATGGGCTCCGGCTGTGCCAGCGGTGAGGAACGGGCGCGCAAGGCCGCAGAAGCGGCGGTCAACTGCCCCCTGCTGGATGACTTCCACCTGGCGGGCGCCAAGGGCATACTGGTGAATATCACCGCCGGCTTGGATCTGGGGATTGGTGAATTCGATGAAGTGGGCACGACGGTGAAGGAATTCGCCCGGGAAGATGCCACCGTGGTGGTGGGTACCGTCATCGATCCGGAAATGCATGACGAACTGCGGGTCACTGTGGTGGCCACCGGTCTGGGCGAGGAAGAAGAAGTGCAGCTCAGCCGCCCGGAAATGGAGGTGGTGGCGCCTCCCAGAGCAGTCATTGCGCCGGGAGAGGACAGTCCGGTTGCCGAAGAACCGCAGGTTCAGCCCATGAATGCGGCAAGCTCCTATGACAATCTCGAAGTCCCCACGGCCATCCGCCGCCGCCAGGAGCAGAACACCTCTCCCCAGGCGCCGGAAAAACCGGATATGGACTACCTGGATATCCCGGCATTTCTGCGCCGCCAAGCTGATTGACAGCGGGGCAGAGATTTGCAATTGGGGTAGAAACAGGGTAGATTAGGGAAATCCCTGAGTCCTGTCGATGGGTTCCCTAGGGTATTTTGTTTCTTAACGGTATTTGGCCGGGGCGGAGAAAGAGCGCTGATGATAAGGCAAAGAACACTGAAAAACGTTATCCGGGCTACCGGAGTAGGCCTGCATACGGGTGAAAAGGTATTCCTGACCCTGCGTCCCGCTGCGGCGGACACGGGTATCGTGTTCCGACGGGTTGATCTGCCTGAACCCGTGGATATTCCTGCGACCGCCGAAAACGTGGGGAATACCCAGTTGTCCACCACCCTGGAAAAGGATGGAGTGGAGATTTCCACTGTAGAGCACTTGTTGTCTGCGTTTGCCGGGCTGGGTATCGACAATGCCTACGTGGACGTCAGCGCCCCCGAAGTACCCATCATGGACGGCAGCGCCGGGCCATTCGTTTTCCTGATCCAGTCTGCCGGCGTGGAAGAACAGAATGCCCTGAAAAAATTCATCCGTATCAAGGAATCCGTTGAAGTGCGCGATGGCGACAAGTATGCGCGCTTCGAGCCTTTCGAGGGTTTCAAGGTCAGTTTCGGCATCGATTTCGACCACCCCGTATTCACCGAGGAAACCCAGTTTTCCAGTATCGATTTCTCTTCCACCTCTTTCGTCAAGGAAGTGAGCCGTGCGCGCACTTTCGGTTTCCTCAGGGAAATCGAGATGTTACGGGACAAGAACCTGGCGCTGGGTGGCAGCATGGACAATGCCATTGTGGTGGATGACTACCGGGTTCTGAATGATGACGGCCTGCGTTATGAAGACGAGTTCGTCAAGCATAAGATTCTGGACGCCATCGGCGATCTCTACCTTTTGGGGCACAGCCTGATTGGCGCTTTCTATGGATACAAGTCAGGACATGCGCTGAACAACAAGCTCTTGAACAAGCTGGTGGCGACTCCGGAAGCCTGGGAGGAAGTGACCTTCGAGGAAGAGGACGGGCTGGTTCCCATTTCCTATATCGCGCCGGTTCACGCCTCCTGATTGAGGTCGCTATCCGGTCTCTTCATCCCTGGAGGATCTGCCCAGGCGTTTGAAAACGGCGCGTAGATCCGGATCTGCAAGGCCATCGGCCAGTTCACGGATCAGTGTGGCGGTTTCCCCGGACAGGGAACTTCGCCGGTTTTTTCCGGGTCTGATGTCCTGTTCGAGCAAGATACGGATATCAACCTGTTTCAGGTTTGGCGCCAGGAGCTTGAGTTCCCTGAGGATGTGCGGGGCATGAAAGCGCAGTCCCGTACTCCAGGCCGCTGAATCAGTATGCAGAATCAGACGTTGTGCATCGATTCGGGCATGCAGGCAGTGCGCTTTCAAGGGATCCGGCAGGATTTTCCTGACCTGTTCCAGTAGCGCCTGCTGTTTTTTCAGCATACGCTTGAGATGGCCCAGTTGGTCTCCATCTTCCAGTACCTCGGCCACCTTGTGTGGTTTTTTTATCATGGGTTGATTATACGATGTCCGAGAGTGACAAGAACAACAATGCCGCCGCGTCTTTCTGGTCCGTCAGAAATGGTTTGGTATTGCTGGCCCTTGTTGGCCTGGCTCTGTTCTCCGGGTATCAGTATGGCTGTATGCAGTCGGTACAAGTGGCAAAGGATCAGGATATTCAGGCGGCCATGGATGCCATAGCTGCGGAGAAACGTGAACTTGCTGCTTTGCGTGACGATATGGAAGCCGAGTTGGATGCGCTGGCATTGCGTATCGGCAGTCTGCGCGCCAATCTTCTGCGCCTGAATGCCCTTGGCGAGCGTCTGGTGGCGGTGGGAAAACTGGATGAGCAGGAGTTTGATTTCTCCTCGGAACCGCCTCAGGGGGGTGTCGATCAGGATACCCAGGAGCCCGTGCTCACTTCCGATCTTGAATCGGAGTTGGCGCGTCTGACCCGTGCTTTCCGCGACAGGGAACACAAACTGCTGCTGCTGGAAGATCTGCTGGCGCGCCGCAAAGTGCGGGATCAGGTCATTCCTTCCGGTCGTCCCCTGAAACACGGTTATATAAGCTCCGGCTTCGGCCGTCGCACCGATCCTTTCACCGGTAAGAAAAAATACCACAAAGGCATCGATTTTGCGGGCAAGCAGGGTAGTGAAGTTCTGGCTGTCGCTGCAGGCGTGGTCACCAAATCCGGGCGTATGACTGGTTATGGCAATGTGGTGGAAATCCGCCATGCAGACGGCTATGTGACCCGCTACGCCCACAACCAGGAAAACCTGGTCGAGGTGGGGGACAGGGTTGAAAAGGGCGAGCCCATTGCCATGCTTGGATCCACGGGCCGCTCCAGTGGGCCCCATGTGCATTTTGAAGTGATCAAGGGCAACAAGGTTGTCAATCCTGCACGATTCATAAAGGGGGGATGAAAGTTTCCGGTTTGTGCTTCCGGGTTCAGGCTTTTTCCCTTGTTTTTCCGGTAAAAACTCTGCTTTTGCGGTATCATTCCCGTTTTATTTTCCACTGAATAATGGCCGTGTTCCTGCGCTGTTTGTCGTGGTGTATTTTTCTGGTTCTGGAAGGTCCCAAGCTTCATGTTCAATAAAATCGCAAAAAAAGTGTTTGGCAGCCGCAATGAGCGGCTGGTCAAACGCATGTTCAAGGAAGTCGAAAAGGTCAATGCGCTTGAGGATTCCATCAAGCCGCTTTCTGACGATGAGCTACGTGCCAAGACGGAGGAATTCCGTCAGCGTCTGAAAGAGGGTGAATCTCTGGACAAACTGCTGCCAGAAGCTTTTGCCGTAGTACGCGAAGCCAGTATCCGGGTGCTGGGCATGCGGCACTTCGATGTGCAGCTCATTGGCGGCATGGTGCTGCATCAGGGCAAGATCGCTGAAATGCGCACGGGTGAGGGCAAGACCCTGGTGGCGACCCTGGCGGTGTATCTCAACGCCCTGGAAGGAAAGGGCGTGCATGTGGTCACGGTGAACGACTACCTGGCGCGCCGGGATGCTTCCTGGATGGGCAAGCTGTACCACTTCCTGGGCATGAGTACGGGCGTTATCAATTCTTCCGGCGGTTCCGGCCCCGACAGCAGCTCCTACCGCTTCGACCCGGATGCGGATGGCAGTGCCAGCGGACACCGTTTCCTGGTGAACGTGAGCCGCAAGGAAGCTTACGACTGCGACATCACCTATGGCACCAACAACGAATTCGGTTTTGACTACCTGCGAGACAACATGGCTTTCGAAGCTGGCCAGCGGGTGCAGCGCCGCCACTACGCAGTGGTGGATGAGGTGGATTCCATCCTCATCGACGAGGCGCGTACGCCTCTGATCATCTCCGGCCCGGCGGATGACAGCTCTGAGCTGTACCAGAAGATCAACCAGATCATCCCCCGCCTGACCCGCCAGGATCCCATCACCAACGAGGAAGGCAAGCCGGATTTTGGTCCTGGGGACTATTCCGTGGACGAAAAGGCCAAGCAGGTTTTTCTCAGTGATGAAGGCCATGAACATGTGGAGCAGATGCTCACGGAAATGGGGCTGCTGGATGAGAATGCCAGCCTGTACGACACGGCCAACATCATGCTTATGCATCATGTCATGGCGGCCCTGCGCGCCCATGTGATCTTCCAGCGCAATGTGGATTACATCGTCCGTGATGGGCAGATCATCATCGTGGACGAGTTCACCGGCCGCACCATGCCCGGGCGGCGCTGGTCTGAAGGCCTGCACCAGGCTGTGGAAGCCAAAGAGGGCGTGGAGATCCAGCAGGAGAACCAGACCCTGGCCTCCATCACCTTCCAGAATTTTTTCCGCCTGTACGACAAGCTGGCGGGAATGACCGGTACGGCGGATACGGAAGCCTACGAGTTCCAGCAGATCTATGGTCTGGAGGTCGTGGTGATTCCCACCAACAAGCCCATGCAGCGGGACGATCAGACCGACCTGGTGTATCTCACCGCCGAGGAAAAGTTCAATGCCATCGTGGAAGATATTCGCGACTGCGTGGAACGCGGCCAGCCGGTGCTGGTGGGCACGGCTTCCATCGAGGTGTCCGAACTGGTGTCCGAGCTGCTCAACAAGGCGGGTATCGAGCATCAGGTGCTCAATGCCAAGCAACATGAACGGGAAGCGCGGGTCGTTGCCGAAGCCGGTCTGCCGGGCGCGGTGACCATCGCCACCAACATGGCCGGCCGGGGTACGGACATCGTGCTGGGCGGCAACATGGATGTGGAAATAGAAGACCTGGGGGCGGATGCGGACGAAGAACAGAAACAGGCCGTGCAACAGGCCTGGAAAGAACGCCATCGCAAGGTGCTGGAAGCTGGTGGCCTGCGGGTCATAGGCACCGAGCGCCACGAGTCCCGGCGTATCGACAATCAGTTGCGGGGCCGATCCGGTCGTCAGGGCGATCCTGGCTCCAGCCGTTTCTATCTTTCCCTGGAAGACAATCTGATGCGCATCTTTGCTTCTGAGCGGGTGGGTAAACTGATGCAGAAACTTGGCATGAAGGAAGGCGAGGCCATTGAGCACCCCTGGGTGAACAAGGCCATCGAGAATGCCCAGCGCAAGGTGGAAGGCCGCAACTTCGATATCCGCAAACAGTTGCTGGAATATGATGACGTGGCCAACGACCAGCGCAAGGTGGTCTATGAGCAGCGCAACGAGCTCATGGACAGTGAGGATATATCCGACACCATTGCCGCCCTGCGCGAGGAAGTGCTCGATGAAGTGATCAACAGCTATATTCCTCCCCAGAGCATCGAGGAGCAGTGGGACATTTCCGGCCTGGAAGAAGCGCTGAAAGAGCGTTTCGATCTGGATCTGCCGATTCAAAAGTGGCTGGATGAGGAAGACGATCTGCATGAGGAGCCCTTGCGCAGGCGTATTCTGGAAGAGCTGGAAAGAGTCTACCAGGAGAAGGTTGCCCTGGCGGGTGAAGAACAGATGCGCTACATCGAAAAAGCGGTCATGCTGCAAACCCTCGATACCCACTGGAAGGAACACCTGGCCGCCATGGACTATCTGCGCCAGGGTATTCATCTGCGCGGTTTTGCCGCCAAGAACCCCAAGCAGGAGTACAAACGGGAAGCTTTCGAGCTTTTCTCCAGCATGCTGGATGCCATCAAACGGGAAGTAGTGGAGATCCTGAGCAAGATTCAGCTGGCGGATGCGCCTCCGCTGGAAATGGAGCCCCAGGTAAATGAGTTCGAATTCAAGCATGATGCCTTCGAAGGCCTACCCGAAGAGCCGGCTGCACAGGAACAGGAAGCTGCCGGCGAAGCGCAGCAGCCCTACGTGCGCCCGGACCGCAAAGTGGGCCGCAACGAGCCCTGCCCCTGTGGTTCAGGCAAGAAATACAAGCACTGCCACGGCAAGCTTCAGTAATGGCCGGCATGGCTGAGATCGCTCCCGTGCCCGGTATCCGCCTGGCGGCGGGTGCGGCGGGCATTCGCTACCAGGGTCGCGATGACCTGGTGCTCATGGAACTGGCCGAAGGCGGTACAGCGGCGGCGGTATTCACCCGGAACGCCTTTTGCGCAGCACCGGTGCTGGTTGCCCGGCAGCACCTTGAAAAGATTCCGCCCCGCTACCTGCTCATCAATTCTGGCAATGCCAATGCAGGCACCGGCGAGGCCGGACTTGCAGCCAGTTTCGAGACCTGCCGCCTGCTGGCAGCGGCCACTGGCGTGGCCATGAATCAGGTTTTGCCTTTCTCCACAGGCGTAATTGGTGAAGACCTTCCCACAGAACCTTTTGCCCAGGCCATACCCGGCCTGTTGTCCGCTCTGGACGGGAAGAACTGGGAACAGGCCGCGAAAGCCATCATGACCACGGATACCGTTCCCAAGCTGGCCAGCCGCCGTATCGAAGTGGCCGGGAAATCCATTGCTGTTACGGGCATGTGCAAGGGGTCGGGCATGATTCGTCCGGATATGGCCACCATGCTGGCCTATGTGGCCACGGACGCAGCGTGCAGCCGGAAGATCCTGCAGCAGGTGCTCCAGGAGGCTGTTGCGCCTTCTTTCAACTCTGTTACCGTGGATGGTGATACGTCTACCAATGATGCCTGCGTCCTGCTGGCCAGTGGCGTTTCCGGTGTGGCCGTGGAGGATGCCCAAAGCGATGCCGGACGGCTTTTCAGGCAAGCCGTGAACGAAGTCTGCATGGAACTGGCCCACGCCATCATCGCTGATGGTGAAGGCGCCACCAAGCAGGTGGAAATCCGGGTGGAAGAAGCCGATTCCGAAAACCAGGCCCGGGATGTGGCCTACACCGTGGCCCATTCCCCCCTGGTGAAAACAGCCTTGTTTGCTTCCGACCCCAACTGGGGGCGGATTCTTGCAGCGGTGGGCCGTGCGGGAGTGCCGGATCTGGATATTGGCAGGGTGCGTATCTGGCTTGATGATCTGTGCATCGTGAGCCGGGGTGGAAGGGATCCTGCCTACACGGAGGCTGCCGGACAGGCCGTGGTGGAGCAGGAAGCCTTCACCATACGCATTGCCCTTGGCAGGGGGCAGGCATCCGCCCGTATCCTCACCTGTGATTTGTCCTTCGACTACGTGAAGATCAACGCTGAATACCGAACCTGAAATACCCCTGGTACACGTAGCCGCCGGTGTTCTGACAGGCCCGGACGGCAAGGTGTTGCTTGCCCGGCGCAGGACAGGTACGCATCAGGGTGGTTTGTGGGAGTTTCCCGGGGGGAAAGTGGAGCCGGGGGAATCCCCGCGCCAGGCCCTCGCCCGGGAACTAAAAGAGGAGCTGGGCGTGGATGTGCTGGATGCCCGGCCTTTGATTCGTATCGCTCATGCCTATGAGGATCGCAAGGTTCTGCTGGATACCTGGCGGGTGGACCGTTGGCGGGGCGAGCCCAGGGGGCTGGAAGGTCAGCCACTGTCATGGGTTGCGGCTCAGGAGCTGGCCGGCAGGCCCATGCCCGCCGCTGATGTGCCTGTGGTCAAGGCCATTCAGTTACCCGATACCTGCCTGATCACTCCGCCTTCAGCCACAGAGCCAGCCCGGTTTCTCGAGGAGCTGCGCAGGGCTTTGGCCGGGGGGATCTCCCTGGTGCAGTTTCGCGTTTTTGGCCTGGCAGATAAGGATCTGGAGAACCTGGCCCGGGCCTCACGCCGGTTGTGCGAGGAATATGGCGCCAGAATGCTGGTAAACGGCTCTTTGGCGCTGCTGGAGAAAGCCGGCGCCCATGGCCTGCACCTGGACCGGCGCCGCCTGCGCAGCACCGAAAACCTTTCCGGCCTGCTGCTCGGAGCTTCCTGCCATGATGCGGAAGAACTGGCCCTGTCCCGGGACAGGGGAGTGGATTTTGCCCTGCTCTCCCCGGTGCTCCCCACGGCCAGCCATCCTGATGCGGAGGTTCTGGGGTGGGAGGGTTTTTCTGCACTCGTGGCAGAGCTTCCTTTGCCGGTGTATGCCCTGGGGGGCATGACCCCACAGTTTCTGGAAAAGAGCTGGCAGGCCGGGGCCCAGGGGATCGCCGGCATCCGGGGGCTATGGCCCGGTGCAATCACGTAGTTTTGCGGCGCTGACAGTATCTTTGACCCGGGATACCTTCAGCCTGTGGAAATGCACCTGACTCATTGATTTCCGTAGGTCGGACTTCAGTCCGACATTGCTCCGTAGTGGCCGCCGTTGTCGGGCTGAAGCCCGACCTACAGATGATTATTGAAAGCCAATGGCATTGGCCAAGCGCTATTCCTGTTTGACCCCAGGCTCCTCGTCGTCGTCCGTGAGCCATTCATCGAGGTCGATTAACTGGCATCGACGGCTGCAGAAAGGGCGCCAGGGTGATCTCTCGTCCCAGGTGACCGGGGCGCTGCAGGTGGGGCAGTTGACGGTAACGGGAGGCGCTTGGTCCTTGCCGGGCTTGGTATTCATATGGCGCAGGTCTTGAGTTTGAAAGAGACTTCCTGGCTGGTTTGTTCCGGCTGTTCCCAGTTGCCGCTTTCCATGAACCGTATGCAAAAGCGGTGTTTGTTGCCACTGATCTCAGCATACAGAAAGGATTCTGCCGGCAGTACGACCTGGATCAGATCGACGCGCCGGTTCTTGTCCAGACTCTGCTGAAAGAAACCCTCACTAGTGGAACGGGAACGGAACACATTGCTGTTGCGGAGAATACCCAGGAGCAGGTCAGCCGTTTCCTGCACCACGCTGATTTCATGACGCCAGTCATCGAGTTGCATGACCCTTTCGGTGTGAGGCAGGTTGAGCCAATAGTGCAGTTGGGGCAGGTCGAATTCGAAACCGCCTCCGGGGATGGGCGCGCGCTGGGCAATGCTTTTGAGAAAATCGTTCTTGCGCAGGCTGTCTCCAAGCTGACGGCTGGTCGTGAACAGCCGCTCGCTCATGCGCCCAATGTCTTCCAGAACCTGATGCAGGCGGACCTGGTCCACGCCCGGGTTGCCGCCAATGCGTTCCAGGGATTTCTTCTGCTGTTCCAGTTGTTTGATCAGCTCCTGCTTGATATCCGCCCGGCCCAGGATGCTGGTGATGTCGAGAAGGGCCTGAATGGCTGCACGGCTCTGCCAGGGGCTGGAAGCGGGCAGGTGGTATTCGAACTGCTCGAACAGGTGGGAAATACGCAGCAGGGTGCGAGTCCGTTCATTGAGGGGATGTTCAAACAACAGTGAGTTATGCAAAACAGGCATCCGGCCAGTGGCAATGTTGTGGCTATTGTCTATCAGATGCCACCGGGGTTCAAACGGGAATATACACTGTGACAGTGATAGTGGGTGTCAGTTCCTTGGCCGGGCAAGAGAAAGGTATTGCTTGTGAAGAGTTTCCACACAGGCGGCCAGGGTATCCATGTCTCCGGTATTTTCCAGGATATCATCCGCCGCGGCGAGTCTTTGATCCCGGGAGGCCTGGGCATTCAGTATGCTCCTGGCCTGCTCTGGGGATATTTGATCCCGCTGGCAGACCCGCTTGATCTGGAGTTCCTCGGGTGCATCCACCAGTAGCACCCGGTCGACCATATCCTGCAGCCCGTTTTCTACCAGCAAGGGGATGACCACGATGGCGTAGGGTGTGCTGGTGAGGGCGCGCAGTTGTTGCGTGACCTCCCGGCGTATGGCCGGGTGAAGAATCCCTTCCAGAAGGGTTCTTGCGCCGGGATGGGAGAAAATATGCTGGCGCAAAGCCCTGCGGTTCAGGTTTCCATCTTCCTGAATGAAAGCTTCTCCAAGCTGATCGGCAATCTGTTGCAGAGCCGGCTTGCCGGGTTCCACCAGTTCCCGGCTGATGATGTCGGTGTCGATGACAGGCACGCCCAGCCGGGAGAACTGGTCGCTGACTGCCGTCTTCCCGCTGGCGATGCCGCCGGTAAGACCAATCTTCAACATGGACCAGAACCCTACTGAAGGCCGGCAAACTGCAGGTAGCTGCGGTTGATGTCCTCTCCCCAGATCATGGCGATCCAGCCCGCTGCTGCCAGGTAGGGACCAAAGGGAATGGGGATGCTCTTGTCTCGCCCAAGGAACAGGATCATGCCCAGGCCGCTGACCGCACCCACAACGGCAGATACGAGAAGGATCTGCGGCAAGAATTGCCAGCCCAGCCAGGCGCCAAAGAGGGCAAAAAGTTTGAAGTCCCCATAGCCCATGCCTTCCTTGCCGGTCATCAGAAGAAACAGGTGGAACAGGAACCAAAGTGACAGGTATCCGGCCACGGCGCCATAGATGGCTGACTGAATATCCGTGAACATGCCCTGCAGGTTCAACAACAACCCCAGCCAGACCAGGGGCAGTATCAGCACATCAGGAAGGATCTGCAGGCGTATATCGATGACGCTCATGGCCAGCAGTGCCCAGGTCAGGAGCAAAGCGGCCAGGGCCTGCCAGGTAAATCCAAAGTGCCAGACGACGGCCAGAGACAATACTGCGCTTAGCAGTTCCACAACGGGATACTGTACCGACAGGCGGGTGCCGCAGGCAGTGCAACGGCCCTTCTGCAATAGCCAGCTGATGACCGGGATATTCTCCCAGGCACGTATCCTGTGTCCACAGGACATACAACTGGAGGGCGGGTGCATGAGCCAGGCAAGACCAAACCACTTGTTGGGGCGGTATTCCACTTCCTTCCCCGCCAGTTCCTCGCAGGCATCCTTCAGATCCTGCTCCATGCGCCTGGGAAGCCGGAAGATGACAACATTCAGGAAGCTGCCTACCAGCAGTCCGAGAATGAAACCCAAAGGATAAAGGATTGCCCCTTGGGCAAACACTTCCTCCATCAGATCGCAGCGCCCAGCTTGAAGATAGGCAGATACATGGCCACCACCAGTCCGCCAACCAGCGTGCCGAGGATAACCATAATGAGGGGCTCCATTAGGCTGCTCAAGGAGTCGACGGCGTTGTCCACTTCCTCTTCATAAAAATCGGCCACCTTGCCCAACATTTCATCCAGGGCGCCGGATTCCTCGCCAATGGCGACCATTTGTTTGACCATGTGGGGAAACAAGCGTTGTTGTTCCATGGCCAGGCGCAGGGATTGTCCGGTTGCGATGTCTTCACGCATCTCCTTGACAGCGTTACCGTATACCACGGAGCCCGTTGCACCAGCCACGGAATCCAGCGCTTCCACCATGGGGACACCGGCGGCGAACATGGTGGAGGTGGTGCGGGCGAAGCGCGCCAGAGCGGATTTGTGCATGATAGGACCGAATACCGGGGCTTTGAGCAATGAGCGATCAATGATTTCCCGGAATTTTGGTGATCGTTTCCACAGCGTCGAGAGTATGATGATCACCGCGGCAATGCCAAGAATGACAAATACCCAGTTGTCCCTGATGAATTCAGACATGTTGACCACCATCTGGGTGAATGCGGGCAACTCAGCGCCAAAACTTGCAAAAAGTTCGTCAAATACCGGGACTACGAATATGAGGATGATGGCAGTAACCAGGATGCCCACACTGAGTACGGCAGCGGGGTAAATCAGGGCCTTTTTGATTTTCTTCTTGATGGATTCTGTTTTTTCCTTGTAGGTGGCGATACGCTCCAGCAATGTTTCCAGCACACCGGCCTGTTCACCGGCTTCCACCAGGTTACAGAACAAATCGTCGAAATACATGGGATGTTTGCGCAGGGCGTTGGTCAGGGACGTACCGCCTTCTATATCCGCCTTTATGGACATGATCATTTCCTGCATGGCGGGGTTGTTGTGCCCCTTCCCCACAATATCCAGAGCCTGAACCAGGGGCACGCCGGCTCTCATCATAGTGGCCAGCTGGCGGGAAAATACGGCAATATCACTGCTTCGTATCTTGGGTTTGCCAAAGCTTATGTTTATTTCTTTCTGAACCTTGACAGGGGTGACTCCCTGACGACGCAGGTCTGCCCGGACAAGGGCGTCATTGGAAGCCCTGGCTTTCCCTTTGACTTTTCTTCCTCTGCGGTCTGTGCCGGTCCAGGCATAACTGTAGGTTTTTTCCGCCTTTGGTTTTTTCGCGGTTTTTTTAACTACCGTTCTCGTCGCCATCTATTCTAGTCCTTGGTGATTCGGTTGATTTCTTCCAGGCTGGTGATGCCATTCTTCACTTTCAACAAACCAGCTGTCCGAAGATCATAATAATAGCCTTCTTTCAAGGCCTGTTCCTTGAGCTGCATAGCATTTCCTTCTTCCAGGATCATCTGAGCGATACCTTCTGAAACCGGCAGGATCTCGAAAATGCCCACACGGCCTTTGTAGCCATTGTTGCACCTGTCGCAGCCAACGGCTTTGTAGATGGTAAGGCCGGCTGCTACTTCAGCTTCGGTAAAGCCTTCCTCGAGAAGGGCGGTGCGCGGCAGATCCTCGACCTCCTTGCAATGCTCACACAGGCGCCTGCCAAGACGCTGGGCCATGATCAGGTTGACCGAGGAAGCGATGTTGTACGGCGGTATGCCCATGTTGGCAAGGCGGGTAAGGGTTTGGGGTGCATCGTTGGTGTGCAGGGTGGAGAGCACCATGTGGCCGGTTTGCGCAGCCTTGACCGCAATTTCTCCGGTTTCCAGGTCACGTATCTCACCCACCATGATGATATCGGGGTCCTGACGTAGAAATGCGCGCAATGCATCAGCAAAATGCAGTCCGCTGGCAGTGTTGATGTTGACCTGGTTGATACCCTCAACCTGGATCTCCACCGGATCCTCTGCTGTGGAGATATTCACCTGGGGATCGTTGAGGATGTTGAGGGCGGTATACAGGGATACGGTTTTACCGCTACCTGTTGGCCCGGTGACCAGAATCATTCCATAGGGTTTCTTGATTGCATCCATGAAAAGTTTTTTCTGATCTTCCTCGAAGCCCAGGGCATCTACGCCCAGTGTGGCGGCTGAAGCATCGAGAATACGCAGGACAACTTTCTCGCCATACACGGTAGGACAGGTGTTGACCCGGAAATCGATGGCCTGATGCTTGGAAATCTTGAGCTTGATGCGCCCATCCTGGGGAACCCGGCGTTCTGCGATGTTGAGACGCGCCATGACTTTCAAGCGGGAAGAAAGGCGCTGGGCAATGTTGACGGGGGGACTGGCTTTCTCGAAGAGCAGGCCGTCCTGGCGATAGCGTATGCGATAGCTTTTTTCGTAAGGTTCAAAATGAATGTCCGAGACCCCGCTGTTGATAGCGTCCAGCAATATCTTGTTGACGAAACGAACGACAGGAGCTTCATCGATCTCCTTTTGACCTTCCTCATCAACTTCACCATCACCATCCAGGCCAAAATCAATATTCTCCAGGTTCTCTTCCAGCATGGCGCCCATGGCGGCTTCCTGGGAGCGGGAAGCTTCTTCCAACATGACGGCCAGTTTTTCTTCTTCGACCAGAATGGTTTCAATAGCGAGTCCGGTACTGAACTGAATTTCCTTTGTTGCCTCCTGATTGGTCGGGTCGGACACAGCCAGGAACAGCCTGTTTCCCCGCCTGATCAGGGGAAGGACATGATGTTTATTGAAAAGATCGGCTTCCACTTCCTTCAGTGCGAGGTTTTCCTTGCTTATGGCATCCAGGTCGAACAGTGGCAAACCGAATTCCTGGTGAGCAAGCACAGCAATTTTTTTGGAAGAAACCTGCCCCGTTTGAACCACATGAGTGATCAGCGGGACATTCTCTTCTTTGGCGTTCTTTTCGGCTTCCAGTGCTGTTTCGAGATCCAGCAATCCTGCATTCACCAAGTAGCGGGAAAATCCTTTCAGGGATGTATTCTTGTCGTTAGTCATAATGTTTCAGCGCACAACAAAAAGGCTCGAAGTCATGGAGCAATCAGGAGTGAATGGAAACTGAGGTGTTAAGTGCATGCTTGTGCTGGCCTTTGTCAATAAAGCTCCATTGAATGATCAGTATTGTAGAACAGCACCGGGCCAGACGGATCGGTTGTTCGAGCGATATGCCCCATGAATTCTCCCAGGTTCAATACATGAATTACTTACATTCTGTTCTGGAATTGACTGAATGTCCAATAGTTTTTCTGTGCTTGTTCAGTGCATAACCCTAGGTAGGTATTCACTTGTCAGTGGCTGTTTGCGTTCTATTTTGAACATGCCTTTTTGATCCGGGAATGGTTCCCAAATGGGTGTTTTCTCTACCGAGCATTACAACTCGAAATTGAGACGGTCATGGTTTGCTGGGACTTTCCGGTACAGGGAGCAGATGTGGTTGGCTGTATTTGTTTCGGCCACTGATGTTTTCTAGATTGATTGTATGGAGAAAACCACTTTGCAGTTAGGCATGCTATTATCAAGCTACAATTTGACGAGCGTGTTTCTGGGAACAATGCTATCCGACATCACTGTTGTGCTACCGGCAAAAAACGAGTCCGCGTCACTCCCTGTATTGCTTCCAAGGATCAAGGAAGTGCTTCCCAAAGCGGAAATACTGGTAGTCGACGACGGTTCCGATGATGGTACGGGTGACATTGCCCTTTCCCTGGGGGCGCAAGTCATTCGCAACCCGTATAGTATGGGAAACGGCGCCGCAATCAAGGCTGGAGCGCGTGCAGCGAAGGGAAGATTGTTAGTGTTCATGGACGCGGACGGGCAACATGATCCCCAGGATATTCCACGACTGCTGGAGAAGTTTAAGCATGGCTATAAAATGGTCGTGGGAGCAAGAAAAACAGCTACCCATGCCTCCTGGTGGCGCCGTTGGGCCAACCATTTTTATAGTCGGTTGGCGACGATAATGACCGGATATCGCATTGAGGATCTTACATCGGGATTTCGCGTGGTCGATGCCGAGAGTTTCAGAAAGTTCCTTTATCTTCTTCCCAATGGCTTTTCCTATCCGACGACCAGTACCATGGCTTTTTTCAGGGCGGGATTTCCAGTGAGCTATGTCCCTATCTCCGCACGGAACCGCCAGGATTCCACCAGCAGCCATATACGCCTGTTTCGGGACGGCATCCGGTTTTTCATTATTATTCTAAAGATAGGCACACTTTTCTCGCCCATGAGATTGTTCCTGCCTGTAAGCCTTGTGCTCATGCTCATCGGGGTTGGATACTATGGTTATACCTACCTTGTTCTGCATCGTTTCACCAACATGAGCGCCCTGCTGCTCATGTCTTCCCTGTTGACCTTTTTGATAGGGATACTTTCAGAACAGGTGTCGGCCTTGCATTATCGGGGTACGGAGGATCCCTGAGCAGGTGGCGGGGGAAAGTATGGAGTCTGGTTCGAGTTCACCCGAGGAAGCAACACGGGCGGCCGTCTGGTTGCGCCGTCTGCGTGTACTCAAGGGAACCCCATTTCATCCGCAATGGCTTTCAGACCGGTTTCATGCCTTGTCGAGAAAGGCGCTGAAAGGAAAGGATGCCGGTTGGATTCTGGATGTTGGCAGCGGCGACAGTGATCTTTCCTCCCTGCTGGGGCCGGGCGCCCGGATCATCCGGCTGGATTATCCGGACACTAATGCCCGTTACCAGGTCCGGCCGGATGTGTATGGTGATGCCCGGGCCTTGCCGGTTCCGGATAGTAGTATGAACAAAGTGGTACTGCTGGAAGTGATCGAGCATATTTTTGAGTATGCACGGGTCATCAGGGAATGCCGCCGGGTTTTGGTTCCGGGAGGGCGCCTCTATCTTTCCGTTCCTTTCATCTATCCGGTGCATGATGCGCCCAATGACTACCACCGCTTCACGGTGCATGGGCTGAAGGCTGAACTGAGCCAGGCGGGATTCGAGATCGAATACCTTAACAGCCATGGCAATTCCGTGATCGTGGCCCTGCAGATGATGAACCTGTCCCTGTTGGAGCTGGTGGCCAGGGCGCTGGGGCGGCAATACCTGATAGGCCTGGTGTTGGCCATCCCCGTGTATGCCGCCTGCCTGGTGAACAATATCCTTGCCATGCCCTTTCTGGCCCTGCGTTTCAATGATGCCGCGGTTTTCGGCCATTTTGTCATCGCCCGGCGCGAAAGCTGATATTTTCCACTCATGCGCGTCCTGCTCGTGACCACTTCCTATCCACTGGACCCCATGTCGTCCAGCGGTATTTTCGTGGCCCGCCTGGCCCGCAGCCTGATGCGAGTACATGCTGTCCGGGTGATCGTTCCCGCGGACTGGCGGAAGCGAAGTCTACAAGACACGCTTTTCCGCGGTGAGGAACCCGTTGTCCTGCCCTACCGCTACGCACTGCGCAGCTGGCAGCGGTTGGCGCACGTGCCTGGCGGCATACCCGTAGCCCTGAAAAAAACGCCCTGGCTGTATCTGCTGGTGCCCCCGTTTCTGGCAGGCATGTTTCTCAGTTGCCTGAGGCATGGAAGGAAAATGGATGTGATTCATGCCAACTGGGCAATATGTGGCCTGGTGGCGGGATTTGCCGGCAGGCTGCTGGGGGTGCCAGTGGTGGTGAGCCTGCGTGGTGAGGATATGACCCGGGGAGCGAAAAAGGGAATTGATCGCTGGATTCTGAAGGCCTGCCTGTCCCGCTGTGAGCGGGTGATCGGCGTGAGTAACGCCATCGTCGAAAAACTGCAGGAAATGTTTCCGGAGCAGGCCGGGAAGTTGCGTCTGGTGGAGAATGGTGTGAACGGAGCGCTGCTCCAGCTGGAAAGAAAGGAGACGAATGAGGAAGAATTGCGCCTGCTTGCCGTGGGAAGCCTCATTCCCCGAAAAGGGGTGGAGGTGACCCTTGCAGCGCTAGCCGCGGTACCGGGAATCAGCTTGAGCATCGTGGGCGAAGGTCCGGAACAAGCCGCTTTACAGCAGTTGGCGGAGGATCTGGGTATCGCACATCGGGTCCGGTTCCTCGGTGCCCTGCAGCCGGAGGCAGTGCATGAGCAGCTCGCCAGGCATGATGTCCTGGTGTTGTCCAGCTACAGCGAGGGCAGGCCCAATGTGGTTCTGGAGGCCATGGCAGCAGCCATGCCTGTGCTTGCCAGCGACATTCCAGGCGTGGACGAGCTGGTGCAGCATGCTTCCACTGGCCTGCTTTTCCCGGCGGGTGATGAGAGCAGTCTGGCGGCTCACATCGAACGTCTGGCCGGGGACAGGGAGCTGGCGCAGACCATGGGCAGGAACGGCAGGCAGCGGATTCTGGATATGGGCCTGACCTGGGAGCAGTCCGCCGATGCCTGCACCCGTATTTATCAGGAGATCGGGGGTGCCGACTGATGTGCGGCCTGGTGGGACACGTGCTTGCAACAGCGCCGGCTGCCGATGTGGCGGCCGTGGCGGCGGGCAGCCAGCTGCTGGCGCATCGTGGACCGGACGGCAGTGGACAGGTCGATCTGCCCCATTGCAGCCTGGCGCACAGGCGTCTTAGCATCATCGACCTGGAAGGCAGTCCGCAGCCCTGGTTCTCGGACTGTGGGCGCTACTGCATGGTTTTCAATGGTGAAATCTATAATTACCAGGAGCTGAGGAAGGAGCTGCAGGCCAGGAACCATGTTTTTCGCAGCAGCGGGGACACGGAAGTGCTGATGAAGCTGTTCGTGGAATACGGCGAGGCCTGCCTGGAGAAACTCAATGGCATGTTTGCCTTTGCCGTGTGGGACAGGCAGGAGAAGTCCCTGTTTCTGGCCCGCGATCGTCTGGGTGAAAAACCCCTGTATTATGCGGAGGGGAAAGAACAGCTGGCGTTTGCTTCCGAACTTCCCGCCCTAGGGCATTTCGACTTCATTGAACGCCGCCTAGATGCAAGGGCGGTGAGTGATTATTTTGCCCATCAGTTCATTGGACAGGAAAGAAGCATCTGGTCTGGCATAAGAAAGCTGCCACCGGCTCACAAACTCTGGTGGAGGAACGGCCGGACTGAGATCAGCCGCTACTGGCAGCTTCCCCTGCGGGAAGATCGCATCGGGAACCAGACTGACTGGTGTGAGGAACTGCGCTTTCTTCTGGAGGACTCCGTACGCATGCGTTTGCGGGCGGATGTGCCTCTGGGGGTATTTCTCAGCGGCGGACTGGATTCGTCCCTGGTTGCCGGTGTGGTAAAGGCTCTTGGGCAGGATGTGCGGGCGTTCACCATGGGGTTTAGGGATGGCAGCTATGATGAGAGTACGGAGGCCCAGGAGGCTGCCCGGCTGCTGGGCATAGAGCAAAAGCTGGAATTTGCAGACAGGGATGAACCGGAGCAGCTGGATCGGATTCTGGATGCTTTTGGTGAGCCATATGCCGACCCTTCAGCGGTACCGACCTGGAATTTGTGTCGTTTCGCCAGAAAGGATGTTACCGTGGCGCTCTCCGGTGACGGGGTGGATGAGCTGTTCGGCGGATACAGAAGATACTATGCCCGGTGGCTGTTACGACGCCTGCCCCTGCCGCCGCACTGGTTGCAGGGTGGCCTGATGGAAAGACTGGTCCAAGCCCTGCCCGAAACTGCCTCCTATTATGGAAACAACCCGGTCAAAAAACTGAAGCTCCTGTATGGGATGATCTCCAGAATGGCGCAATCCCCTGGTGACCCTCTGGCTCAGACTTTCAGCCTGAAGGAGCGGCGGCGGCTGTTGCGCGGCGGTCTGGCGGAATCGGAGACATTTGATTTTGTCACGGATCTTCATTTGCAGGAACTGGATCCCGTGAGCCGCATGATGGTGGCAGATCAACAGACCTATCTTGCGGAAGACATCCTCGTGAAAGTGGACAGAATGAGCATGCAGCATGGCCTGGAAGTCAGGAACCCGTTTCTGGATCACCGTCTGGTGGAGTTTGCCGCCGGCTTGCCCCTGGAGCAGAAGATCCGGGGCAACAAGCAGAAATATATTGTCCGGAGCTGTTATGGCCGGCAGCTTCCCGCGTCCGTATTGCAGCGGGGCAAACACGGTTTTTCCGTTCCCTTGGGATGCTGGTTCAGAGAACGTCTCCGTGAACCCTTTCAGGCACTGGTGCTGGAAGGCAGAACTGCCTCGGACATTCTGAACATGGATGAAGTGGCGACGCTCTGGCGGCAACATCAGGGGGGGCGCGCGGATCATGGCTTCAAGCTGTGGACTATCTACGTTTTCTGTCATTGGTATCACAGGCATCTCAGCTCATGAACAATCTCGAGTACCAGAATGACCTCTCTCTAAAATCCCCCATCTTGCTCGACTATGAGTACAAGCGTCACAAGGTGGACAAGATGCTGGCCATCCTGCGGGAGGCCGGCGGCATAGGCGATGACAGAAAACGGCTGGCCCTGGATGTCGGCTGCTCGGGTGGTTTTTTCACCTCGGCCATCGCCCCTTTTTTCGAGGACGTATTGGGCCTGGATATCGACCTGCATGCCCTGAAAATCGCCCACCAGCAGCGCCAACAGGACAATCTGCATTATGTGGATGGGGATTCCATGCATCTTCCCCTGAAGGATGGTTCCGTGGATCTTGTCATCTGCAACCATGTCTATGAACACGTTCCCGATCCAGTCCGCCTGTTCCAGGAGATAAGACGGGTGCTTTCGGACGAGGGTGTCTGTTACCTGGGCGCGGCGTCACGCTGGATCCCCATGGAGCCGCATTATCACTTGCCTTTTCTTTCCTGGCTGCCCAAGTTTCTAGCCCACCGATACATGAAACTGTTCGGAAAAGGCGACTGTTATTATGAGAATCTGCGTACCTATGGCGGCATACGCAAACTGATCCGGGATTTCCGCGTTGAAGACTACACCCTGCGCGTCATAGGGAACCCGGATCGTTTCCACGCCAGGGATATGATTCCCCGGGGAGGAAAGCTGGAACGTGTTCCCATGTGGCTCTGGAAGCTGTTTTACCGGCTGCTTCCCACCTATGTTCTGATACTGAGGAGATGAATTCTTGAAAAATGGAATCAGAAAATGGCTGTTTCGCAGCGTCAACTGGCTGTCACGCCGGTTTTTCGCCAGTCGCCTCAGTTTTTCCCATGTGCAGGCTTTCCTGTTCAACAACTCGCCTAAGAAACTGCTGAACTTCATCAAGGTTCACCATGCCATGCGCAAGGGCGCGGAGACTGTGCACTGCTATCCTTATCTGTTCGTCATGGAAGTCACCAATGTGTGTAACCTGAAATGCCCGTTTTGCCTCACGGGAAAAGGCATTTCCGGCGGCCGGGACGTGCGCCACATGAAGTTCGAGGAAGCGAAGAAGATACTGGACCAGGTAGGCGACTATCTCTATTTTCTGCAGGTCTATACATGGGGGGAGCCGTTGCTGAACAAGGACATTATCAAGATCATCGAATACGCCAAGCAGAAGAACATCTACGTCATGCTTTCTACCAATGCAACGGCTATGACGCCTGCCTACAACAAGCGTTTACTGGATTCGGGCATCGATTATATGATGGTGGCCATAGACGGTGGTAGCAGGGAAACCTATGAGATATACCGCCGTGGCGGGGATTACGACAAGGTCATGGCCAATGTGCGGGATCTGCTTGCCCAGCGGCGGGAACATGCTTCGGGGAAGCCATTCGTGGAATGGCAGTTCATCGTGTTCCGGCACAACGAACACGAACTGGAAGCCACGGAAAGAATGGCCTATGAAATGGGCATCAACAAGTTTACGCCGTTGCCCGCCTACGTCGAGGACGAAAACTGGGCCGCGACGGATCCCAGATACCGCACCGACCTGGGCAATCCGGAACGCCTGTACAACTGCGACCGTCCCTGGTCCCACCTGAATGTCCGTGCCGATGGTGGCGTGGCACCCTGCTGTTACACCTTTTTCAAGAAGGACGATTTTGGCAATATCGACGACGGCTCCTTCATGGAAATATGGAACAACGACCATTTCCGCACCTCCAGAAGGATCATCGCCAGAACGCGCAAGAAGCTGCCGCTGGAAAAGTCCGATATCGCCTGCTACGACTGTATGCGCACGGGCATTCGTCCGTCCTTCATCGAAGTGGCACAGGAAGTGCAACTGGATACCCAACCGGCCCGGCAGGCCAGGGAAAGCTCCTGAGTCTTATGTCCGCCGGATGGGGCTGAGGTGTTTTCTGAGTTGAAACAGGGCTTCGGCCAGAACCAGGGACAATCCTTCCCCCGCCATGATCCACAGACGTGAGCCGAGGGAAACCAGCAGCGCGTCGGGCGCAGATATCCAGGGCTCCAGCAGCAGAAAGAGCGCGGATTCCCGGACGCCGATGCCGCCGGGGACGAAAAGCATGACAAAACCGGCAAAAAATCCCAGGGCGATGCTGGAGCCGACGGGTAACCAGTCTTTTCCGGACAGGGGATGCAGCATGTCCACGAACAGGGCAAACACCAGGCCGAACAGGCACCAAAAAGCCAGATAATAGAGATAGAGCCAGGCCATGCGGGAGAAGTCGGGCAGGGTGACCTTGGCGAAGCTCGCGCCTATGCGGCCGGGGAGCCGGCGGGCAAGACCCAGGAATGCTGGATGGAAGCCTGCCATGGATAGCATGGTGACAGGCAGCATGTACCACCAGCGTAACTCGTATCCCCCGGCCATGGCCAGGGCCGGGGGATACGAG
>JALWRH010000029.1 GCA_026994195.1 Sedimenticola sp. | reverse complement strand
GTAGGAACCGGATTGATGAAGTAACGCAGATGACGCAACAGCACCAGGAGCAAACCAAAATGGAACAACACCCCAAGCAACCACAACAGCTTGTTGCTTTTGAAAAGACTTTCGAAAAATGCCACTTCACGGAACATACGCAGAACCACACCAC
This sequence comes from Sedimenticola sp., assembly GCA_026994195.1. Taxonomy (GTDB): domain Bacteria; phylum Pseudomonadota; class Gammaproteobacteria; order Chromatiales; family Chromatiaceae; genus Thiolapillus. The sequence continues at coordinate 77,305 of JALWRH010000029.1, read as the reverse complement.
CCTTGGTAACGGGCGCGGGAGTCGTGGCAATCTTGAGGGGCGCAGGCACCTTGGCATAAACCCAGATACGATACGCCAGCCCGGTAATCAGAATGACCGTGGCCAGGTAGAAAAGCACTGTGATAGCGAGCGACATGTTTCGAAAGACTCTTTCAGATTTCGGGAAAACCGGGAAGGCAGCCGTAGCCGCCTTCCCGCCGGTTCAATCTGCGATCAAACGCAGCCGGTCGGCTTGGGCAGGCCGGCATAACGACATGCCTGCTTACCAGGACCGTAAGGGAACAGGCCATACAGGTACTTGCTGTTGCCTTTTTCCTTGCCCAGGCGCTTGCCTACGGCTTTGGTCAGTACGCGAACCGCAGGAGCGATCTGGTACTCTTCATAGTACTCACGCAGGAAGTTGATAATGTCCCAGTGATCCTGGGTCAGTTCCAGATCATCTTCCTTGGCCATAACTTCAGCTACACCGGGAACCCAATCGTTCAGGTTTACCAGGTAACCCTCTTCGTCAGTCTCTAAAGTCTTACCATCTACTTCGATAGGCATGTTTGTATCTCCTAATAATCAATCAAAAATTTTATCCAGGAACGGGATCAAACCCAGGCCTGAACCTTGTCGTTAGCTTCAACCAGGTCCACGAAACCTGCGTAGTCCACTACTTCCACACCGTCGATCATGCGATCGTCAGCCAGTCCACGAGCCTTGAAATCCGGACCCAGGACATAGACCTTCTTGTCGCCGACCGCCGAAGCGATCAGGTTTTCGACAGCAGTGCCTTTGAGCGCGCCGTATACGCCATCTTCATAAAGGAGAATGGCAGAACCGGCTTTGGAGAACCTGAGGCAGGAATCCAAAGAGTTCTTTTCGAACGGCGACTTGTTTACAGTATGCAGATCGCTCATTACGTTCTCCTTTAGAAACTGAATACAACGTCGGATTCTTCGAGCAGCTCAGCCACCCGCTCTGAATCGACCACTTCTACGATATTGTCCACAGACTCTTCAGTCTCCCAGTCTTCCCACTCGACCTGAACCAGGTCGTCCGCAGTCAGACCACGCGCCTCAAGAGACGCCTTGTCCACATACATGTGACGGACTTCGTAGTCACCCAGAGTACGGTAGGTGGGTGAAAAGTTTTTCATCCCGATACCCGCCGTATCCTGGCTCTTGGTCAACTCATACACACCGTCATCGACAAACATCAGGCTGACGTTCTGCTCGAAAGCAGCAGCGATGAGCACCACTTCCAGAGACTCCCAGGCGTAGATGGTGCCGTAAGGCGCCCGACGATTGAGGAACATGAAATTCTTTGTATCAGACATATTTATGATCCTCCATCAGTCGCCGAACACGACCAGACGGTCGCTCTGGATGGCTGCTTCAACCAATTGACCGAGACCGGAAATCCGGAACCGGGGTGCAATATTGGTGGCATCTTTACCGTTACGCTCGGCTTCACCTTCGTCAACGATGCCGCGGCGCTGTGCAGCTGCCACGCAGACCACCAGGTCAAGGTCGTACTTCTCGGCCAACTCAGTCCAGTTGTTCACAATATTGCGATCATCCTGAGGGGGAGTGGTCAGCCGGGTGCCATTGAGCACACCGTCATGGTAGAAGAACACCCGAAAGCACTCATGACCTTTCTCCAAAGCCGCCTTGGTGAATTGATAGGCGGAATCAGAGGCCTGATGCTGATAGGGGCCTTCGTTTACTTGAATAGAAAATTTCATAACCGATACAACCCCCGATCAGAAGCGGATATGCGCAGACTGATTCAGGCTGTTACGGCTGCCACGCCAGTTGTCGATGTGGTACTTGGTGAACGGCAGACCGGTCAGCTCAAAGAAACGCTGCCAGCCAATACGCTCGACCCACTCACCCATGCGCTCGTAGTCATTGGCGTTTTCCTTATATGCAGAAAGGATCTGCTTGACCACTTTTGCCACTTCAGGCCAGCGGGGCGCATTGTTAGGCAGGCCAGCTGCAACCAGTTTGTGGAACATGGGCTTGGAACGAGCATTGGAGTGCTTGCCGCCAACCCAAACCGCCAGCTTGGAATGCTCCGGATCGTTGATCTGCATGGGAGGACAGGGTGGGAAGCACGCGCCGCAGCAGATGCATTTCTTCTCGTCCACTTCCAGAGTCGGCTTGCCGTTCACCATGGCGGGCCGAATTGCCGCTACCGGACAACGGGCCACAACGGAAGGACGCTCACAAGCGTTACCAACCAGATCATGGTTGATCTTGGGGGGCTTGGTGTGCTGAATGTTGATAGCGATATCACCCTGGCCACCGCAGTTGATCTGGCAGCAGGAGGTGGTGATATGCACACGGTTGGGCATTTCCTCGACCACAAATTCGTCGATCAGTTCGTCCATCAGGGATTTGACCACGCCGGAAGCATCGGTACCGGGGATATCGCAGTGCAACCAGCCCTGGGTGTGGGAGATCATGGTCACGGAGTTACCGGTACCACCGATGGGATAACCCGCATCGTTCAGGCGCTTGATCAGAGGCTCGAGCTGAGACTCTTCCGTCACCATGTACTCGATGTTGCCGCGCATGGTGAAGCGCAGATAGCCCTTGCAGAATTCGTCTGCGATATCACAGATCTCCCGCAGGGTGAGAATGTCGAGCTGACGGGGAGAAGCGGCCTTGACGGTCCAGATCTCGTCGCCATATTTGGACACATGATGCAGAACACCAGGACGGGGACGATCGTGATAGGCCCACTGACCATAATTCTTACGCAGTGTGGGGTGCATATACTGGAAACTGTCAGGCGTTCCAGATTCTATGGGCATAACAGGTGCATCTGACATGCGAACCTCCTAAATAAAAATCGAATTTCTTCTGCGCAGGCGGCAACCAGGCCTTGGCGCCGCCTGCAGATCTATTACTTGACAGACAACCGGTATCAGCCGGCCGCCTTGCGCTCTTCCCACTTGGCCGCTTCTTCGTCCCAACCATCGGTGCGGACGTAGCTGCTGGTACGGGGATGATTGATCATATTGGGATCGATATCCACGCCAATGCCTTCAAGGAAGTTGGCCAGACCGATGCGCTCGATCATCTCGCCGGTACGCTCGTGCTCCAGGGCATTCTCGGCGAAGAAGTCGATGCACTCCTCGGCCAACTCCACGAGCTTTTCATAATCTTCGTCGGTATCCAGCTTCATGAAGGGAATCAGCACGGTGCCGAACAGATCACCAATCTTAAGGGTACGCTTACCACCAATGAGGATGGTAACGCCCTTGTCATCGCCAGCGGACAGCGCCTTGGTCATGACATTGATGCAGTGCATGCAACGTACGCAATCCTTGTTGTTGACTTCGAGGGTATCGTCGTCATTCAGGGACAGAGATGCCGTCGGGCAGCGGTTGATGACATTGTCAACAACATACTTGCGGCCCTTCTTCTCAACGAAGGCCTTAACTTCATCCTGGTTGACTTTCATGTCGTCGCGCCAAGTGCCGATGATGGACATGTCAGCGCGCTGAATGGAGTTGGTGCAATCGTTGGCGCAACCAGAAACCTTGAACTTGAATTTGTAAGGCAGCGCAGGACGGTGCATGTCATCCTGGAAATTGTTCAGCAACACACGATTGATCTTCATTTCATCGGCATTGGAATGCTCGCAACGGGCCGCACCCACGCAGGACATGCCGGTACGTACGCAGGGACCGGCACCACCGAGATCCCAACCAATGGCGTTCATCTCGTCGAAACAGGGCTGGATAGCGTCGGAATCCATGCCGACCAGCATCAGGTTACCCGTCTGGCCGTGCAGACAAATCATGCCGGAACCGTATTTCTCATCGATGTCCATGATCTTGCGCAGCATATCGGTGGTGTAGTGGAAACCACCGGGAGGCTGAATACGCATGGTGTGGAATTCCTGCGCTTCAGGGAACATGGATTCGCCATCATCCTTCTTGAGCTCGGTGAAGCGGGGAATGATACCGCCGCCGTAACCGAATACGGAGATGGTTCCACCCTTCCAGTAGCCTTTGCGGGTTTCGTAAGAAGTTTCCAGCTGACCCAACAGGTCGTTCGCCATGCCGTTGATGCGCTCGCTGGGGTGCTCGTCACGCAGACGCTGAATGCCCTTGATAAAACTGGGCCAGGGGCCGTCTACGAGCTGGTCAATCATGGGTGTTTCGTGCTTGTCGATCGCCATTTTGGGTTTCTCCTGACTAGATCGTGAATTGCTTGCGGTTTTTTTTGAACCACCGAAACCCGGGTTTCAGTGCCTCAGTAACTCTTTCGTCGTCACTCCTTGTATTGACAACCATGCCCCGATTTGGGACCGATTTATCAACAAGCGCTAATATAGCTGAGGAGCAACAGACTGGAAACTCCACCTTCGGGGTGGCAGGAAGTCCACCTCATATCCCTTTTGGGATAGAACCAACTCCTGTCTCCCTAACGCATCCTATGCAGACTATTGTTTACAATAACGAAAATGGATTTTCGAAACTGTCCGCACAACAATCAACACCATTCACACTGAATGGTTATGAGATGCGATTTCCAATAATTTAGTATGTTAGAGTATACGCAACTACCGGACTGTCGGGGCATATTAGAGACCACTAATTATTTCGTCAAGCGCCCCTCCAAAACAGTTGATCTGTATCAAACAAACCGAAAATTCAACCCAAGTCCGGATTACGCATACCAACCTAAAGAGATGACACGGCAATGAGCAACGATGTCCTTACCCTGAGCAATATTCTGATCTCCAACCATGACCTGGAGAACTTCGAGGAGCTGTTACAGCTGGTGAAGGTCTTTGCCCAAAGAGGAGAAAGATTCCTCCAGTTCGACGTGAAGCCCGAGTTCCCGGACACGCCCGAGGACTGGGAAGATCGTTTGGAAGCCGCTTTCAGCAGCCGGTACTGACTGTCATGGATTTTCACAACCCGGACAAGCTCGAAGACACGGTTGCGGACTCCGCCAACATGGATGCAGTGGAAAAAGCCCGCCTCGAAGGCGAACTGGCAGAGATGGAAAGCCGCCTCCCCGGGATTTCAGACCCGGGAGAAAAGGCGCAGCTGCAGTTGGATATGGGCCGTATCCTGGCAGACCTGAACAGAGGCAGCGAAGCCTGGCACATGTGCCGCGAAGCATTCGACCATTTTCTCGCCCAGGAAAACTGGGAGGCCGCCGCCGACTGCTGCAACGTCATGTACCTGAGCGACCAGCCGGACTCCCTGGTGGCCCTGGGGCAGGGTGTCTGGCTGGGAGTCACTTATCCCATTGCCCCGGAATTATCCGTGGAACTCCTGCATCACATCATCGACGACACACCGGATGATTCCGACGGCGCCGCTGTCGCAGCAGCCACCGCCGCCTTTATCGTGGACGTGCGGACACAAGACCATCCCCAACGGGATGACATGCTGTTTTTCACCCAGCAGATGCTGGGCAAGGTGGCCAATCGCCACAGCGGCATCAGTGACCAGGCGCAGTTCAACTACTGGATGGAAAAGCTGGAGTTGGATCAGCCCGACAAGTTTCTCGTACGCCTGCGCAATATCGTGGACGTGCTGGTTCAGGACGACTGGTGGTTCGACCGTGATGCACTGCGGGCCAACATTCCCGAGGACTGAACATGTTGTGGGAAGACGACAAGGCTGAAGAACCCCAAACCAGCAGCGAAGTCCTTGACTTGGCGTTCTCCATGCAGTGCCGCCAACTCCCCGTGGATCATCTGCATGAATTGAGCCGGGCCTTGGAACAGGCCCTGCCCGGGATGCGGGAGAAAGGCATCGCTGTCCACGAGATCCATATCGCCGGCTCGCAAAACGGCTGGGAACGCCCGGATCCTTCCCTGGGCCAGCATCTCATGCCATCCCGGCGCACCCGTATGCACCTGCGCGTTCCGGCCCCCATGGCCGATGAAATTGCGGACAGGCTGCTGGGGGTTACGCTGGATATCGACGGCTGCGAGCTGACCCTTGGCAAAGCGAAGAAAAAGCCCTTGTCCAGCCACGACACCCTCTACGCGCGCCATGTGCTGATGCAAAACGACGAGTGGAAGGATGAGAACCTGTTCCTGCAGCGCATGGCGGAGGAACTTGGCCGGCAGGGCATCAGGATTCGCAAGGCTTTATGCGGCAAGGGCAGCCAGATCAACACACCGGAAGGTCCCCTGCATACCCGCAGCCTGATGATTGCCGATCTCAAACCCTCTGATTCCCTCAGGTTGCAGCAGGAAGGGCTTGGAGAACACCAGCACCTGGGCTGCGGTATTTTCTTGCCCATGAAAGGGATACAGCCTGCAGCAACACCCGGGGATGACTAGTCATTCGGAATTTAATAGAATTCTAATCTTGAAAGAAATTCATCGCCTGCTCTCTGGCGGGTAACGGCAATTTGACCAGGAGGTATCAGCATGTCCTATGAAATCAATGGCAAGACCGTGGAAACCGATGCTAACGGCTATCTCGTCGATATTGGCGACTGGAACGAAGACGTGGGCAAAGCCATCGCGGAAACCGAGGGTGTTGCACTGACCGATGAACATTGGGACGTTATCAACTATTTGCGTGATGCCTACATCAACGAAAATGGCCATCAGCCCAACAACCGGGAAATGATCAAAGCCATGAGCAAGAAATGGGGCCGCAAGATCGGTTCCAAGGATCTGTTTGTACTCTTCCCTGGGGGCGGCGGTCCTTCCAAGCAGGCGGCCAAGATCGGCGGCCTGCCCGAGAGCCGGCGCAAAGGCGGTTACTGAGCAAGACGGCTTCCACAAAAAAGGCAGCTTCACGGCTGCCTTTTTTGTGGCCTACAGGTTATTAACCTGGCAACCAAATATGTCACCCAAGGAAAGCTACTTTTTCTTCCAGCTGCCGCCTTTCTTGTACCAGTACCCGCCGGGAGCCTCCTCGATCCATATGCGGGAGAATGTCTTGCGGATATCCGCTTCCCATTCAGGATGGCCATTGGCGCGGGCAATCTCCCGGTACAAGGCGTTGCGATCCCGGTTTTCATCTGCCACCAGTTTTTTCACCCGATTGCGGTCCTTGAGGGCAACCGCCTTCAGGTCACGCACAGCCACCAGGCCATTCTCATCAAAACCGATGGCGCCAGAACGGTAGAAAGGCGCCAGTGCCTGCTGCCGCTTGTGCATGGACGTACGCAGGCGGGAAATGGCCGGTGTATTGATATTGATATCAGCGCCGGCGGCATGGGCAGCCGGAACGGATGCCTCCATCAGGCGACCCAACAGCAGCAACACCCTGCCGGGCAGCTCGATCCGGGTCTGGTCGTTCTTGTTCTTGCTGTTCTCCGATTCCGTATCCTGGGGCTGCTCACCCCCGGTATCCAGCACATCCCGCACGATGACCCGGGCGGCTTCTTCCGCAGCCGCGGCGGGAAAATAGATATTGATGGTCACACAGGCGCCCAGCAACAGGCTCATTACCGGCCAGCTCAACTTTTTCCACATAGTTCACTCCACTATCATGTCGTCAAAACGAATATCCCGAATCCGGGAAAGCAGCTCTTTCCAGGCAATACGATGATTGCGGCCAATCACGTCAATACGCGGCAACCTGGCTCCCTTCACAATATAATACCCGCCCTGGGAACGGGGCACACCATCGAGTTCAGCCGTGGCGCCATGCAGTTTGATCTGCAGCGCCAGGCTGTCGTAAGCAAAATCCTCGAAGAAACGCAGCATGGTGGCGGACAGCTGCACACTGGCCCCATTTCCCAGTTCCGTCAGATTGTCAATGGCGCGCTGGCTGATGCGATGGGGCCGTTTGTCTACGGAGGGCGAATGCAGGAAGGCATCGAAGGCGGCCACTTCCCAGCCCACGAGCTGCAGGTTCCGCACATAGCCTTCCAGGCTGCCTTCTATTCTGCCAAACGCGAACACCTGGGTGATCTGCTGCAGATCCAGGCCGGACAGATGCAGACTGGTCTGCAGCACCGGCGCCACCCCCAGGGGATCCTGTAGTTCCATGCCATCGAACACGACCTCACCGCCAAACACATCCAGTTTGAGCTGTCCCTGCATACGCAGTATCGAATGCTTGTAATACACCCTTGGAATACTGGCCTGCAGACTGCCCTGCATGTCCGGCCAGCCCATGCTGCGGCTCAGTTCCAGCAGTTGAATAGCTTCCAGATCCGCCCGGGTCTCCCAGGCTGGTTCCCCTTTCAGCAGTCCATCCACTTCCAGATCATGCAGCATCAGACTGCCTCCCAAGAGAGGAATGGACAGGGGTTGCAGGCGCAAGCTGCCTGCATTCATCTGAAACAGCGCTTCCGTACCACCAAGGGCTATCCTGTACAGATGCGCGGCCTGCCATTCCAGGTGGGAGAAATCTGTTTTTCCCTGACGCTGCCAGTCGAGATTGGCCTCCAGGCCGGAGATACCGAACATTCCGTCATTGTGCTCCAGGTTCACCCCCAGCAGATCAGCCTCCAGGCTCTGCAGTACACCCTGGGTCATGTGGAGACTTCCCTGCGCCCGCCCCTGCAGGCTTACATCATCCATGGGCGTGCCTATGGCCAGGGGTTGCAACAGCACCTGGTAGGTCTGTTGCAGATCAGCCAGAGAGAAATCAAGAGAAAGGTTTTGAAGTTCACCTACAGAAACATCCATGTCCATACTGCCACGAAGCTCAAGAGCCCTGGCATATCGGGCATGCAGTTTCCGGGCCTTGAGCTGCCGGCCATCCGCTCCCAGCTCAAAGTCTCCCGACAGCTCCAGAGGCCGCTGGGCATCGATCTCCAGGAAAACCGGATCAGAATAAAGTTGTCCGTCAAGGCTCTTCAGTGTCAGGCTGCCACGCCAGGCGCCCGATTTCCTTTCCGCAGCCAATGAATATTCAAGGCCGACGGCCTCTCCAACCTGCAGGCTATCCGCACTGGACCAGGACAACTGCTTCAGTTTCCCCTTCAAACTGAGAGACAATGGTCGGCTTGTCCCCAGGCGCAGCTGCCCCTTACCGTAGAGCTTGCCGGCAAGCGACCAGTCACTGCCCAACCAGGGTTCCAGCCGGATCAGGGCAAGATCTTTCACGCTGAAATCTACTACCAGGCCACTAGATTGCTGATGCGCATGAACATGTAACTGCCCACCCATGACGTGTGTGGAATCCAATGAAAGCCGCCAATCGTCCGGCCCACCATAATAAAGCGACACGGAGGATTCCAGTTTCCCAACAGGTGTCTGCATCACCGCCAGAGAAGCTTTTTCACACCGGATGGCCCCTGATTTTTCCGTCAGCGCAAGAGGACAGCCGAGCCTGATGCCTTTGAGTTTGGTTTTCCCGGCAAACAGGTCTGTCATCTGAGCCTCTATGGTAAGGCTGTCATCGCTGTTGTATCCCAGTTCCAACAACAGATCCTGGCCCCGCCATCCTTCCCCCTGGACGCTTTCCATGTGCAGACGGGCCTCCTGAACGGCAGCAGCCACCCCGCTGAGCACCGACAGGAGCAGCACCAGCGCAACTTTTACACCCGTCCTTCTGCCCCAGGAAACAGAGCTGCGGCGGTAGATGGGTCTTTTAGAAAAAACGCACATAAGAAGAACCAGAGGATGGGCGATTCCCGTAACACAAAACCCTGTAGTGGGAGAAATATCCTGTTGCCAGGTGAATAACATTGCTAGGATTAAAGGGCGCCTCGAACAGTTCATCAGCACCATCTTCGCACAGAAAGATGGCGACAACGGCATCACCTGTGGGAATACAGGTGAGGAGAATGAGCAGCAGCGCAGCAAACCCAAACAATATGGCACATATTGACACCGTAACAGCACCACTGATCATACGCTTCTCCCAGAAAGAGGAGAAAGTCGTGGCGCGTGCCTTTCCTCATCCTTTGGGCTTGGTGTATCTGGACCTGTTCTGGCACCTGTCCACACCGGATCAAGCTGCGCATCTGATTCGCGGACAGCTTCAGGGTGATGGCCCCTGGCGGGTGGGAGACGCACGCATCCGCATCCTGGGTTGCGCATCCACGGATCCGCATTTGCAGGAACAATATGTTCCCTGGCGGGATTACCTTAGTCAACATCCGGAAAACTATCCCCCGGAAGAACAGATCAGGGAAATCGCACGCCGTCTGGGCTGCATCACCCATTCCCGGGAAACCACCCGATGATCCAGCAACACAAACGACTCCCGCCAATAGTCTGGGCATTGAGCGCCCTGTTGTTGGGTTTGTTTTTTTTCCAGACTCTGTCGGAGTATCTTGCTTCCAACATCCAATTGGGTATCGTCATCCAGGAGGAAGACCACGAAGTCAGGATCATTTCAACGGGTGAAGACACACCAGCCAGGAAAGCCGGCGTTTTCCCGAACTCAGTGCTGAAAGCTATCAACGGCCATCCAGTCCACTCTGTCTCTGATATTACCCCACTGATGAAACACGCGCAGCCGGGGTCCGTGATTCTCACCCTGGAACAGGATTCTGGTACGGCCCGCGACATCCCGGTGACACCGGGCATTCAACTCAACTACCGGTCGGTGGTACTGAATTTCCTGATCCTGGTGGTCTACATCAGCATCGGGATAGCTTCCCTCAAGGCCAGCAGTATCGATTCCCGCTCCCGGATACTGGCCTGGTTTTCTTTCGCCGTTGCCCTGGATGTCACAACCTACATCCACATTAACTACTGGCCAGGCACCCAAACTCTATACTCCGGCTTAAAACAGATGCTGGCAGTACTGCAATTTGCGCTCATCTTCCATTTGCTATCCAGGATCCCCAAGCCCGCACCCTGGATGAAACTTCGCTACATGCCCCTTGCCATCTATGTACTGTTCCTGGGGTTTCATCTGATATTTTTTCTTCTGGGTTACAACATCATCCCCATGGACAACAGCCTTGCGAAGTTTTCCCGGCTGGTCTTCACTAACAACATTTCCTATATCAGCTGGGGCCTGATCGTCCTGGGCATTCTGTTTTACCAGTTTTTCACCACCCGTGATAACAGGGGCCGACAACAGGTCAAGTGGATCTTGTTCTCGGTGGTACCCTGGATCTTATTGCAGCTCTCGGACCTGTTGGTGCCCAACTCCTATTGGGTGTACTCAGACTGGTACTCACTGGCGGACAAACTCACTCACATGCTGTTCCCCGCAGGAATACTCGCGGCAATTTTCAGCTACAACCTTTTTGACCTGAATGATCTGTTCCCAAGACAATTCTTCTATTCCCTGCTGACCACCCTGCTGCTGGCTATCCCTGCTCTGGCTATCGTGGAAGCCGGCATCTATATCAGCAGCCAGGTCAATCCGGAAGCAGCCATCTGGCTGTCCAGCCTGGGTACTCTTGCCCTGGGATACACTTTTTCGCCGCTTCGGGACAGGTTGATCCAGTTTCTGGAAGGGCAAAGCTGGTACAAGCACGATCATCTTGGTAGGGATCTGCGCCAGCTTGCGGAAGAACTGTCCGAAATGAACGGGCTGGAGGAAATCGAGCACCAGCTCACCAACCGCCTGGCCAGCCTCATGCACAGCCAGGGAGTCATCCTGCATCTCAGTCCAAACCTTCCTGGCACTTCCTGCGTCCGCGATGAGAAAGGTGTCGCATGCTGGATCGACCAGGGAGGCGAGCGCATCTGCCTGGAGGACCCGGAACTTCGCCATCTGCTGGCTCCATTGCACCTGGGACACCAGAGGGAACACAATACCCTGCTCAAGACACTCTACCAGCACGGTCTGGAGCTGATCGTGCCACTGCAGTTGCATGGAAAACACCTAGGCACTCTGATGATTGGCCGCAGCCTGGGACGGCAGCGGTATTCCTGGAGGGAGACCGAACTCCTCAACCTTTTTGCCCAGAACATTTCCTCCAAGTTCGCCAACGCCCTGTTGCACAGCCAACTCCAGTTCGATGAGCTAACCGGACTCTACCGGCGCAACGCCATTGTGGAGCGGTTGCGAGCCAGTATAAAAGACTACCAGGAGAAGGGACGGATATTCAGCATCGCCATGATCGACCTGGATGACTTCAAGATGGTCAACGACCGATACGGCCACCTGGAAGGCGACCGCATACTGAAAAAAGCAGCAGCAGCCGCCAGAGAAATGCTCAGCTCCGAGGACCGGCTGGGACGCTATGGTGGCGAAGAATTTCTGCTGCTCATGCCAGGACGCGACACCAAGAGCGCCATATGGCTGTGCGAGCATGTGCGCTGGGCCCTGGAAGAACTGCATCAGCAGGACAGCAGCGCCACCACTGCATCCATTGGCATTGCCGAAATACGGGAAATATACCAGGATGGCCTTTCATCCGAAGAGCAGACACTGGAACTCATATCCCTAGCGGACAAGCGTCTATACCAGGCCAAGGCGGAAGGCAAGAACCGGATATCCCACGGCTTGGCTGAAAGCCGCTGACAGGCCATTCAAGCTGCCGGCTCTATGCTGCTGAGTGCTGCAGCAACGGCCTCTTCGGTAATGGGAAAGGGGATGGCCTTCCACACCTGATGCTGCTGCGTGAATTTTTCGAAGAAAGCCTGATGTTGCAGTGGATAGAACACCAGCAGTTTCACTTCAGGATACCGCTGCAGCACGGCGGTGAGGGTTTCCAGGTTGGAACTGCGATCACGGAAATCCGTCTGATAGTTGTATTCCGCCACCACTACCTGAGGCTGTTTTTTCTTCAATGCCACCCTGGCCTTGCGTTGGGAAGTGACCAGCTCAACCTCGAACCCCAGCTTCTGATACAGGGGCAGGAGATTGGGATACCCCCCCAGCTCGATGATAGCCAGCAAAGACTTCCCCCGGCTCACGACCCCGCCACCCCGCACCGTTCCAGCACCAGGCGGCGCAGCGTCTCTGCACTGCCCACACCAAGGCGCTCGTGCACATTCATCATCTCCCGGGCCAGGGATAGCCAGTGTTCGCTGGAACCGGATACAAGCTCACGCATGGGGTGAAGATCTCCTCCATCCAACCAGGTTTCATAGGCGGCGTACAGTTGGGGAAACAAGTGACGGCGCATGCCGGAAAGATTCCCCATGTAGAAATGCATAGAAGCAGGGTTGGCCTCTTTCAGCAGGCAGGGCAGGGTGCGCAGGGCATCTGCGATGTGATCTTTGACAGCCCGGGCCATGAGTTCTGCGGGACTGAGGGCCAGATCCAGCAGCATTTCATTCCACCCCGGCTCCAGCAACTGGCTGGCTGCATATTCTCCCAGTTCATGCTCCCGGGCGGCACTGAGTTCAGCATCGGCCATTTGCGCCAGGGCAGCTTCTGCATCCGAGGAAAAATCATAGCAGGCAAATGCTCTGCCCAAGGCATTGTCCGGCCGGTTCCAGCCCCATGTTTCGTATTTTTCCCACAGATAGCGGGCCAATGCCTCCCGGCGCAGAAAGACATTTTTTTCCGCTGCCATGGCAGGGGGGGCGCTCAGGCAACGGGCGTACTCCTTTCCTGACAGATGCAGCATGAAGCCCTCCTCGCCGGTTTCCCGGTCCAGCAGTTCTCCAAGAAAGAAATTCGCCCGGGCTCCTGTAGCCAAACCCGCGCTGTACACCAGCCCATGGGCATCCAGAGCGCGGTTGATGGCAGGCACGTCAAAAGGATCATATTCCCTGCCATCGATTTTCAGAGGCGCATAATCTTGTGTGTGCAAAGATTCCCAAAGCGCCTCACGCGCTTCCAGCCAATCCCCCAGTTTTTCCCTGGGCAGAACGGCCTGTATGCCCAGGTTCTGTTCCCAGCGAAAGAATTCACGCATTTTCAGAAGATAGGTACACATGGTGAAATCTCCTGCATGCCGGGCATCGGCAATATGACAATTGTGTTGTACCTGTTGGCGAATATTTTCCTTGGAATGGTTCATGTGCGGGCAATTCTTGAGTAAAATGCTAGGCTATTCATTTATAGCATGCCTGACTCAATAGGAGAAACTTCATGGCACTACCACTTCGCATCAAAAGCCGCTGGAACAAGGATGGCGATCATTCCCTGGAAGAAATCGCCGGCGCCCTGGCCTTCATCAGCTGGCGCCTGGCGCAGGACAAAGCCATCAATCTCCATGGTGAGGATTTCATCTACGAAAACGATGAGCAACGCATGGACGTGATCATCGAATACCTGATCTTCATGCTGCAGATCATGGACCGCCTGGCCCGGCAGGAACTGGAACTTGCAGATGAGGATCGGGAAAAACTGATTGTCGCTGTCGCCAGGAAACAGGCCGACATCATCCAGGATAACAGTCTGGATCTGTTTGGCCCGGGAGACTATGCGCAGCCTTTTTTTGCGCGGGTCAACCAGCGGGCAGGAGAATACGCGGAATTCCGCTATACGGAAGACGGACCCTCATACCCTTTTCTGAGACATCTGGGATATGAAATACAGCAGATCATGGGAGACTCCCAGGAGAACCGCTGGGTCATCGACCAGGTCATGGACAAGGACGGCCCGGAACTCAACCGCAAGATCACCCCGGCTATGCGGGACTTGTTCGAATAAACGCCTTACCGGGGCTTGAGGCGCATGGCCATTCAGCCCCGGCAGGCATATCGAGAACAGGGAAAACAAACCAAAGTTCGCGTTCCAGACACAATAAAGGCGGGAAACCCCGCCTTTATTACGTCAACCGGCCTGAAAAATCAGCTCTTGACCCACTTGTCCAGGTTGTCCAGGTTCTTCTCACCGCCATCAGCGTAGCCTGCTTCATAGGCTTCGGTAATCCGCTGCTCTTCACGCTCGGGATGATGCAAAAAACCTGCTTGCCAACCCAGGATATACTCATCATCGACACCCATGCTTTCCATCTTGGTTACGGCATCGTAATAAAACTGGTTCATATCCGGTCTCCGAAATTCTTTGATGTTAATACTTTATGCGGCACAAGAACGCATTCTGCCACGCCTTGAACGCCGCCTCAAAATTTTGTCGTACTCAATCTTTAGGAACAGGCATCACCGCTCACCCCGGAAACCCGGAACATGATGGTGATTACTGGTCATTAGAATACTCTGTTTTTCTTATGCTTTGCAAGTCAGGGATGCATTTTTCTGAAAATATGCCGCGAACATTGCGACTTACAGCGGAAAAAATCCCTTCCCAGCACAAAGGTTGACCTTTTCGCCCCGACTGCGCATTCTTTCTGACATTCCCTGAGGTCACTCTGATTCACTGACTAATCCATGCGCCCAGCACAGTTACTCACCATTCTAGACCGCGAATTCACCAGCACCACGGAAGGCCACCATACGCCCGTGATGCTCTGGGGTCCACCCGGAGTGGGAAAGTCCCAGATGGTCGCCGAAATCGCAGCCAAGCATAGCGTTCCAGTCATCGACATCCGCCTGTCCCAGATGGAACCGAGTGATTTGCGCGGCATCCCCTTTCGCAAAGAAGAGACCGTGGAATGGGCCGTCCCCGGCATTCTGCCCAGCACCCTACGCCATGGGCCAAAAGGCATTCTCTTCCTTGACGAGATCACCTCAGCGCCCCCCAGCGTCTCCGCGGCTGCTTACCAGCTCATCCTGGATCGCAAGCTGGGTGAATACGAAGTGCCCGAAGGCTGGGCCATCTTTGCCGCCGGAAACCGTCAGGGGGACCGGGGCGTAACCTATACCATGCCCGCCCCCCTGGCCAACCGCCTGTCCCATTTCGAGGTGGAAACCAACCTGGATGACTGGGTGGCCTGGGCCTGGGCCAATGGTATTGACGAAAGAGTGATCGCCTTCCTGCGCTTCCGCCCGGAACTGTTGTTCGATTTCGACCCGGCGCACAACCCCGTAGCCTTCCCCTCTCCCCGGTCCTGGGAGTTCGCCCACCGCAGTTTGCAGAAGTTCGGAACCCAGCCCAATCTGCTGCTGGGCACCCTGCAGGCCTGCGTGGGACCGGCAGCGGGTATCGAATTGCATGCCTTTATCGGCAGCTTGGACAAAATGCCGGATCTGGACGATATCGTCAGTGGCAAGGATGTGCCGGTACCGGACGAAATCGATCTCCAGTACGCCGTGGCCGCTGCTCTGGTGGGACGTGCCATCCGCGCCCGGGATGACAGCAACGCCATCGATATCACCGGTCATATTCTCCGGTACGCCAACCGCTTCCCGCAGAAGGAAATGGGCGTCATGCTGGTTTCCGATCTGCACCGGGCCATCGGTGATTCCTTGTTCCAGGTACCGGAATTTGCCGACTGGGCCACTGCCATTGGCGAAGTAATGCTCTATGGCTGAGCTGGATCACGACGAGATTCAGACCAAGCTGGCGGCAGCGCGCACCCGCCTGATCCTGGACAAGCCCTTTCTCGGCGCCCTGGTGCTGCGCCTGCCCATGCAGGCGGCCAGTCCCGAGTGGTGCCCCACTACCGGGACAGACGCCCGCCATTTCTACTACAACCCTGAGTACATCGCTTCTCTGACCCTGGCCCAGACCCAGTTCATGCTCGCTCACGAAGCGCTGCATTGCGCCCTGTCGCATTTTTCCCGCAGAGCCCACCGGGTGCTGCACCGCTGGAATCTGGCCTGCGACTATGCCATCAACCCACTGCTGGTGGATGAAGGCCTCATACCACCCTACGACAGCCTCATCATGGATGAATACAAGGGCATGACTGCCGAGGAGATCTATCCCCTGCTACAGGAGGATGACAACCAGGAAACCATCGACCAACACCTCTATGATCAGGACAGTGACGGCAGTGGCGATGGTGGAGAAGATGGAGAGCCCCCTCCAGACAACCCGCCCCCCGAACCACGGCAGGAGAAGGAACAGCAGCAGCAACCCAAAGACAACGACGGTAGCAACGGAACAGGGGGACAGAACCAGCCCGGCGGTGAAAGCAACGACCAGACCCGGCCCGGCGAATCCTCCCAGCCTCCTCCCCTTACACCCGAAGAAAGAGATACCCTGGAAGTGCAATGGCAGCAGCGCATGGCCGGCGCCGCCCAGCAGGCCATCCAGGCAGGCAAAATGGATGGCGCCATGGCGCGCATGATCGATCACCTGCTGCAGCCACGCCTCCCCTGGCGCATGCTGCTGGCACGCTATATGACCTCCGTAGCGCGAGACGACTACAGCTATATGCGTCCGTCCCGCCGCAGCCAAGGCGACGCCATCCTGCCCTCCCTGCACTCCAGCCAGGTGGACATCGTGGTTGCCCTGGATACCAGCGGCTCCATAAAAGACAGGGATATTCAGGAATTTCTCTCGGAAATTTCCGCTCTCAAAGGACAGATGCGCGCCCGGGTCACCCTGATTCCCTGTGATGCCCAAATTGCTGATGGCGCCCCCTGGATTTTTGAACCCTGGGAGGAACTGAAGCTGCAGACAGAAATCAGCGGCGGTGGTGGCACGGATTTCCGGCCCGTGTTTCAATGGGTGGACAAACAGGGCATGAAACCGGAAATCCTGGTGTATTTTTCGGACCTGGCAGGGCAGTTCCCGGAACTTGCGCCCTCCTATCCTGTCTTGTGGTTAGTCAAAGGAAAGGAAAAGCCCCCCTGGGGGCAACGCATACAATTAAACTGATGGCCCATCCCCGTTCTTACCGCTGGTTGATTCTCATTCTGGGCATCAGTCTGTGTACAACACCCCTCCAGGCATGGAGCGAAGGGAGTGATGACCTTCCCGAGATTGGCGCAGCTTCGGGCAACCTGTTCACACCCCTGCAGGAACAGCAACTGGGCAAGACTTTTATGCGCTATGTCCGTGCCACCCAGCCGGTCATCGATGATCCGCTGCTGGACGACTACATTAACAAGCTGGGCAACTCCCTGGTTGAACACAGTGAAGGCATGGGCTCCAAGTTCACCTTCTTCCTGGTGGACAGCCCGGTCATCAACGCCTATGCCGGCCCTGGCGGCTATATCGGCGTCTACACGGGTCTGGTACTCACCACCCAGTCAGAAAGTGAACTGGCCGCCGTACTGGCTCATGAGATCACCCACGTCACCCAGAAGCACCTGCAACGCGCCTGGTACGCTGCCAGCAACATGAGTCTGGTACAGGGCGCCGCCCTGGTAGCAGCAGTCATTCTGGGCGCCACCGTGGGCGGGGATGCGGCCGTTGCCGCCGCCACTGGCGCACAGGCCGCCATGCAACAACGACAGATCAATTTCACGCGCCAGAACGAAAAGGAAGCCGACCGTCTGGGCATCGGCATCCTGTACGCAGCCGACTATGACCCTCGCGCCATGCCCAGCTTCTTCACCCGCATGGGCAGGGCCAATCACAGCTATGGCACTGAACTTCCCGAGTTTCTGCGTACCCATCCGGTGACCAATTCCAGAATCGCAGATTCCCTGGGACGGGCAGAAGTCTATTCTTATAAGCAATACACAGACAGCTTCCGTTATCTGCTTACCAGGAGCACTTTGAGGGAACGCGCCTTCCATGAGGCGCGTGACGCCATTACCTATTTCACCGCCTCACTTCGGGAAGGCCGCTACCGCAACAAAGCTGCGGCCACTTATGGATTGGCCCTGGCTCTGTTGCGCAACGACCAGTATGCAAAAGCGTCTTCGCAGCTGAATACGCTGTTGCAGGAGTATCCTGACACCCTGGAGTTCATCATTACCGCTTCCCGCATCGACATGGAAGCCGGAAACAAGCGCCGCGCCATCTCCCGCCTGGAAGACGCGGTTGAGAAACAGCCCCTGAGCTATCCCTTACAGATCACTCTGGCAGAATTCTACTTACGCGCAGGCAAGGCAAAAACCGCCTATCGCAAGCTTTCGTTTCTGGCTTCACTTCGGCCGGAGAACACTCATGTTTACAAGTTGCTGGCCAATGCCGCGGCAGACATGGGACGCCAGGCGGAAAGCCACCAACACATGGCCATGCACTATTACCTGAAAGGCAACCTGGAAGCCTCCGCCCTGCAGCTGAAGATTGCCCTGCGTGTTCCCAATCTGAACTTCTACGAAACAGCACGCCTGGAATCACAGCTAAAAAAAGTACAAGAAGAAATTGCCGACTTGAAAAAGAAAAAATAGAGTCACTCTGTTCTTCTTGTTCCCATCGAAATCCGACCCCCCAAACCATCGCATTCCATGTACAGGCACGCACTCATAGCATGGGGCTAGCAATGCATACAATCCCTGGCAATTCTTGTAAACCTGCCTGAAAGAGCAGTGCATTTCTCAAATTCTGCCCCTTGAAAAGTGAAAATATGCCGTATATATCAACTGAAACCACATTTTCACTATGTCAACAAAAAATATTATGGTAAGTTCCGGTACGGAATTACCCGATAACCTAAGGAGAGTAATCAGATGGTTAAAAAGACCACCAAGAAAGTCGCTGCCAAGGCAGCTCCCAAGAAACTGCCTGCCATCAGCAAGAAGCAGACAAAGAGTCAGATCATCACTGCTATCGCAGACGATACCGGCCTGACCAAGAAAGAAGTACAAGCCGTATTCTCTTCCCTGAGTGATCTTATCACCCGCCATATCAAGAAACGTGGTTCCGGTGAATTTGCCATTCCCGATACCGGCGTCAAGATCCGCCGCGTAAAGAAGCCGGCACGCAAGGCGCGTATGGGACGTAACCCGGCTACCGGCGAACCCATGAAGATCGCCGCAAAACCTGCAAGCACTACCGTAAAGGTTACTGCCTTGAAAGCACTGAAGGACGTGGTCTCCATGTAAGACCCGAGGTGATATTGCCAGGAATAAAACCAGCGCCCCGCGCTGGTTTTTTTATGTCCAGGGATGGACGGTATGCCGCGGGCGCAGGGATGCGCAGGAGCGGCGCATGTCCAGGGATGGACGGTATGCCGCGGGCGCAAGAATGCGCAGGAGCGGCGCATGTCCAGGGATGGACGGGCCGGTGTGCTCTCTGCATTACCGGCACTTCTGCCATCCGTAGGTCGGGCTTCAGTCTGACAACAGCTGCCTCAACGGAGAAATGTCGGGCTGAAGCCCGACCTACAGGGATCAGAGTTTTTCCAGCAACTCATGGGAGCTGGCGCAGAGTCAGGGTATCTCCTTTCTGAAGGATTTCCAGTTTCTTGAGAAAACTCATACCCAGCAACACCTGATCATCCGGTTTGAGATCAGGAAGAATGCTTGCGCGTATATTGCGCAACTCGATGTTCCCCAGTGATACCCGGTCGAGACGGGTCTGCCATACAGCCACCACCCCGTTTGCCGTATGACTGAAAGCCCCCGCCCGCTTTTCCAAGCCCATTTTCCGGGCAAGCTTTTCTGACAGGGCGACATCTGTCGCTCCAGTATCCACCAGGAACACCACCGCCTGGCCATTGATAGCACCGGTGGCCACATAATGCCCCTGGGGATTGCGTTTGAGCTCAACTTCCCGGACACCCCGGGCGGATACCTGGCTCAGGGGTTGCTGGTTGGGATTCTCACGTTCATCCAGAACCCGGGAAAAGAACAGGGTGAGCAACGCCACCAGCAGCACCCAGGCGCCAATGATCATGCCTTTTCCCAGGCCCTGCCCCGGTTGAGCATTCATCCGGAATCCCTATGCGGCTGGCGACGGTTAACTGCCCGATGCAGGTTGATGATAAGGACGCCGCATGAGCCGCTGGTTGCGTCCTGATGGCATGTACATAGTCTGACGAAACTGGCGGCGGTAATGGATAACGGCGCTTTGGCCATTGGCCATGACATCAAACACTTTCCAGCCGCTCTTGGCCTTATAGAAACGAAAATCCAGGCGTGTGGGATAACCTCGTGGGCCAGTAATGGCGGTAGTCACCATGCCGGTACGGCCATCCGGGTTCATGCGCTGGCTCATCACCCGCACACCCTGATTGTTGTAGCTGACCAGGCGCTGCACCATGGTGGACAAGAACTGCCGTTCAATACGCTGCGCCATACGCGCTTTCTGCTCATCACTCATATAGCGATACATATTGCCTGCCGCAGATTTGGCCATGTATTCAAAATCGAAGTAGGGAGCCACCTGCTCCTCCAGGTACTTCTCGAGAGAACGGGTATCGAGGTCCTCGCTCTGCAGGCGATCCAGGAGATCGTGCATGCCTTTCTGCACCAGGGCTGCCGGGCTGTCTACCGGGTATTCACGGGGAGCAGGCGCCGGACGGCGCATGGGCATGGCTCCCGGCATGGGCGGCGTATAACCATAGGGCGGCATTCCTGTTCCCGGTTGTGCCAGGACAATTCCCCCGCTCATGACGGCTGCAATGGCTACTGCTGTTTTTTTCATTACTTCTTCCTCCTCTCCTATGAACTTTTCTCACTCTGCCAGACAGATTCCAGGCAGTGTTTTTTGTTGCTAGTATATCGTGCCCTCAGCTGCCCTGTTTGAAGCATTGAAGGCGACAAATTCAATTAATAATATGCTTCAGCTGGTAATCTTACGATAGATATCGGAAACCTTTAAGGGCAGTTTTGCCACATCATCCAGCACCACGTAATTGGCCTTGCCGTACATGTGGGGAAGATAATCCGCGCCTTCCTTGTCAATAGTGATGCAGAACGGATGTATCCCCGCCACCCTGGCCTCGAACAATGCCTGCCGTGTATCCTCAATGCCGTATTCCCCCCGGTAATAGTGATCATAATCGTCTGGTTTGCCGTCAGACAGAGTGATAAGCAGCTTGGTTCTGGCTTCGACTTCTTCCAGCATACGCGTGAAATGGCGAATGGGCGCTCCCATACGGGTATAGTCCTTTGGCTCGATACTACCGATAGCGCCCTTGACCTTGTTACTCAGGGGTTCATCGAAACTCTTGATACGATACACCTCACAGCGCTTCCTTGCCCATCCGGAAAAACCGTATATGGCGTAGCGATCTCCCAATACCTGTAAGGATTCCACCAGAAGCACCAGGGCTTCACGTTCTGCCTCATTGATCCAGCCCTTGGTGGAGCCGGACATATCGACCATGAACAGCACCGCAATATTGCGTTCATCCTTGTGCATACGGGAAAATAGGCGCTCGGACATTTCCATTCCGGATTGCATATCCGCCAGTGCTTCGACAAAGGCATCGATATCGATATCTTCGCCATGAGGCTGGCGGCGCAGTACTTTGTCTTCCCCGCGCAAGACCTCGAAACTGCGGTGCAGTGAGCGCACAAGACCTCTGTACCTGTCCAGAGTGCGGTTGTAAAAGCCATCATCCCCGCCTTCCTGGTCCAGCTCGCGCAGTACGCACCAGTTCTTTCTGTAGTGCAGGCGGCCAAAATCCCATTCATCGTAGAAGAAGGCGCCTTCTTCGTGGTACACGCCGCCCCAGACGTCATTCGGATCTAGTGTCTCGTCTTCCAGCAAAGCCGGGTCATATTCCCCTTCTCCGGCAGGAACCAGGTATTCCTCTGGTATTCCGGTCAGATCAAGCTGTATGGAAGTCATGATCGATTTCAAATGTTCCGGCACTGGCATGACCTGGTCGGCCAGCACCAGCTCCAGGTCGGCAAGTTCACTGCTATCCCGGTCGGGATTACGCTCCCGGAGCTCAAAGGGACTGGCAGCTTCGGCCGCTTCTCCCTGCAAATCCTCGGCAAGCACACGCAGGGCATCCCGAAAGCGGGCTTCTTCTCTTTGCAGGCGCAGTTCCCTGGCCTGCCAGGCCAGAGGAAGATCCATACCACCCGCATAGCAGGGCAGGGACGGAGCCTGACGTTCATAGAGCCGGGCCAGGGCAGCCACACTGTCATTCACCGAGGCAGACGCGTCCAACTCACTGCGCAAGGCCTGCAGGGCGCTTTCCTGGCCTGGATCCGCCAGGCGGGCATGCAACTGCTGTATCTGCCGGTACAAGCCCGGCAGGTCACGCTTGAGATAGTTGTCCAGGCGCAGGGTTTCCAGAAGCTGGAACCAGTGCAGGGCATGTTGCTCATCGGCGTAAGGGGCCAGCAACGCCTGGGGATCGACATTCAGAGTACCGTACCGGGTCTGGCCCCACAGATGGGTGGCCATGGCCTTGTAGAGATGAAAATTGTCTTCTTCATCCTCAAGACGGGCCATCATTTCCGGCAGGTAGAGCACCTCTCCATCTGTCCATGAGCGGGTATCCTCCTGCAACTCCAGCCTGCGTCCGGACAGGCCGTGAATGAAAGAGTTGAGCACCGGGCGCACATCCTCCAGCAGCGCCGCAGATGCACGCAGGTGGCCAAATGCCAGAAAGCCCTCCAGATCCTTGATGACTTCCATGGCGGGATGAAGCCCCGCCCGGTCGTAGGTATCCATGGCATGCAGGCACCAGGCGGACAGCATTTCTTCATCCATGCACGCCAGAGCTCGCACAGCCCGGGAGGAAAACTCGTAGGCCAGCTGCACATTGGTGCTGGACACGCGCCGCGTCCACTGCAATACGAGCTGCTGCTGCCCGGCAGGGAGACGGGCAAGCTCCCTGGCGATATTTTCTGTTTGCAGAAAGGAAAATTCCACCTCCAGAACCGCATCCAGAATGCTGCCAATCTCACTGGCCATCAGCAAGATCTCAGTCATGTGTCCGCAACACTGAATCGGAAAATTTCTCTGCTACGGACAGGAAATCATCCGAAACAGCGAGCAAGGCAGCTACCACCTCCGGGTCGAACATGGAGCCGGAATGTTCTTCGATATACGCCAGGGCTTCTTCATGGCTAGAGGCCGCCTTGTACACACGCTTGGAAATCAATGCATCATACACATCAGCCACAGCCATAATTCGGCCCGAGAGGGGTATCTCCGCACCGGAGAGGCCACGCGGATAGCCGCTGCCATCCCATTTTTCATGGTGTGTCCAGGCGATCTCAGCGGCCAGTTGCAAAAAGTGGTTGCTCCCCAGTTTGTCCTCTGCCTGAGTCAAAGCCTCTTTGCCATAGACCGTGTGTTTCTTCATCTCCTCGAATTCCTCAGAAGTCAGTTTTGCGGGCTTTAAAAGAATCTCATCGGGCACGCCGATCTTTCCGATATCATGCAAGGGTGCGGACTGGGACAACAGATCGATAAAGTCTTCATTCAGTATTTCAGCGTAGACAGAAGACTGTTTTCGCAGTTGCCTTGCCAGGATTCTTACATAGTTCCGGGTACGTAAAATATGGTTCCCGGTTTCCATATCCCGATACTCCGCCAGGGAGGAGATGGTGTCCACGGTGACTTCCTGAGTCAGTTGCAGCTGACCGGCGCCCTGGCGTACGGCCTTGATCGTGCCCTCAAGGCTGTTCAGAAGACGCCCTATCATGAATATCAGAATGACAGAAAGCGCCAGATAATTACCAACCATGACAGCCAGAACCACCGGACGGTCATTGGCAAAGGCCACCCTTCCATGAAAGAACAGGACATCCGACATCCCAAGCAGGAACAACAGCAGCATGCTGAAAAACACAGTGGCATAACCGATCCGGCAGTCCAGCAGCAAGGTCGCCAATACCGGCGGGAATAACAGCCACAACCAGCCTGCCCCCTGACTGCCGGTAATAACCAGCAGCGAAACCGCCAGGAATTCGATCAGGATCAACAGCCCATACACCCGGGCTTTGTAGGAGAGTGACAAGGAAAAAACCAGAAACAGCAATGAAAGGAACGTCAGGGTATCTATGAACACTATAGCCCATAGTCCTTCCCTGACTGCCAGCACCACACCCAGCACATAGGGAAAAGCAAGAACCACTGAAGACAGTCCCAGCATTCCATATAGTATTTTTTCCTGGGCACAACGCAACGAATGGCAGTCATCACTCATCCTTCGACGCATGTACTGGCGCAGTTTGTCAGAAGGAAAGCTGTTCATTGCGGACTCAGTTCCAAATCACTCCACAAGTCATCAATACGTTTCTTTACATCCTCGTCCATAACGATGGGTCTGCCCCATTCCCGGCAGGTTTCCCCGGGCCACTTGTTGGTGGCATCGAGCCCCATCTTCGAGCCCAGGCCAGACACCGGCGAGGCAAAATCCAGATAGTCGATGGGCGTATTTTCCACCAGGGTGACATCCCGCGCCGGGTCCATCCTGGTGGTCATGGCCCAGATCACATCATTCCAGTCCCGCACGTTGACATCATCATCTGTCACAATCACAAACTTGGTGTACATGAACTGGCGCAAGAAAGACCATATGCCAAACATCACCCGCTTGGCATGCCCCGGGTACTGTTTTTTCATGCTCACCACTGCCATGCGGTAGGAACAGCCTTCGGGGGGCAGGTAGAAATCCGTGATCTCGGGAAACTGCTTCTGCAGAATAGGCACGAAGACTTCATTGAGGGCCACACCCAGGATGGCAGGCTCATCCGGCGGACGCCCGGTATAGGTGCTGTGATAGATGGGACTCTTCCGGCAGGTAATGCGCTCAACGGTGAAAACGGGAAAACTGTCCACTTCGTTGTAATAGCCCGTGTGATCTCCAAAAGGCCCTTCCGGTGCCATATCATCGGGATGAATAACGCCTTCCAACACATATTCGGCAGAAGCCGGCACCTGCAGTTCATTCCCCAGGCAGCGGGTAACCTCCGTGCGGGAACCGCGCAACAGACCGGCAAAGGCGTATTCTGAAAGCGTGTCGGGCACCGGTGTGACTGCTGCCAGTATGGTGGCAGGATCGGCCCCCAAGGCGACGGAGACAGGAAAAGCCTCACCCGGATGGCTTTCCTGCCACTCACGAAAGTCCAGAGCGCCGCCACGATGCGCCAGCCAGCGCATGATTAACCGGTTGCGGCCGATCACCTGCATACGGTAGATCCCAAGGTTCTGACGCTGCTTGTGCGGCCCCCGGGTCACTACCAGGCCCCAGGTGATAAGTGGTCCGGCATCTCCGGGCCAACAGGTTTGCACAGGCAGGCTCCCCAGATCCACGTCCTGCCCTTCCAACACCACTTCCTGACAGGGAGCGGAACGGCGCTCCTTTGGCGCCATATCCAGCACTTTGCGGTACATAGGAATCTTGTCCCAGGCATCCTTCATGCCCCGGGGCGGATCGGGTTCCTTGAGCATGGCCAGCAACCTGCCCACCTCACGCAACGCCTCCACGGAGTCTTCCCCCATGCCCAAGGCGACGCGGTGGGGGGTGCCAAAAAGGTTGGTAAGCACCGGCACATCATGTCCCTTGGGGTTTTCGAACAGAAGCGCGGGACCCGCAGCACGCAGAACACGATCACTGATCTCGGTCATTTCCAGACAGGGATCGACTTCTGCCGTGATCCGTTTGAGTTCCCCCTGTTTTTCGAGTCCAAGAATAAAATCCCGCAAATCCTGATATTTCATGAATCACCAAATTTTCGTGAAGTCCCTGGAAATGAATATACCCAGGGCAAGGTCTCTTTATACACAACAAATGACAATCGTGAGGACATTATCATGAAAACACTGATCACCATTTCCGCCCTTTTCTTGGCGAGCAATATGGCCTTTGCTGAAACCTTTGCTTATGAACGCCAACTGGCCAGTGAAGACCTGGATCCCAATATTCCCAGTCTGTCAGAAGGCATCAGCAACCCCATGCCATCTTCAACGCCAGTGACGGCATCGTTGCAGGACGCCTATCGCGGAAACCCGGACGTTCAAGTCGGCCCCGTCGAGGAGAACAGCCTGGGTATGCAGAAGCACGAACACATCTACACAGCCTATGACATGTTGATTGAAAGCAACCCGGATCTGGAAGTATAGATCCCGCCACCCCCTTCCCCGTACTCCTTCGGGGAAGGGTTCTTTAACAGGACGTTGAAATAGTCCCTCCATGGACTCTTTCAACCACGGAAGCGGAAAACGCGGTTTCCCGCTTCCTTCATTTTCAATGGCTTGCAGCCATCGAAAATGGCGGCACATCCCTGTGCCGCACACAAGCTGTTGAATAACGGTGTTTTTCAACAGCCTGTTAACGGCCATGCAACAACGCCAACCGTTGTTTCAACACATTACCTGCCTCGGCCTGCTGTTCTACAAGGTCTTTCATTTCCAACAGTAACAACCGCCGTTGTTCCCCGTCGAACAACTCCCAAGCTGCCAGCACCTGATTCTCTTCATCCGTCAAGAGTACTGCTGCCAGCTCATCGGCCTGGATAAGGCTGTCAGGATGGAGCAGATCCGCCACCAGGGCATGCTCCAGCAATTCGAAATGCGTGCTTCGGGCCAGTGCTTCTTCTGCCAGTTCCTGTTCCGCCAGGGCATCCCCAGCGGCATTGCGGCGAATAGTGTTCATGATCACATCCACCAACTGGCGTATGGCCTGTTTGTTACCTTCCTGCTGATCCGCCAGACCACAGGCCTGTTCGTAGAACTGCTCCAGCTCGGCCTTCAAGTCCAGAATCACCTGGGTCTCTTCGTTCGGTTTCAGCTCCACGGCACGGCGCACCAATTGGCGCAGGGACTGGAGGAAAACCATCAACTCCTCATGGTCCAGGCGTTGCACTTCGAGGAGATCATCCTCAGTCCAGTTCACCAGAGGCCGGGGAAACAGACTGTTGTCCAGCTTGCGTCTGAAATGCCGTTCGTGCCTGCCTGGGCGCTCGCTGAAAGGAACAACAGGCATTATTTGAATACCGGAATGGGGTTGGCGCGATGCCACTTCTTGGCGTCAGCATCGTATTCCCACAGCTGCTTGTCCATCAACGAGCGTAATACCTGGCGATCACGAAAGACATAATCTATACGAACTGTCTGGGCTGCCCTGCTTTTATCATCCCCGAGCAAATGGGGCGAGACCAGGACTTCATATTCAGTAACCCGTATATTTCCCGGCTCTTTCGCCACCGGCGGTTGCTCTTCAATCATGTCCGGCTTCAGGTAAGATGGCAGCGCCTCGATTTCCCCCCAACGTACTTCATGACCGTAGAGCTTGACATCCAGGTCCAACTGCTTCTCCCTGGTCATGTTTTCCATGGTTTCACAACCGGTCAGGGACAGGGAGAGCAACAGGCCCAAAATGAACATTTTCACCGCAAGTACTCCATACAGGTTGATGATGCTGGTATTATCCCAGCCCAATGCCGTAAAGCAACCTTCCCTATCATGCCAGAAACCCCATTCCAGGAACCCATAGAAGAGTTGTCCATCAAGGACAGCAGAATCACCCTGCTGGGCACGGCCCATGTCTCCCGGGCCAGCGCCGACATGGTGGAAAAGCTCATTGAAACAGGCGGTTATGACGCTGTGGCCGTTGAGCTGTGCCCCAGCCGCTACAATGCCATGCTGTCTCCGGACTCCCTGGCCAAGATGAACCTCATGGAAGTCATACGCAGTGGCAAGGCCTCCATGGTCATTGCCAACCTTGCCATGGGCGCCTACCAGCAGCGTATTGCCGAACAGTTTGGCATCGAGCCCGGTGCGGAACAACGCATGGCCATAGACAAAGCCCGGGAAAATCATCTTCCGGTGCTTCTCATCGACCGCGAAATCGGCACCACCCTCAAACGTACTGCGGCGAACCTGTCCTGGTGGAAACGCTGGACCTTGTTTACCGGGCTGCTGGTATCCCTGGTATCAAGGGAGGAAGTGGAAGAAGAGGAGATCGAAAAACTCAAGGAAGGCGATATGCTGGAAACCACCTTCGCCGAGTTCTCCCACGACCGCCAGGACCTCTACCGACCTCTCATCGAAGAAAGGGACGAATACATGGCCGCCCGCCTGGCCCAGGAAATCGAAGAAAATGGCCACGAGGATATCCTTGCCATTGTCGGTGCCGGACATTTGAAAGGCATACGTAAGAAACTGAGCCACCGCATCGATGATCCGACCCGGATCATTGCGGAACTGGACAGCCTGCCCCAACCGTCACGCTGGCCGAAACTGCTGCCCTGGCTTATTGTGGCCCTGGTATTCATCGGCTTCGGCATAGGTTTCTACCGCAGCCCGGAACTGGGTTGGCAACTGGTGTGGAGTTGGGTGCTGATCAATGGCAGTCTGTCCGCTGTTGGCGCTGCTTTGGCGGGAGCCCACCCCCTGACGGTGGTGACCGCCTTTGTAGCCGCGCCCATTACTTCCCTGAATCCCACTATCGGTGCAGGCATGGTGACCGCAGCTGCGGAACTCTGGCTGAGAAAGCCGACTGTAGAAGACTTCAGCAAGCTGCGCCATGACACCACCCACTGGACAGGCTGGTGGAAAAACCGGGTATCACGGACTTTGCTGGTATTCCTGTTCAGCACTCTGGGATCGGCTATTGGCACCTATGTGGCAGGTTTCCGCATCGTCGGGCAACTGAGTGGCGGGGGATAGGCGAATGCGACTCTATGTCGCTATTTGTCATAACGATCATCCAAATTTACCGGACAGAGCACTTCACGCATAGTGCCGATAAGCTCCAGCAACTTGCCATTGCGGATACGGTAATAGATCCGGTTGGCCTCCTTGCGGGAAGTCACGATGTTCTTGTTGCGCAGCTGTTCAAGGTGCTGGGATATATTGCTCTGGGAAGTACCCGTGCGCGACACGATTTCTCCCACCGACAGCTCTGTCTCCCCCAGGGTGCAGAGAATCTTCCAGCGCAAGGGGTGCGCCATGGCTTTCAGGGCATTGGCCGTCATCGTCGGATCTTCATCCGAAGGGATCTGCGGTTCTGTGGGTTCGTTCATAGGGTTCAATCTCCGGTTGCGTGAGCAGGCGATTCCTCGTCCACCCGACAGTAGCCTGACATATTCTTGGCGATACAGATAATCTCGTCAATCTCCCCCTGTTGATCGACTATTGCGGTGCGGGAAAACAGGATTGGAACACGGGTTCCATCCTTGGCAATGAAAGCCGCCTCGATATCCCGCAGGGCGCCAGCACGAATCAGCGCCTCCAGCCAAAGCCCCATGAAGGCATTGGCCTGCTCCTGTCCCTCCTCCTCGAAAACATCACCGATGCTCATACCCGTCAGTTCTTGTTGTTCGTAGCCCAGCATGGCGCAGGCGGCAGGATTGACCTGCAGAATGCGTCCTCTTGGATCCAGGATCAGCAATGCCTCTCCCATATAGCGCAGAATATTCTCCAGGTGCTGGTTGGCCTGGTGAAGTTCAGCAGTGCGTTCCGCAACCTTTTGTTCCAGGATGCGGTTGAGGTCCCGTTCCTTTTCGATAAGGCGGAAATAAGTGCTGATCTTATTCAGCAACTGGTTGTCATCAATGGGCTTGAGCAGGTAATCCACTCCCCCCACATCATAGCCTTTCTGCTGGAATTCTTCGGTCTTGAACGCTGCTGTCAGAAAGATCACCGGGATTCCCCGGGTTTTCTTATGGATCTTGAGCATGCGCGCCGTTTCGAATCCATCCATCTCCGGCATCTGTACATCGAGAATAATGAGATCGATATCGGGGTTGGCGCGCGCCAGCTCCAGGGCTTTTCTGCCACTGGTGGCTTCCAGTATCTCCACGTCCATATGCTTGCTCACCAGTGAACGCAAGGTGAACAGATTGTGTTCGTTGTCGTCTACAGCCAGCAGCTTGAAGCCGGAATAGCGTTTCATGTTCATTTCATTTCCGTTGGAAAACGTTGTTGCAGGATACTCATCAGCGTATTCGCGTTGACCTCCGGCGATACCACCACTTCCGCGCCGCCCACCTGGGGATTGTCGGACAGGCCAATGAACAATATCGAACTTACGACGCTGCCACCAACCATCCCGGCGAGATCCCGCCACGCTACGATATCCTCTCCTGCCAGTACTATATCAATATCCGGTTCATCTTCCAGGGTCTCCCGCACTTCGTCCTCATCTCCGGCGGCAAACACCTCGATATTCCAGGCTTCCAGCATTTTGCTGAACTTGAGCAATACATCAATATCCCGTTCCACCAAGAGCGCCCGGCGGCCGGAAAAATCCGCATCCGCCACAGTGGCAGCCTCTGCTCCCGGCTCACTGTCCTGTTCTTCATAGAGCAGGTTCTTGGGTTGAGGCACCTCACCGCACTCAAAAGGCAGCAGCAGGGCGAACTCCGATCCTCGCCCGGTACGGCTTTCCACATGAATTTCTCCACAAAGAATCTGCGCCAGCTCACGGCTGATGCTCAACCCAAGACCCGTACCTCCATATCGCCGCCGGGTGGATCCATCAGCCTGCTTGAAAGCCTCGAATATCAGTTTCTGCTTGTCTTCCGGTATTCCGATCCCCGTATCGCGCACCCAGAGACGCACTGCATGGGGTGTCTCTGCCGGTTCCAGGCCCAGTATCACCTTTCCCTCCATGGTGAACTTAAGGGAATTGGAAAGGAAGTTTTTCAGAATCTGCTTGAGTTTGTCAGGATCTGAGGATATCTGCCCGGGCGCCTGGGGATCGATATGCAGTTCCAGTCGCAGGCCTTTTTCCTGGAACTGGGGCGCCATTAGCTCAACCAGTTCATGCAGCAGCAGGCGCAAATCCACCTCTTCCAGATTGGGTAACAAGCGGCCCGCCTCGATACGCGACAGATCGAGAATATTGTCGATGAGACCCCGCAGATCGGCACTGGCCTCATAAATGACTTTCAGTTGTTGCTGCTGCTCCTCAGAGAGGCCACCCTTTTCCTTCACCAGCAGTTTGGACAGCAACAGTATGGAGTTGAGCGGCGTACGCAGCTCATGACTGACATTTGAAAGGAACTCAGACTTGTAGCGATTGGATTCTTCCAAAGCACGGGCATGCCCCTGCAACTCCTGCAGGTTGCGGGCATGGGTCTCTGAAAGTACTGACAGATTGCGTCCCAACTGAACCAGCTCAGGACTGCCATGCCAGTTGAACTGCACGGCTTCCGCCTTGCCTACGATACGCTGTATCCCTTTGAACAGCTCCGCGCCATGACGTTCCAGGCGTGTAGCCACCAGCCGGGCTATGATGCCTATCACCACCACCAGCACGAAAATGATCACCAGCACCCGCAGAATGATGGCATTCCGAAGCTCACGCAGGGGCTTGTCCTGCACATAACGCCCCACCCAGAGGGGCTTGTCATCATCCGTGCGCAACAAGGGCACCCAGATCACCGTCTTGCCATCTTTCCCTTCCCACATGAAGAGCTTGCGCCGGGCAAACATCTTACTGAGACCGTCGAACTCTTCAAAAGCACTGCCACTGCGTTGTGGTACACCAGGCGCAGAAAGAAAACGCCCATCATCATGCACCCACAAAGTGTCAGGATCGCGTCGCACCAAACCACCAATGTCCACGGTCATTACCACCACTCCGTAGGTAGGTTTGCCTTCCTCGGGACCCAGTGGCGTCAACAGTTGCAAAGTAATGGCCCGTGTCAGGTCAGACGTCTTTTCGTCCACCACCACGGGAGTGAGAAAAACAGCTGGAGTGGCAGCCTGCAAGACCGCCTGCAGGGATTTTCTCTGAGGCATGTAAGGCGGCTTGGTAGTAGGCTCCCAGAGATGGCTCTCGGCATTCCTTGACAACCAGAAACGCGCCAGACCATCTTTGTCCAGGAACATGATATCAACAATATCCAGTTGCTCGCGCAGAATGCGGTTGATCCACTCCACATACTTGACCCGGGCCCGGTCCACCTGGGCAGGATCGGCTTTTCCACCGGCTCCCAGGACCATGCCCGGCTCTGGCAGCTTGGCCAACAGGCGGATCATTTCATCCCGGCTGGCCAAGTGAGTATCCAGATCTGCAAAATCCGCGCGCAGATTCTGTAAAAAAGCCTGGCGATAAAAAAGCTCCACCCGATCCAGCACCAGTGGCAGGTTGATAGCCACTGCTGCAACAAGAGGCAGCAGGGCAAAACCAAACAGGAACAGCAGTATGCGGGTACGAAGCGACATGCGTCAGATAAGTGATTCCGAATAGCCTGGAGTATCCCAGCAAACAACAGGATGAGCAATACAGGCGCAAGGCATTGGGGAACTTCCACAGCCACTCAGAATCCAAGATGCACAGCTGTTTGGATTCATTTCATTCAGGGAGGATCTTATGACCACCCCTTTTGCACAAAAGCTCGCCAGCGATCACTATCCAACTGTCCGGCCACTTATGTTCTTAGCTGTTCTGTCTTCTCTCATATTGCTGACCCTGACCATAAGCAATGCATTTGCGGGCAGTGCCGCCACTGACAGCTACCTTTCCCTCAAGATCAAAGAATCTGTGCTGAAGAAGGAAATGGCGTCGGGAGAAACCATGCTTCTACCGGATTTCGAAGTGTACGATGCCTCAGGGCTCAGGATATATCACAGCATCGGCCTGCCTCCGGATTTTCAGGAATCAGTGCTGGCTGCTCTGGACAATGGGGTACAGGAGGATATCTACCTGAAGGACAGGCAATCCATTCTGGTTACTGCTGATGGTTCCCCATCACCGAATACTGCATTTTCCGGTGCTGACTATGTATTCATCGAATACTGGGCAGAATGGTGCTCCGCCTGCCTGCAACAAATGGAGCAGGTTAAACAAATCATCAGGAACCATCCTGACAGGAAAATACGGTGGCTGAAAGTAGAGAAAGACCCAATGAAGCTGGGCGCGGTTCCAGTGAAAATACACAATAAGAACGATTGACCCAGCGACCAGGAATGCCGGATTCGGAACAGGTTCAAGTCCTCTTGAAAACCCGCGCCCTTTGAATATGTTATAATGTTCAGTTGCTGGACCTGCTAGAGGGTTAGGCATCAACCCTTTTCTTGTTTTTTGCGCAGGTTATCCATGACGACAACTTCCAAAACCCCTTCCTTCGAGGAATTGGGGCTACCTTCCGTTTTGCTCAAGGCACTGAGCGAAATCGGCTACGAAACCCCTTCTCCCATTCAGGCCCGCTGCACCCCCCTGCTGCTGGAAGGCCGTGATCTTCTCGGTCAGGCCCAGACCGGCACAGGCAAGACCGGGGCTTTTGCCCTCCCCCTGCTGGCCAACATCGATATCCGGCAAAAAACACCCCAGTTGCTGGTGCTTACTCCCACCCGGGAACTGGCCTTGCAGGTTGCCGAAGCCTTCCAGACCTACGCGCATCACATGAAGGACTTCCATGTGTTGCCCATATACGGTGGGCAGGCCTTCAGCCAGCAGCTGCGCCTGCTCAAACGGGGCGTGCATGTCGTGGTGGGCACCCCGGGAAGGGTCATGGATCACCTGCGGCGCAAGACCCTGGACCTTGGCGGGCTGCGCAGCCTGGTCCTGGATGAAGCCGATGAAATGTTACGCATGGGCTTTATCGACGACGTGGAATGGATCCTGGAACAAACCCCCAAGACGAGGCAGACCGCCTTATTCTCCGCCACCATGCCCAACGTGATCCGCAAGGTGGCGCAGAAGCACTTGAACGACCCAGTGGAAGTGCGCATAAAATCCAGCACCAGTACGGCAACCACCATTCACCAGCGCTATTGGCTGGTCAGCGGCCTGCACAAACTGGATGCGCTTACCCGGCTCCTTGAAACCGAAGATTTTGACGCCATGCTGATCTTCGCCCGCACCCGGACATCGACCGTCGAGCTGGCCGACAAGCTGTCCGCGCG
The DNA here is from genome assembly GCA_026994195.1 of Sedimenticola sp. GTDB lineage: Bacteria > Pseudomonadota > Gammaproteobacteria > Chromatiales > Chromatiaceae > Thiolapillus. Next base: position 43,041 of record JALWRH010000029.1, on the reverse strand, counting down.
GGGTTATGCTGCAGAAGCATTGAACGGCGATATCCCGCAGAACCAGCGGGAAAAAACCGTGGATCGTCTGAAAAAGGGCCGGCTGGATATCCTGGTGGCCACGGACGTGGCCGCCCGGGGCCTTGACGTGGAACGCATCAGCCATGTGCTGAACTATGACATTCCCCACGATACCGAGTCCTATGTACACCGGATTGGCCGTACCGGACGTGCCGGGCGCAAGGGCGAAGCCATTTTGTTCGTGGCGCCTCGGGAAAGGCGTTTGCTGCGCGCTATCGAAAAAGCCACCAGCCAGCCCATCGAACAGATGCACATGCCCAGTACCGCAGACATCAACAACCGCCGCGTCCAGCGTTTCAAGGAACGCATCATGGAGACCCTGGCAACAGCCGACCTGGGGCTCTACGAAGAGATTCTCGCGGGTTTGCGCCAGGAACAGGACATCGACCCCATGGCCCTGGCCTCCGCACTGGCGCTTCTGGCCCAGGGCAATGATCCTCTGTTGCTTACCGACCGGCCCATCAAAGAGAAGAAGCTGCACAAAGCGCGTGGTGAAAGCGGCGAAAAGCCCATGAAAAAACCGTCCAAAAGGGCGTTTTCCACCGAACCTCTGCCTCTCAAGGAATTTCCTGACCTGGAAATGGAACGCTTCATCGTGGATGTGGGTTATAACCACGACGTGAAACCCGGCAATATCGTCGGTGCCATCGCCAATGAAGCCGATATTGACAGCTGCTACATAGGTTGTATAGAAATTCACGATGAGTTTACCACCGTGGATCTGCCGGAAGGCATGCCCCGTGAAGTGATGGAAATTCTCAAGAAGGCCAGAGTGGCCGGGAAAAAACTGGGCTTGCGCCCTGTGGGGCAAAAAGCCACCAGGAAAGACAAGAATCACAAGCGCGGACGCAAGCATCATCGCAAAACAAAAAAGAAGTAAGGAAAGCTCCTGCAGTTCTCCTCAGGGCCTCGTTTCATATCAGGCTCTGGGAAACGTCTCAAAACCATTCCCGGATCTTCCAACTCCCCACCCATCTACCCATTTTTTCCTCCCTGCCCGTGGACCTCAGGATACAAAACGTGATTTCAGTCAATTTTCCATGGCAACAACAACCGCTAGAGTGAGATACAAATCACTTCAGTGCGGAAATGCTCTGATCCATCCAGGATGAAGTGGTGAGCCGATCAGCAGCCCCTTCTGAACTGATCAGAGATTCCAACGATCAGCCGCACCGCCGAAAGTGGCACGGAGTTGTAAGCAGTATGGCCATGGAGCAACCAACAGATGCATTTTCCTTTCAGGAATAAACTGAAAAAGCCTGTTCACCACAGCCTCTTCAACACTACAAACAAGCCGGGGAATAAGCGCTTCATTGGTCTGATAGCCATTGTCCTGCTTGGCATTACCACGGCCAACAGCATTGAAATTCCCTCGAGCACCGCAGCCCAGCACACCGCAACAGCCTTGAAGCCAGGAGGCGGTGGCGCATCTCAGGACCACTTCAGCTATTCCAGAGACAGCCACAAAGTATCCGACTACGCAGATGCCTCGGCATTTCTGAACAGGGCCACCTTTGGCCCCAGTCGCGAATCCATCAACGAACTGTTCAGGAAGGGCAGCTATGAATCCTGGCTGCAGGAACAGTTTTCACTGCCCCCGAGTCTGCACATGCAGTGGGCAGAAGACAACATACGGGGTATCAACGGCACTGGCGACATAGTAGACCATCCCGAAGACTGGAAACGTTATTCGGACACCCTGTCCTATGCCCAAAGGGACATATGGTGGCATCTGGCAACCCAGGCAAAAGATCAGTTACGCCAGCGCGTCGCCCTGGCCTGGAGCGAGATACTGGTGACTTCGGTCAACAATGGCGTATTGCTCACTCAGCCTGATGCAAGAATCTCCTACTACGACCTGTTGGTGAGGGACGCCTTTGGCAACTTCGAGCAACTGCTGCACGACGTCACTTATCACCCGACCATGGGCAAATATCTCAGCTACCTGGGAAATGCCAAGGCCGGCACAACGCCCGGCAGCCACCCGGATGAAAACTATGCCCGGGAAGTCATGCAGCTGTTCACTATCGGGCTGTATGAGTTGAACCCTGATGGCAGCCTCGCTCTGGATGCCCAGGGAAACCCCGTGGCCACATACAGCCAGGAAGATGTCAGGGAGATGGCCAGGGTTTTCACGGGACTTACGGACCAGAATGGCTTTTTCTTTCCCGGCGATGGGGACACCACGCATTTCGCGCGCACCCAGCCCATGATCGCCATGGAGGAATACCATGACCGTGGCCCCAAGCATATCCTGGGGCAAGACATTCCCGGCGGTGACACAGGCACGGATATCACTGCGGCACTGCATATTCTCTTCGAACACCCCAATACCGGCCCCTTCATTTGCAAGCAGTTGATTCAACGACTGGTGACCAGCAATCCCTCCCCCGGATATGTGGCCCGCGTGAGCCAGGTGTTCAACAACAACGGGAAAGGCGTACGAGGCGACATGCAGGCTGTCATCAGCGCTATATTGCTGGATGAAGAAGCCCTGCACGGCGCGGAACTGTATCCACGGCGCTTTGGCAAATTCAGGGAGCCCCTGTTGTTCATCACTCATCTTTTCCGCGCATTCCATGCCCAGGACGCCGTTACAGTACTCAACATCTATGAAGATGGGCCAGCCTATACCTATGCTTCCTACAACTTTCATGGCACTGGCTTCACCCGCCAGGAAGCTCCCCTGGAAGCCCTCACAGTATTCAATTACTTCACACCTTTCGACGCCCCGTACAGCCTGAAACAGCAGGGCCTGGTCGCTCCTGAACTGGAGGTGTATGGCAAGCAGGGTATCGATGATCTGCTCATGGGGATAATCACCAAGAACAGTTTTGTCTACCAGACCTATGAGCTGGCCGCCGAGCTGCAGTTACAGCGGGAAACCGCCTGGATAGCCCGCAGGGAATACGACAGATTACTGGATGAGCTGGACCTGTTGCTCACCGCCGGACAGCTCTCTGCAAGATCCCGACAGGCAATCAAGGCCTACCTGGTGCAGCAGGAAAGCAAAACAGACAAGGGCATCAGCAACGAACAGCTCGCCAGGTATGTCATTGGCCTGATAATGACCTCTCCTGACTACGCACTGCAACGATAAGGCGTACTACCATGAGCAACACAAACTACAGCAGAAGGCAATTTCTCGGCATTTCCCTGGCAGCAGCGACTCTCAGCCCCCTGACCGGACTGGCCCGGCAGCTGCAGACAAAGGACAGTGCGCCCGGCACACCCTACAAGGCCCTGGTGGTCGTGCTGCTGGAAGGAGGGGCGGATGTATTCAACATGATCGCACCCACTGAAGCAGATCGCTACGCGGATTACCGGGCCACACGGGAGAACATCGCCCTGCCCCGGAACAGCCTGCTGCCTTTCAGCCACCTCAACGGCAACGGCCTCAATCCTGACAGCTACGGCATGCGGGACAACATGGGGGCCATGCACAGCCTGTTCGAGGAGGGGAAACTGGCCATCATTGCCAATACCGGAACCCTGCTGCAACCGGTTACCCGCTCTGATGTTGAAAACGGCGCTCCTGTTCCCTTCGAACTCTTCGCCCACAACACCCAGCGCAGCCAGTGGATGCTGGGCAGCGCCACAGGCGCAGAACACCAGGGCTGGGGAGCCAGAATCGGCAACCACTTTTACACCGAAGGCAATCCCTGGTTCAACGTCAATGTCTCAGACAGTAACAACCTGCTGCAGACCGGTGGCGCTTTTGAAGCCATTCATTTTGATGATGCTTATGTATCCCCCGATACCATGACCGCCTACGGCTTTGGCCCGGAATCCGGGGGCAGCGAACTGGGGCAGGTCTACCAAACCCTTTACAAGCAACAACTGGAAAGCCGCAACCTGTTGATGGCCGCTTTTGCCCGCAAGAGGATGGATGAACTGCTGCGCCCTAACCGACTGGAGGGGCTGTTCGACAATGTCCTCAACTTTGATGGCTTTAACGATGGCGTGCATGAAACCGGCAAGCCTCTGGGCAGGCAGCTGGAGCTGGTGGCCCAGATTCTTTCAGTAAGGCAGGAATTCCAGAACAGGTTCCAGACCAACCGGCAAATCTTCTTTGTCAACCAGCATGGCTGGGATACTCACGATAGCGACAACGCTCACCAGGTTGGATATCTCAGTGATTCCCTGGGCGCTTTCCAGCACGCCCTGGCGGACATGGGTATCGAGAATCAGGTGACCACCTTGACCCTGTCGGATTTCGGCCGTTCCCTGACCTCCAACAGCGCCGGCACTGATCATGGCTGGGGTTCTCATGCCTTTGTCATGGGGGGCGCCGTCAATGGCGGTGACATCTACGGACGCATGCCTCAAATGCGCAATGACTCACCGGATGCCTGGTCGGACAGAATGATTCCCACTACTGCCGTGGAAACCTATCTGGCCACTGCGGCAAAATGGTTTGGCCTGTCCGATGCCGAACTGGGCAGCGTATTTCCAAACCTGTCAGCATTTCCAGAAAGAACCCTGGGGTTCATGGCCTGAAATCCGCTGCGGGTATCGGAGCTATTGTTATTAACCCGGCGACCAAATATGTCGCCCTCAGTGCTTCAAACAGGGCGCATATCAAGGCGCGGCTTGCAGGCACCCCCCCAGGGGGCCTTCTCTCGCTATGCGACTCACCTTGTGGCAAGCCCTTGTCAAAAGCCGCAAAGCTTCCGCTCCTGCTCACGCCCCTGACCTACATCCATGTAGGCCACGCAGAGAGGCGCCCTGTTTGAAGCACCTAACAGATTGAAAATAAAAAGGAAGGCCGCCCTGTCTGCGCGGGTGGACTGCGTTATCAACACTTGCTGTAGGGTGGGCTACAGCGGCGCGTTGATGCCTTGCCACCCGCGCAGACAGGGCGGCTGAGGACGATATATTTGGTTGCCGGGTTAATAACCCGGCGACCAAATATGTCGCTGGGTCAATATAGCTGGCGCACAAGCTCCAGCACTTCCAGCGCATGCCCCTTGGGGCTGACCCCGTATAAGGCATGTTGCACCTTGCCCGACTTGTCCACGATGAAAGTGGAGCGCTGTATGCCCATACGTTCCTGGCCATTGACGACCTTTTTCTGCATCACGTCATAAGCTTTGCAGGCCTCTCCATCCACATCGGCCACCAGTTCGATGGTAAGGCCATACTTGTCCCGAAATGCCGCATGGCTGATACAGGTATCACGGCTGATGCCCAGGATGAACGTATCTAAGGCGGCAAACTCGTCTGCAAGTTCGCTGAAGTCCATGGCTTCGATCGTGCAACCTGGCGTATCATCCTTGGGATAGAAATACAGCACCAGGTTCTTTTTCCCGGCATAGTCCGAAAGCCGCACCATACTCATGTCTGCAGTAGGCAACTCAAAATCCGGCGCCTGATCTTGCGCTTGCAACATAGTTTCTCCTCCTCATTCTTTCTGCAAAACGGCTCTTGATGGCCATTGTCACCCGGCGGATGAAACCGGGCTGATTTCAGGCGTTGCCCACAGGAACATCCCTTCTGGGCTTCCACCATTCATAGATAGCCATGGCACTATTGGCCAACTGATCCACGGTCTCCCGGTGCTCCGCTTCATCCGGGGGGTTGAGTAACTGATCCTCCTCATACATGAGGAAAGCCGCCACCGGACCCAGATGCAAAGCTACTGCCTCATCACCGGCCATATCCTCCAGGGAAGATTCCCCCTGCATATTCCAGCCCATGATATAGCCCTCACACCAACCATAAGGCAATGGCAAAGGATTGTCTTCATGACCTTCTTCCATGCTGAGTATCATGGGGGCGTATTCCTGATTTTCCAGTTCCGCAAGGGTCGTATTGTACAAGGACATGATCAACGCCATGATATTCTGGGCTTCATCGTCCGAGGCGAAATCCGCTTCGCCCAGCACCCTGGGCAACCACTGGCCGGGCATAATCATGTGGGGACCAGAAAGGATGGCGCTGAGAAACCCATGGGCTACATCCAGAGGCATACAGCCCTCTTCCATGTGCGCCAGGAGAAAATTCTCCAGCTGATCCAGTTGTTCTTCATTCATCATCTGATTCATTGTTCTATTCCCGAGTGACGCAACAGCGCCTGAATGCTAGGTTCACGCCCACGAAAAGCCACAAAAAGCTCCATGGCATCTGCACTGCCCCCTTTTTCCAGGATATGGCGTCGGAAAGCCTTGCCGATTTCTTCATTGAAAACGCCCTCTTCCTCAAACAAAGAGAAAGCATCCGCCGAGAGCACTTCTGCCCACTTGTAGCTATAGTATCCTGCCGCGTAGCCGCCGCCAAAAATATGTGAGAAACCGTGGGCAAAACGATTCCACTCAGGCGGAGTAACCACGGAAACCTCTGCGCGCACTTCCTGCAGGATCTCATAGATGCGCCCTCCCCTTTCCGGCTGATAATCCCTATGGATACGGAAATCGAACAGGGCAAATTCCAGCTGCCGCAGCAGCTGCATGGCTGACTGAAAATTTCGCGCTGCCAGCATGCGTTCATAGAGTTCATCCGGCAGAGGTTCTCCCGTTTCGTGATGGCCCGAAATCAGAGAAAGGGCCTGCTTGTCCCAGCACCAGTTCTCCATGAACTGGGAAGGCAGTTCCACCGCATCCCAAGCCACGCCGGATATACCGGATATGGAAGGATAATCCACCTGGGTGAGCATGTGGTGCAGGCCATGACCAAACTCATGGAACAGGGTCTGCACTTCATCATGGGTGAGCAGCGCCGGCTTGCCCCCCACGGGCGGGGTGAAATTGCAGGTCATGAAGGCTACCGGGATCTGCTCCCGGCTGCGGGTCTTCATGCGTGATATGGCATCTGCCATCCAGGCGCCACCACGCTTGTTGGGACGGGCATACAGATCGAAATAAAATTCTCCCAGCAAACCGCCTTCTGTATCATGGATTTCGTAGAAGCGTACATCCGGATGCCAGGTATCCACCTTCCGGCTGCTTTCCTGTATGGTCACACCAAACACCCGGCCAATGACTTCGAACATTCCGGGAATGACGCGGGTCTGGGGAAACCAGGGTTTCAGTTCTTCGGGACTGATGCTGTAGCGCTGCTGACGCAATTTCTCACTGTAATAGGCCATGTCCCAGGCCTCCAGGTCTTCCACGCCATGATGTTCCTTCGCGTAGGCGCGCAGCTCAGCCAGCTCTTCCTCGCCCTGCTTTCTGGCGCGCTTCGCCAGATCATGCAGGAAACCCATGACTTCATCGGTAGAACGCGCCATCTTGGTAGCCAGGGACAGCTCAGCATAGTTGGCGTAACCCAGCAGACCGGCCATTTCATGACGCAGGGCCAGCATCTCGTCCATAATGGCGCTGTTGTCGAAACGGCCTGCATGGGGTCCCTGATCCGAGGCCCGGGTGGCATAGGCTTCATAAACTTCCCGGCGCAGCTCGCGGTTATCGGCATAGGTGACAACAGGCATGTAGGAAGGGTACTCCAGGGTCAGCAGCCAGCCGTCCTGGTCCCGGTTCCGGGCTGTCTGCCGGGCAAGATCCAAAGCCGTATCCGGCAGGCCCGCCAGCTGGCTCTCATCGCTGATCAGTTTGCTCCAGGCATTGGTGGCATCAAGAAGGTTTTCCTCGAAACCTGCGCTGATCTCCGACAGGCGGCTGGCAATCTCTCCAAACCGCTGCTTCTTGCCGGCAGGCAGGTCCACGCCGGAGAGACGGAAATCCCTCAAGGTGTTCTGCAGCAGTTTGCGTTGCGCCTGGTCCAGATCCAGCGCCTGCTTCTCTACTGCCTGGTAGGCCTCGAACAGCGCCTGGTTCTGACCCATTTCCGTGGCGTAGTCGGAAAGTTTGGGCAGGCAGGCGTTGTGGGCATCCCGCAGTTCCGGGGAATTGAGCACGGCATTGAGATGAGAAACCGGCGCCCATGCCCGTGACAGACGGTCTTCCATTTCTTCAAGAGGTTCGACGAAGTTGTACCAGTCCGGGTGTTCCAGGGTACTGAGCAGGGTCTTCACCTGCTTTCGATTCTTCTTGAGGAGAAAATCGACCGCAGGTTCCACATGGGAAGGACGGATCTGCGAAAAACGTGGCAGGGAGTCGAATTCAAGTAACGGGTTGGACATGTCTTGTCTGCAGTACATACGGTGAATGAATAGATCCGAATATACCCCATCCTTCCCGGCATTAGCGCAGAAAATTACCCGGCAATTCCAGATGCTGAACAACCGCAGACCAGACATCGGCCTAACGTATTGCCGTGGGGATCGGGCTGAAGCCCGACCTACAAATCGGCTCTGCGCCCGCAGCATACGACCGCCAGGGATGGCGGGAGTGCAGATCACGCAGGGAGCGGTTATCTGCCGACCGCCAGGGATGGCGGGAGTGCAGATCACGCAGGGAGCGGTTATCTGCCGACCGCCAGGGATGGTGGAAGTGCCGGAAATGCACGACTCCATGGAGGGAGGAGGTAGAGCGAAGCAGGAGCCTGAGCCGAGGAGCATTTTTCGGCCCGTCCATCCATGGACATGCGCCGCTCTTGCGCATGACCTCCAGGGATGGAGGAAATGCTGGAACTGTAGGGAACAGTGCCAGTGCCCTGCGCCCGCGGCATACGACCACCAGGGATGGTGGAAGTGCCGGGAATGCAGGAAGCAATTCCCGGCCCGTCCATCCATGGACATGCGCCGCTCTTGCGCATCCCTGCGCCCGCGGCATACCGTCCATCCATGGACATAAAAAAAGCGCGCCGATGAGTTGGCGCGCTTATTCAGACATGAAGTGAGTCAAATCACTTCAATTCAGCCGTGCTTTCGAAAGTCATTCCGGCATCAGTACCCATGATACGGAATTCGCCGTACTTGTAGACAGCTGCTGCTGTCTCCAGGGATTGGTATGCTGACTTGAGCTCTTCGGCATCATCACCCTGCATGGATTGCATCATATTCTTCAGGCCAGGAGCTACGGCGTTGAATACCTTGCCGGGATTGTAACTGATAGCCAAGAGTGGAGGGATTTCCGCCACCGGCGCGTCTAGCAGCTTATCGATACCGTCAGGGGCTTTGTCACCCAGTTTCAAGGCCAGCACTTCCCCCTTAATAGCGGCATAGGTGGGCGGTGCCATGGGGGCCATGGTCTCCACGGGAAGCTTTACCGGTTTGCCGTCCGCAGGCACATCAATCTGCGCAAACTGGGGATTCAGCATGCCCAGCATGCCAAACATGCCTTTGGGATCGACAGAAGCCACCAGCAACTGCGCATCCACAGTCTTCGGCGTCATGCTCTGGGGATCGATCTCAAAATTATTGACCGCAATATCGATACCCTTGATGCCGGCAAACATTGGATTGAGCATCATGTCCATACCCTGCATGGTCTGGGTCAGCGCATCCTTGTCCACCACCTCGCAGTCTTTACCGTTCTCAATAAAGCTGCGCATCATCGCCTTCAGCCCATCACGCACCTGAGGCAGGTCCAGGCCTACACCAAAGCTGAACATGGAATTACTATCCATACCGACGCCGGGCACCGGCGCAGCCATTTTCTTCAGCCAGGCTGCAACGGCGGGAGAAGTTTCAACTGTGCCCTTGATGGTGTATTTGTTGTTGGTAGCCTCGGTGAAGCCAAAACTGATAAGAGGAACGGACTGCACCGTAGTCTTGACGAAAGTACGGCAAGCCGGGGAAATATCCTTGGGGCTGGTACCAATTGCCTGCAGAACCTGGGCATTGATGCCTTCAGACTCCCCCAGGGACATTTCAGCAAGACGCACCAGATCGATATAGCCATCCCCGTATCCCAGGAAATGGCGCTTCTCGACAAATTTGCGGAAGCTGCCCGTGTCCTGCAAGGACTTCTCCGGATGGGTCTGACCAAAAGCCAGGGGCAGAAACTCTTTTTCAGACTTGGCCGGCAACATGGCAAAAATCAGCCATTCTTTGTTCATGCCCAGCACCACGACCAGGTCTTTCATGGCAAAGCGGCGATAACTCACGTCGCCACTGGTGAGCTTTTCCGCCTTGCTGCCGCTCTTTTCCTCGATGCGGGAAAGCATGGCTTCCACCTTCGCCGGATCTTCGATCTCTTCCCATACCACAGGAAGCACACCCAGGCCGTAGACCAGACTGCGGCCATTGATGGGGATCCCCATGGACTTGAATCCCTCAGCGTTCATCTTGCCTTCGAATTCTGAAAGTACGGCATCCAGCAGTTTTTGTACTTCTTCATCGGCGCCATCCTCCTCAAGGCTGGCTGCAAGCATTTTGCGCACATTGCCGTTGTCGATATCCGCAGCAGCAGCTTTGATCATTTTTTCACTGAGGCCTTCAGGCATGCGCCGGCTGCCCACCATGACATAGGGGGCGTCGGACGGAACCAGCTCCAGCAAAGAAAACTTCTGCACGGCCTCCACTGCTGCTTTCTGCTCCTGCTTGTTATCACTATCGCTGCATGCCGCCAGACCCACGACCAACAAACCGGCCAACAAGCTGCGATTCAGTTTTCCTTTGTTCAATTTCATGCTGTATTCAACTCCTCAGTTCCTTAATAACAATATCCGTGTCCGGGCGAACCCCCCGCCACAGAAAAAAAGATTCGGCAGCCTGCTCAACCAGCATTCCCAAGCCGTCCACGGCATGAGCCGCACCATGTACCTGTGCCCACTTCACAAAAGCCGTCGGTTCCGCAGCATACATCATATCGTAAGCCCAGGCACCCCTGGCGAAACAGGTTCCCGGAATGTGCGGAACTTCACCCGACAGCCCCGCAGCCGTACCGTTGACAACCAAGTCGAACTGCTCGTCATGCAGATCATCAAGTCCACAACCGGTCACCGGGCCAAAACTCAGCAGTTGATCCGCCAGTTGCCGGGCACGCCCGGCAGTCCTGTTGGCAATCACCAGTACACTGGGATTCTGCTCCAACAGGGGCCTGGCCACGCCTTTGGATGCGCCACCAGCCCCAAGCAACAGCACCCGCTTGCCACCAATATCCAGCCCCTGATTCTGCTGCAGATCCCTCACCAGACCCAGGCCATCCGTATTGTCACCACGAATACGGTCATCATCCAGAACAGTCAGGGTATTGACGGCGCCAGCAGTATGCGCCTCGGCTCCCAACACATCCGCCAGGCGCCAAGCCTGTTCCTTGAAGGGCACGGTGACATTCATACCCCGGCCGCCGGCGGCAAAAAAATCACGCACATCGTCTGCAAAATACTCCAGATCCCCGAGGATCTTGTCATACTCCAGATCCTGATGCGTCAGGTCTGCAAAACGGCGGTGAATATAGGGAGATTTGCTGTGTTCGATAGGATTGCCGATAACGGCGTATCTGTCAGTCATGTCTTCCTGCCCATTGCCGGAAACCTGCGACTATACGCAAATATGGGGCTGCATAAAAGCATTGTGAAACGGCCTGCATATTCATAAATTATTTTGTTGCATGCCCTATGACAATTCAATATCCATACAGGAGCAAACTACTTCGGCCCGGCCTGGGCATCTAGGGTAGAATTTCTCACCTGAAGCAGGCTTTCCGCATCCGGGGGGATGCGGGATTTTATCAGTAGCATCCGGCATACCACGGCTGCCTGCTCGAACCCCGGGCATCTGGCCACATAGCCGTCATACCGGAATTTAGGGGATATCATCATGGAGCTAAAAAACATCAACCAGATCGAGTCGGCAGCCCAGTCCGGGCGACCGGAACTGTTCCGCCTGGGCATAGGCCTGATGTTCATCATTCTGATCATGATGTACACAGGTTTTGAGTTCACCGAGATCCACAACGGGCTGATGCTGATCGCGGCTGCCATGATTGGCGGTTACATGGCCTTGAACATAGGCGCCAACGATGTGGCCAACAATGTGGGACCGGCAGTAGGGTCCCGGGCCGTCACCATGACCGGCGCCATTCTGATTGCCGCCATCTTCGAAGCCGCCGGCGCCCTCATTGCCGGTGGTGACGTGGTGAGCACCATCAAGAAGGGCATCATCGACCCGGCATTGATCAATGATACCGACACATTTATCTGGATCATGATGGCGGCTCTGCTGGCTGGCGCCATCTGGCTGAATATCGCCACCGCCCTGGGTGCTCCTGTTTCCACCACCCACTCCATCGTGGGTGGCGTATTGGGTGCGGGGATCGCTGCCGGCGGCATCGGCATTGCCAACTGGGCCAAGATGGGCACCATTGCCGCCAGCTGGGTGATTTCACCGGTCTTGGGCGGGATTATTGCAGCAGCTTTCCTCTATCTCATCAAACGCACCATTACCTACCGCAGCGACATGATTGCGGCGTCCAAACGCATGGTACCCATTCTTATCGGCGTTATGGCCTGGGCCTTCAGCACCTACCTGGTGATCAAGGGCCTGAAAAAAATCTGGAAAACTGACTTCCTGACCGCCCTGGGCATAGGCCTGATCATAGCTATTGCCGTCTTTATCATTGTAAAACCCATGATTGCCCGTAAGGCCAATCGGCTGGCCAACGAAAAAAGCAGTGTCAACAAACTGTTCACCCTGCCTCTGATCTTTGCCGCGGCCCTGCTGAGTTTTGCTCATGGCGCCAATGATGTGGCCAATGCTGTCGGCCCCCTGGCCGCTATCAATGATGCCATCGTCCATGGAGGGATTGCCACAAAAGCCTCTATTCCCCTGTGGGTCATGACGGTCGGCGCTATCGGCATCGCCATCGGACTGGCACTGTATGGCCCCAAGTTGATACGCACGGTAGGCTCAGAGATCACCGAACTCGACCAGATGCGCGCTTTCTCCATCGCCATGGCAGCCTCCATTACGGTCATCCTTGCAACCCAGCTGGGTCTGCCCGTCAGCTCCACGCATATTGCCGTTGGCGCTGTATTCGGAGTGGGCTTTCTCCGGGAATTCATCAAAGCCTCCTATGCACGCATGATCGAAGAAATCAAGGAACATCATGCCGGGAAAGATCACGAGGTCATCGAAGCTTTCCTCAACGATTTCCGCCGGGCCTCTGTATATGAAAAGGGACTCATGCTGGCAGAATTGAAGAAGCACAAGACTGAAGCCGAACTGACCAAGAAGGAACGTAAGGGCTTGAAGAAAATCTATCACAAGGAGCTGGTCAAGCGCTCTGCCCTGATGAAGATCGCGGCTGCCTGGGTCATCACAGTTCCTGCATCGGGCCTAATGGCCGCCATGCTGTTCTACACCATCCGAGGCATGATGCTTTGATTGCAGCGGGGCGCAGGGATGCGCCTGTCGAAGCTTCAGTCCGGCCCTCCATAGCAGCACAACGGCTCTGCTGGTATTCACCCGGCAACCAAACATATCACTGTCCAAAGCGCGCTTAAGAATCAGCGTGTAGAATGGCCGCTTTGCCACGCCTGCACGCTTGATACTAATATGAAACCAGCTGCATCATCCCCCCCCGCCAGCCGCTTTCGCCTGGTGGTTTACCTGTTTCTGACGGCGCTTCTGTACTTCAGCCTGACACGCGTTTTTCTTGCCGCCTGGTCCAGTAAAGATACCGGCGCCGGTCTGGATGACTATCTGCAGATCATGCTGCGGGGCTGGACCTACGACATGGTTTTCTATGCTTACCTGAGCCTGCTGCCCGCTTTCTATCTGCTGTTCGCACCCGAAAAATGGTGGCGCAGCCGCTGGAACGCCCTCTTCGTGCATGTCATGGTGTTCCTCAGTATTTATGGCCTGGGATTCATTGCTGTCGCCGAGGCGCTGTTCTGGGAAGAGTTTTCCGTGCGTTTCAACTTCATTGCCGTGGACTATCTGGTGTACCGCCGGGAGGTCACGGACAATATCAGCGAGTCCTATCCCCTGCCCTTGCTCTTGGGTGGCATCCTGCTGATAAGCATTCTGGTGTATGCCTTCCTGCGCCCATTTGTCAGAAAAGCCCTGCAGGCTCGTGAGCCTCTGCCACGCCGGGCTGTTATGTTTTCTATCTGGGCTTTGATTGCAGCCAGCGGATTCCTGTTCCTTGATCAGGATCTGCGTCAGTTCTCTGGCAACAGCTACCATAACGAGCTGGCGGGTAATGGCCCTTACCAGTTTTTTGCCGCTTTCCGGAACAATGAACTGGACTACCAGCAGTTCTACGCCACCATTGACAATGAGCAGGCCTCAAAACTGCTGAAACAGGAAGTGAAGGAAGGAAACAGCCATTTCAGCCGACAGGGGCTGTTTCAGATCCGGCGCCATATCGACAACCCCGGCCAGGAACAACGACTGAATATCATACTGATTACGGTAGAAAGCCTCAGCGCCCGCTACCTGGGGGTTTTCGGCCACAGAAAGCACTACACGCCCAACCTGGACAAGCTGTCACGGGAGTCCATGTTCTTTACCAATTTCTACGCCACGGGCACCCGCACCACCCGGGGTCTGGAGGCCATCACCCTGTCCATTCCTCCTACCCCGGGACGATCCATTGTCAAGCGCCTGGGGCATGAATCGAACATGTGGTCCCTGGGCAATGTACTCAAGGAAAAAGGTTACGACGTACGCTTCCTCTATGGCGGCAGAGGGTATTTCGACAACATGAGCGCCTTTTTCTCCGGCAATGGCTACCAGGTCATCGACCAGTCCAGCATTTTGGACGAGGAAATGACCTTCACCAATGCCTGGGGTATGTCTGACGAGGATCTCTACCGCCAGGCAATAAAATCCGCCGACGCCTCTTGGGCGGCAGGCAAACCTTTCCTGCAACAGATCATGACCACCTCAAACCACCGGCCCTACACCTATCCGGACAATCGTGTGGATATCCCCTCCGGTAGCGGTCGCGGTGGCGCCGTCAAATACACGGACTGGGCCATTGGTAATTTTCTGACCCGGGCCAGGAAGAAACCCTGGTTCAAGGATACCCTGTTCGTCATTGTTGCCGACCACTGCGCCAGCAGCGCAGGCAAGGTGGATTTGCCGGTGAAGAAATACCATATCCCCCTGTTCATCTACGCTCCCGAACATATCAGGCCGGTAAAGATCGACAAGCTTTCCAGCCAGATAGACCTGGCTCCCACCATCCTGGGGCTGTTGAACATGGATTATGAATCCGCATTCTTCGGTAGAAACATTCTCACCACGCCCAAAGCAAAAGAAAGAGCCCTCATTGGCAACTATCAGAAACTCGGGCTCTACGAGCCTGGACGCCTGTCCATACTGGCACCCAAGAAAGAAATCATCCTGCAGGAGCATCCTGAATCCGATAACCCGAAAGTGACTGTACTGGACACTCCTGATCAATTCAGCAAGAGAAACATTTCCTATTACCAGGGCGCCAGCTATATCTACAAGCATGGGCTGAATGCCTGGAAAGCGGCGGGAAACCCTGAAAGTGAGAAGTCAAAATAGAGGGATTGCCATTGACCCATAAAAAAGCCCCGCCGTAGCGGGGCTCTTCAGTTACAAAGACCGGTTCGAATCAACCAACCATCAGAGGCACCAACATCAAAGCCACGATGTTGATGATCTTGATCAGGGGGTTGATGGCGGGACCGGCGGTGTCCTTGTACGGGTCGCCGACTGTATCGCCGGTAACGGCCGCCTTGTGGGCATCAGAACCCTTGCCGCCAAAGTTGCCGTCCTCGATGTACTTCTTCGCATTATCCCATGCGCCACCACCAGTGGTCATGGAAATGGCTACGAACAGACCGGTAACGATGGTTCCCAGCAGCACGCCACCCAAGGCCTTGGGACCCAACAACAGACCTACCAGTACGGGAACCAGAATAGGCAGCAGAGAAGGGATAATCATCTCCTTGATGGCCGCCTTGGTCAGCATGTCAACAGCACGTGAATAGTCCGGCTTCTGGGAATGGTCCATGATGCCGGGCATTTCCTTGAACTGGCGGCGCACCTCGTTGACGATACCGCCAGCAGCACGACCGACGGCTTCCATGGCCATGGAGCCGAACAGGTAAGGCACCAAGCCGCCGATGAACAGGCCGATGATAACCATGTGGTCGGACAGGTCGAAGGTCAGCCCTTTCATTCCCGCTGATTCCAGGGTATGCGTGTAATCGGCAAACAGCACCAGAGCAGCCAGGCCCGCAGAGCCTATGGCATAACCTTTGGTAACCGCCTTGGTGGTATTGCCTACGGCATCCAGGGGATCGGTGATGTTGCGGATCTTCTCGTCCAGTTCGGCCATTTCAGCGATACCACCGGCATTGTCGGTGATAGGTCCATAGGCATCCAGGGCCACGATGATCCCGGTCATGGACAGCATGGAGGTCGCCGCGATGGCAATACCGTACAACCCACCCAATTCATAAGCACCCCAGATAGCAGCACAAATGGAAAGTACCGGCGCAGCCGTTGACTTCATCGACACACCCAAACCTGCAATGACGTTTGTGCCATCACCGGTGGTGGATGCTTCGGCAATATGGCGAACCGGGGAAAATTCCGTCGCCGTATAATATTCGGTAATGATGACCATCAAAGCGGTAAGCACCAGGCCGATAAGTGCTGCCAGATACAAGTTCATTGCAGAAACCTGCAGGCCGCCTACAGTGGCGCCATCCGGAAACATCATGGTGGTAACAGGATAGAACGCGATGGCAGAGATGGCGCCAGCCACGCCCAGACCACGGTACAGGGCATTCATGATCTTACCGCCGTCGCGCGCCTTGACAAAGAAGGTTCCGACAACGGAAGCAATGATGGAAATGCCGCCAAGAATCAGCGGATAAAGAACTGCGTTGTAACCCGCACCAGTGACCATGAGTCCACCCAGGAGCATGGTCGCCACCACGGTAACGGCGTAAGTCTCGAACAGGTCTGCCGCCATACCGGCGCAGTCGCCCACGTTGTCGCCCACGTTGTCGGCGATAACGGCCGGGTTGCGAGGGTCATCCTCAGGAATACCGGCTTCGACCTTGCCCACGATATCTGCGCCCACATCAGCACCTTTGGTGAAGATGCCGCCACCCAGACGGGCGAAGATGGAAATCAGAGAGCCACCAAAGGCAAGCCCCACCAAAGGATGAACCGGATCGCTCACACCCATCATAAGGAGGATGCCGTAGAAACCTGCCACCCCCAGCAGTCCCAGGCCCACTACCAGCATGCCGGTGATGGCGCCGCCGCGGAAGGCGATCTGCATGGCGGCATTCAAGCCATCATTGGCGGCTTCAGCGGTACGTACGTTGGCGCGCACGGAGATATTCATGCCGATATAACCTGCCAAACCGGAAAATATGGCACCGATGGCAAAGCCGGCCGCCGTGGCCCAGCTCAAAAAGATGCCGATAAGAATGAACAGCACCACGCCCACAGCACCAATGGTGGTGTACTGGCGGTTGAGGTAGGCGGAAGCCCCCGCCTGCACAGCAGCTGCAATCTCGTTCATTCGTTCGTTACCAGTGGGCTTGGCCAGTATCCATTTCATGGACACTACGCCGTAACCAATGGCTATCAGTGCGCAGATCAGCGCAAATATCAGGCCGGTCGTCATAGCATTCCTCTATTAATATTTAAGTTGGTTGACAAAAGACCCGCAACACGCCAAGACTGCGAGAACGCATTGCGGGAGGTTGACAGAGATGCTAATGAATTGGTACCCCTCAAGGGAAATCAAAACCATTGAGGGGTGAAATAAGGGGCGTCTATCCGCTGGCCAGAATATTCTTATGTACTCATTGAATACCGCCCTGGCCATGGGCGGCACAGCAGCACCAGGAAATTCTTATTAAAAGTTTATTATCAATTACTTATGTTGGTACACGCCATTTTGGGGGCAGGGTTTTTCAGGCATTATTCAACCATTGGGCGACACGTTTGGCGAAATAGGTAAGCACCGCATCCGCGCCTGATCTTTTGATGCAGATCAACGATTCGGTGATCACGCCGCGTTCGTCCAGCCAGCCATTCTGAATGGCGGCCATATGCATGGCGTATTCCCCACTCACCTGATAGACAAAGGTGGGTACGCCAAACTGATCCTTTACCCGGCGCACGATATCCAGGTAAGGCATGCCCGGCTTGACCATCACCATATCCGCCCCTTCCTGGAGATCCAAAGCCACTTCACGCAGGGCTTCATCACTGTTGGCCGGGTCCTGCTGATAGGTGTACTTGTTGCCCTTGCCCAGGTTGGCCGCAGAACCCACTGCATCCCGGAAGGGGCCATAGTAGCTGGAAGCGTATTTGGCGGAATAGGCCAGAATTCGGGTATGGATAAAACCCTCGGATTCCAGCACATCCCGAATATCTCCGATACGTCCGTCCATCATGTCCGAAGGCGCGACCACGTCAGCACCTGCCTGGGCATGAGACAGGGCCTGGCGCACTAGCACTTCCACAGTCTCATCATTGAGTACATAGCCGCTGTCGTCGATAAGCCCGTCCTGGCCGTGTGTGGTGAACGGGTCAAGCGCCACATCGGTGATCACCCCCAGATCGGGTGCTGCTTCCTTGACCGCCCGTACCGCTCTTTGCGCCAATCCATCCGGGTTGTAGGCCTCCTCGGCTTTTTCACTCTTGGCAGATGCCGGCGTCACCGGGAACAGGGCCATGGCGGGCACGCCCAGGGCAGCAATCTCCCGGGCTTCTTTCACCAGAAGGTCGATACTCATGCGCTCCACGCCGGGCATGGAGGCCACGGGTTCCCGGTTGTTCTCGCCTTCCAGGACGAATACCGGATAAATCAGATCGGCAGGGGTAAGAATGGTTTCCCGCATGAGCCGTCGGGAAAAATCATCCCGGCGCATACGCCGCATCCGCGTGAAAGGATATCCGCCAAAGGCCTGGGTATCTATGGGCATGGTTCTGTCCTGGTCAGTGTCATTCAGAAAGACAGTTTAACGAGCCGATGGCCGGGAAACAAACAAATGAATCGGCTGCCTTCACTGGGAACACTGGTGATCTCGATTTTTGCCTCATGGCGGCGCAGCACATGACGTACGATAGAAAGGCCCAGACCCGTGCCGCCACGCTCCCGGGAACGGCTCTTGTCCACCCGGTAGAAACGCTCCGTGAGACGTTGAAGATGCTCTGCCTGGATGCCCGGCCCCCGGTCGGCAACGACCAGGCAGGCGCCGCTGCCTTCACGGCTCCAGAATATATCGATGGGCGTCCCCGCAGGCGTATGACGCACGGCATTGAAGATCAGGTTGCCAAAAGCGCTGCCCAGCTGATTTTC
The DNA here is from genome assembly GCA_026994195.1 of Sedimenticola sp. Lineage (GTDB taxonomy): Bacteria > Pseudomonadota > Gammaproteobacteria > Chromatiales > Chromatiaceae > Thiolapillus. The sequence goes on along the minus strand of JALWRH010000029.1, from coordinate 23,881 downwards.
ATTGCCCAGGAGTCCCAGGCTCTCATCCAGATGCAGTTGCAGGGAATGACCCGCTTCCCCACTGAGGCGCCGGGCATCTTCCACCAGGCCGGCAAGCAAATCGGGCACATTCACGATTTCCGCATCGTCAGGCTGATCTGCGTTCATCTCAAGACGTGACAGCATCAGCAGATCCGCCACGATAGATTGCATACGCTGCGCCTGGCGCCGGGAAGAAAGCAGCGCCTGGTGAATATCATCCGGCAGCTCTTCCTCGCTGAGCATTTCCATGTAACCGACCACCACTGTAAGCGGGGTGCGCAGCTCATGGGAGACATCAGCAATGAAATCCCTGCGGACGGCTTCCACCCTCTTGAGTTCCGTTACATCATGAGCCAGCAGCAGACTTTGCCGGTCACCAAAACTCACCATGCGCAGGTGCAGCAATCGCGAGGGATCTGCAGGTGAAGGCATTTCCAGGGGACTGTCGACGGCCCCTTCTTCCACCCAGTCTTGAAAAGCAGGATGCTCCACCAGAGCATGGATACGCTTTTCCTTGCGCCTTGCATCCACATCCAGCCCCAACAGCTGTATGGCCGCCGCATTGAACCACTGCACCCGCAAGTCATCTTTGAGAACAACTGCCGCATCAGGCATGGCCTCCAGGGTGTCGTAGAAACGATGCAACAGGCGGCTGAGACGTTTCTTGCGCTGGCGGCCGCGATGACTGATCCTGCGCATGCGGGAAGCCATATAGCGCCAGATGCCACGCAGATGTTTCTCATTTCTGCTGACACCATGCAGCCATTCTTCCATTTGATAGAGCTGAGTCAATTGCCAGATGATATAACCCCCCAACCCTAACAGTATCGGCAGCCACCAGACATCACTGAGAAGCCCGAAAAGCAGTATGACCAGGCTGATGACCAGCAATCGCCCCAGTTCAGTGCGAAAACTGTCATGCACCGTGGTTTTTCCTGGACAGGCTATATCCTGCGCCACGCACGGTTTTGATGAGGCTGTCGCAGCCCATCGGTTCCAAGGCTTTTCGCAAACGCCGGATACTCACATCCACTGTACGTTCTACAGGAGCGCTGTTATCTGCCCACACATAATCCAACAATTGAGTGCGGCTGTAGACTCTGTTGGGATGAGACAACAGAAATTCCAGCAGACGATACTCCGTGGGACCAAGTTCAACCGGATTGTCCCGGCAACGTACTTCATGAGTGACTGTATTCAGAGACAGACTCCCAATGCTTATGCAGCCACTGGAATCGGCGCCAACGGCCCGGCGCAGCACTGCCTTGATGCGCGCCACCAGTTCCGGGGGTGAAAAGGGTTTGGTGATATAGTCATCCGCCCCTACTTCCAGTCCTCTGATCTTCTGATCTTCGTCAGCCATGGCCGTCAGCATGATCACCGGGATATCCTTTCTGTCAGGATGCTTGCGCAGGCGCCGCAACAGTTCAATGCCGTTTTCTTCCGGCAACATCCAGTCCAGCAGTATGAGGTCGGGACGGCGGCTGTCGAGAATCCTTTCCGCATGGGATACGTCTTCTGCATCCAGCATCTCCATGCCGGACCGGGACAAGGCAAAGCGCACCATGTCCCTTATGGGGGCTTCGTCTTCGACAAGCAATATCACAGGCATTCAACGGTTCCTCATAAGACCGGGAAGCTTCATTTCCTGTGGCGTACATCCTTGCCGGTAACCAGGTACACCACATGCTCACCAATATTCTGTACGTACCGCAATCCCCGATCCAGGGAACGCAGGATCAGCACCAGATTCACTGCATGAGAAACATCCGCCCCTTCCTGAGTAATGCAGGACATCATGCCTTGCAGGCGTTTTTCCAGTTCCACTGACGCTGCAGCATTGCCCTCGGCGAGATCCCTGGCAAACCGGTTGTCCTGACACCGGAAAGCGTCCATGATCCGCTCAAGAAGCTGCCGTAGCAGTTGTATCATCTCGCGGGTCTCTTCCAGGGAAGACCGCTCATTGCACATACCCAGATTATCATATTCACTGACCAGGACCTTGGCCATCTGGGCGGTTTCGTCACCCAGGCGTTCCAGATCGGTGACGATACGTGAAGCAGTAACGATAAAGCGCAAATCACCCCCAACAGGAGAGCGGCGCGCCAATAGGCGTACGATGAACTTGTCCACCTTGACTTCCAGGAGATCGATGGGCCGATCACCTTCTATGATCTGTTCTGCGCGCTCCTCATCATTCTGATCCAGCACATCACGGAGCCCATCCATCTGTTCCTGTACCAGCCGGCCCATTTTCAGTACCCGTTTCTGCAACTTGCGCATATCCTCATCAAAGCGTTTGAGGACATGTCCCTGATGGAGGGAAGAATCATGTTTCATCGTCATTACCTGTAGTTTTACTATCTGTTGCTATCCAGCTTTCCTGAGTCCGCAGCCCGCCTACCTGGTCAAGGAAAACTTTATCCGTAGGTCGTACTTCATTCCGACATTGCTCCGTAGTAACCACCGTTGTCGGGCTTAAGCCCGACCTACGGTATGCTCCTGCATTTCCAGCATTTCCGCCTTCCATGGCGGTCTTCGCCCAGCTGCGTTATGCCTTTGGGCATCCTCTGCCACTAAGCTGATTCATTGCCTGCCATCCCTGGCGCAGTGTTGGGCTTCTTTTCTGACCCCAGCCCGGGCTTCCTGCCCGGGCGTTCGCCCAGCTGCGTTATGCCTTTGGGCATTCCTTGCCACTAAGAGGATTCATTGCCTGCCATCCCTGGCGCAGTGTTGGGCTTCTTTTCTGACCCCAGCCCGGGCTTCCTGTCCGGGCGTTCGCCCAGCTGCGTTATGCCTTTGGGCATAACGGTCTGGGCTCACCCAAAGCGGCCGGTGATGTAGGCTTCGGTCAGTTCATGGCCCGGATTGGTGAATATCCGGTCGGTCTTGTCCACTTCTATGAGTTTTCCCATATGAAAATAGGCGGTGCGCTGAGACACCCGGGCTGCCTGCTGCATGGAGTGCGTGACAATGACAATGGTATAACGCTGGCGCAATTCATCGATGAGTTCCTCCACTGTGGCGGTTGCTATGGGGTCCAGGGCCGAACAGGGTTCATCCATGAGGATGACTTCCGGGTTGATGGCAATGGCCCGGGCAATGCACAAACGCTGCTGTTGTCCACCGGAAAGCCCGGTGCCCACGTCATCCAGGCGATCTTTCACCTCTTCCCACAGGCCAGCCCGGGCCAGAGAGTTTTCCACAATCTCATCCAGTTCTGTCTTGTCCCGCGTCAAACCATGAATACGCGCTCCGTAGGCCACATTCTCGTAGATGCTCTTTGGAAAAGGATTCGGCTTTTGGAACACCATACCCACTCTTGCCCGCAACAGTTCCACATCCATCTTGGGATCGTAGATATCCTCATCATCCAGGCGCAGGCTGCCAAGAACACGGCAGATGTCTATGGTGTCATTCATACGATTCAGGCACCGCAAGAACGTGGATTTACCACACCCTGAAGGACCGATCATGGCCAGCACTTCATGTTTTCCTATATCCAGGGACACATCGAAGATAGCCTGCTTTTCCCCATAGAAGACATCCACATTGCGGCAGCTCATGGATACCTTCTTTTCCAGCTGAGGTTTGCCAACGGTTTGCTCATCACGCTCACTGGCATCAGGTATGGTTGCTTCGGTCATTCGGGTCTCCACTACGGATATGAAACTTTCTCTGTGATCCATGTTCAACATTGTTTTTTTGCTCACCAGCGTCGCTCGAACTTACGACGCAACCAGATGGCCAGCAGGTTCATCAGTACAAGAAAGGCCAGCAGCACCAGAATGGCGGCAGAGGTGCGTTCCATGAAGGCACGCTCCGGGCTATCGGCCCAGAGGTAGATCTGCACGGGCAGCACGGTGGCGGAATCCAAGGGGCCCGTGGGAACATCAGCAATGAAAGCCACCATACCGATCATCAGCAATGGTGCCGTTTCACCCAGCGCCTGGGCCATGCCGATGATGGTGCCCGTGAGCATCCCAGGCATGGCCAGGGGCAGCACATGCTGAAATACCATCTGCGTCTTGGATGCGCCCATGCCCAGGGCCGCTTCCCGAATGGAAGGCGGCACGGATTTCAACGCAGCACGGCTTGCGATAATAATTGTTGGTAAAGTCATCAGCGTCAGCACCAGACCCCCCACCAGGGGTGCAGAACGGGGCAGTCCCATGAAATTGATGAACACCGCCAGGCCCAGAAGGCCAAACACAATGGATGGCACCGCCGCCAGGTTATTGATATTGACTTCGATAAGATCCGTCCATCGGTTTCGCGGAGCAAATTCTTCCAGATAGATGGCCGCGGACACACCCAGAGGCAGGGACAGCCCCAGGGTGATAAGAATGACGAAGAAAGATCCGGTAAGCGCACCACGTATACCCGCCAGTTCCGGCTCGCGGGAATCACCTGCTGTGAAGAAAGTGCTGTTGAATGCTGTACGCAAACGCTGATCCGCGTTCAGCTGGGCCACCCATTGCAGCTGGTAGTCCTTGAGACGGCTTTGGCTGTCTCCATGCTTGTAGTACTGATCCAGATCATCATCGGCAATCAGCCAGACGGAAACCCTGCTTCCTATGATGGAAGGATCCTGCAAGACCCTGTCACGCAGCTGATCCCCTGCCCCGGTGCTTACCAGCCGGTAAAGCGCACGTTTCTGCTTGCGTTTCTTTACCTGGGGAAACAGTTTGCGCAAAGAAGTTTTGATCAATCCCGTATAGTCCGCCCGCATGAGCACTTCTTCTGAGCGTGTTTTCTCCGGATCGATAACCGCCTCTTCAAGATCGATGTCGAGCAGAACTTCTGTGCGCTCAAAAGCGCTATAGCCTTTGCTGGCGATGCTGGTAAACATGATGGCCAGCAACAGCAATCCTGTGAGCACCGCCACCAGCCCCACCAGGCGGAAACGCCAACTGCGGCGTTTGCGTGCCCGCAGACTTTGTTCCACGGCTTCCCGTATGTCCCGCCGCTTGATGGCGGCTTTCTGTAATTTACTCATATTCTTCCCGGTACTTTCTGACCACGTGCAAAGCCAGCACATTGAGCAGCAGGGTGGCAATGAACAGCACCAAGCCCAGGGCAAAGGCCGCCAGGGTTTTGGGGCTGTCAAATTCCTGGTCTCCCACCAGCAGAGTGACGATCTGTACTGTGATGGTCGTGACTGAATCCAATGGATTGACTGTCAGGTTAGCGGTGAGTCCAGCAGCCATGACCACGATCATGGTCTCGCCGATAGCCCTGGATACCGCCAGCAGTACACCACCAACGATGCCGGGCAATGCCGCTGGCACAATGACCCGGTAGATGGTTTCAGCCCTTGTGGCCCCCAGAGCATAGGATCCGTCACGCATGGCCTGAGGCACAGCATTGATCACATCATCGGAAAGAGAAGAGACAAAAGGAATGATCATTATTCCCATGACCAGACCCGCCGCCAGAGCGCTTTCGGAGGATACCTGCAAGCCAACACTTTCTCCCGCGCTCCGTAGCACCGGTGCAACCACCAGAGCAGCAAAAAATCCATAAACGACTGTGGGAATGCCAGCAAGAATCTCCAGCAGGGGTTTTGCCCAGGCCCGCATCCGGCTGCCGGAAAACTCCACCAGATAGATGGCTGACATGAGACCTACAGGAACGGCGACCAGCATGGCGATGAGCGCAATCAAAAGGGTTCCTGCAAACAGGGGCACTACGCCAAATGCGCCACTGGCGCCAACCTGGTCTTCACGGATGGCCATCTGCGGACTCCATTGCAACCCGAAAAGGAAATCCGTTAAGGGAATGATCTTGAAGAAACGAATAGCTTCGAACAGTACCGAAAGAACGATTCCCACCGTGGTCAAAATGGCAATGGACGAGCTGAGGACCAGCAGCCATTTGACCATCCGCTCTACTCTTGGCCGGGAACGGAAATCGGGACGAATACGGTGCAAGGAAAAAGCGGCACCGGCTACCACACTGCCCGTAACCGCAATCCCCAAGGCCATATGGGAAATCTGCAGCAGATGCCGATAGTGCGCGGCGGCCTGCTGCATGATCGCATCTCCTTCACTGGAGGTGATATTGCCCTTGGCCAGATTGACCACATCGTTCAGATACAGGCCCAATTCGTCAGGGGACAATGACTTGATGCTTTCCGGCAAACCAGCGCTGACCAGATGCACGATCAGATCCTGATCCAGGAACAACCACAACAGCAGCATCAGGAACGCTGGCACCACTGACCACAGCGCTACATAGTAACCATAGTATTGGGGCAGGGAATGTAGCCGGCGACGATCCCGTGATACCAGGCCCAGACTATAACGCCTGCCATACCAGTAGGCGCCAATGGATAGCAGCACAAATACGATAAAATATACAAACAGATTCACGGCATCATTCCACGACGAAAAAATGCACCTCCCCCATACAGGGGGTGGCGCAAAGAGGGTAACTGGCTCCAATCAGAAGTTCATTGGGATCAGCTCTTTTGCGTCCCTGGCATATTTTTCACGCTCCTCCCTGGGCATGGGAATAAGACCCTTGTCCACCAGGTAACCTTCGTCACCCCAGGCTTTTTCGCTGGTAAACTCAGTCACATACTCGGGAATTCCGGGAATCTTGCCTACATGGGCTTTCTTGATATAGAAAAACAAAGGCCGGGATACAGGATATTTGCCACTGGCGATCAACTCGAACTCAGGGGCAACGCCATCAATGAGGGAACCTTGGATACGATCTTCATTCTGTTCCAGGAAACTGTAACCAAAGATACCCAGCGCCTTGGCATTGGCCTCCAGTTTTTGCACGATAAGATTGTCATTTTCACCGGCTTCGATATAGCTGCCGTCTTCACGCACCCCATGACAGATGGCCTTGTAATGATTCTTGAGTTCTTTGGCCAATGCCTTATTGCCGGCTTTTTTCGCTTTTTTAGAATCACTCTTGATCTTTTTGATCCAGCCGAAGGTCTTGCATCCGCCTTCCATCGCCAACTCGGCAAAAGCATCCCGGGTACCTGACGTAGGCGGTGGTCCCAGCACCTCGATACGATAGGCGGGCAGACTAGGATTCACTTCCTTCCAGGTCTGATAGGGATTGGGGATCAGTTCGCCGCTGTCGGGCGCCTTGGGATCGGGTATCTGCTTTGCCAGGGCCAGGAAGATATCCCGGCGGCTGATATTGAACTTCGGCGCCTTTCTGGAATTGGCGACAACAATACCGTCATAACCGATTTTCACTTCCACGATGTCCTTGACACCATTTTTCTGGCATTTCTCGTACTCGGATTTCTTGATACGGCGTGAAGCATTGGTGATATCCGGGTGGCTGATACCCACCCCTTCACAAAAGAGCTTCATGCCGCCACCGGAGCCGGTGGATTCGATCTTGGGAGTATTGAATTTGGTGGTTTTCCCAAAACGCTCAGCAACCACCGTGGCAAAAGGATAGACCGTGGAAGAACCCACAATGGATATGGTGTCACGGGAAGCCGCCCCAGCGCCAATCGAAGCCACCAGTACGCTGGTACCAATTACTGCTCTCAACTTTTTCATGTTCCTGCCTGTCGTTGTTGGTGAATCTGGCAGGAACTATAGCCTTGCTTTGTTACCAGTCTGTTACAGGGGATTTACACCAAGGGCATCGGCACTGGGCCGAGCCCGGCATAGTAATCTGGAGCTCCCCGACACCCATGATTCTTCAGAAAGACAAATCCAGAGCATTTGTAAAAAAATCCGGACACTATATACTTGATTAACTATTGCGCCTTCCCCACGCAAAGGCAACGACAGGAGGTCACTGTGGGTCTGAAACAATCTTTAAGAAAACTCGCCTACAGCAGCGGCTTCTTGCACCGGTACCATAGGAAAAAGAATCACGATGCGCTTACGGTGGTTTTATTTCACCGCGTGCTGCCCAAAGACAATCCCGAGTGGGATACCGCAGATCCGGAGTGGTCGGTAACCCTGGAGTTCTTCCGGGAGTGCCTGCAGTTTTTCCAGCAGCACTATTCCGTGGTCAGTTTCCCCCAGGTTTTGGATCACTATCAGCATGGCGCTCCCCTTCCCGGCCATCCGCTGTTGATCACCTTCGATGACGGCTGGAAATGCAACCTCAAGTATGCCGCCCCCCTGCTCTCTGAATTTGGCTTTCCGGCTATTGTTTTCGTAACCAGCGGCGCACTGGGAAAACCCATCCTCTCCTGGCAGGAAGCACTGTTTGCCCTGTGGAAAAGCGGAAAATTGGATGACGCCAAAGTTTCGACCATGTCCCAAACCCTGGGCATGGAGCTTCCCAAAGAAATCACCAGCCGGGCTCAATACAACCGGCTATTGGGCATCCTGCGGGGACTGCATCCGGAAAAACGCCGTTTGCTGGATCCTGCCTTGTTGGAATGGGCAGGAGATCTTCCGGACGTTCCATTCATGCTGGAACATGAGGAAGTCGTTCAACTGCGAGATCACGGTCTCCATATCGGATCCCACGGAATCAGCCACGAATCCCTGGTCAAAGTCGATGACGTTCACCATGAATTGCGGGTTTCCCGCCAGATATTGGAAGAGTTAGTGGGACAGGATCAGCCCGTTCTGTGTTTCTCCCCCCCCCAGGGACAATATGACCAGCAGACTCTTGATGCTGCTCACTCGCTGGGCTATCAGTGCGCCTGCACCAACCGGACCGGGATAAATGCCATATGCAGGCATGATGGAATCATCAATCTGGGACGGATCAACATCGATCAACCGTATCTACTCAATAAGCAGGGCGATCTGGATGCTTCCAAGTTGGCCTCTTTGCTGTTTCGCCAGCCCATACTGGAGCAGGGTTGATCCCCTGTCAGCGCACTTGCGCAATGACCACTCGCGCATTGCCCTGGGCATCCGCCACAGTTTTCACCGACTGATATGCCGGTAATTTGCTGATCTGCTTTTCCATAGCTGGCCCCTGCCCCAAACCCACCTCGAATACCAGGTGACCTTTTTCCCGAATGAAATCAGTCGCTTCCGCAATAAGCTTGCGCATGAGATTGATACCAAACACGCCGCCATTGAAAGCCATCTCTGGTTCATGCTCGGATATTTCACTCGCCATAGCCGGCACCTTGGCCGAGGATATATAGGGTGGATTGCAGGTGATCATATCCACCTTCCCTTCCATCCCCAACGGCCGGAAAGGATCGAGAAGATCCCCTGTGTACAACGCCACCCGCCCGGTCAGATCATGCAGCTCGGTATTTTTCTTTGCCAACTGGACGGCTTCCTGGGAAAGGTCGCTGGCATAAACCCGGGCCTGTTGAACTGCGTTTGCAATGGCCAAAGCCACATTACCAGCGCCCGTGCATACGTCAATCACATTGAGCGCATCTTTCTCCTGTTGGCGAAGGAGCTCTATGGCGCTGCCCGCCAACAGTTCTGTTTCCTTGCGGGGGATGAGCGCTTCAGGGCCGGCCAGAAGTTCCAGGCCCATAAAGGACTGCCGTCCCGATATATGCGCCAGAGGCGTACCATCCAGACGCTGCTGAATAGTCTGCCGAAGTTTTTCGACCTGCTTCCCATCGAGCTCCGGCAGTTCTGCAGCCATAGCGGATTCCACGGAAAGAGGCTTTCCCGCAGCAAGCATCCAAAGCGCTCTCAAGGTGCTATGCGGCGTTTCCTCCGGTTTGTCCGGCAACAGAGCCAGATTCCGTGAAAGCTCTGCCAACAGTGTTTCATACAGGGCATTCTGATTCATGAAAGATCCTTCTTGCTGATTTTTCCCGTGCTGGTTCGGGGAAGGTCTGCAACGATTTCTATGTACTTTGGCACCATGAAATTTTCCAGTTTCTCGACACAGACCTTGCGTATGTCTCGCATACTCAGAGCACTGTCCGGTTCCGGCACCACAAAACACTTCAGGGCCTGCCCCAGAGTTTCATCCGGTACGCCGATAACGGCCACCTCCTTCACGCCAACCACCATGGTAACCACGTTTTCGACTTCCAGGGGGCTGACTTTTTCCCCTCTCGTCTTGATGATATCGTCACTGCGCCCTTTGAAATACAGATCACCATCCTCATCCATGCTGAACCAGTCACCGGTGCGCAGCAGTTTCTCTCCGGGCAGGGAGGCATCTATCAGCACTCTGTCCGAAAGTTCCGGGGAGCGCCAGTAACCCAGCATCAGGTGCGTTCCCCTCACATGAAGAATGCCGGTTTCTCCCGGACCGACAGGATTGCCATCCTCATCCAGAATACAGACTTGTGTACCCGGGATGGCTTTGCCCACAGAACCCGGCTTGGTATCGATCAGTTCGGGTTCAAGATAACTTACGCGCTTGCACTCGGTGAGTCCATACATCTTGTAGATGAGCGCATTGGGAAAAATCTCCTTGAGGGCCGGAACCTGTCCGGCAGGCAACGCCGCCGCCGTATTGGTCACCCGCGTGACAGAGGGAAAGCAGAGCGGCTCCCGATGGTGCATGGAAATCAGCATGGCGTAAATGGTTGGCACAGCAGGAAACACCGTAACCGCATACTCCCTTATGCGGTCGAAGATCACTGCCGGATAGGTAAAGGAACGTTCCATTATCAGGGTGGCCCCCAACTGTATGCTCATGAACAGCTGATACAGTCCATAGTCGAAGGCCAGAGGCAGCATGAGCAACAGACGATCTTCCCTGGACAGACGCAGATATTCGATCAGACTGCCAAGAACGAAGGTCATGGAAAGATGCGTATGCATCACGCCTTTCGGATCACCGGTACTGCCAGAGGTATAAATAAGAGCCGCCAAGTCTTTCTGAATGACCCCCGAATCCGTCAGCCCTCCCCCCCGTTCCAGGGCATCGGCAAAACCTGTCAGCCGCTCTTGCGCCAGTTTTTCAAGGTCGCCTGAAGCAATCACACTGCACAGGTGTGGATTCTCCTCGATGGCCGGGAGAAAAACCCGGTGAAGATGGCTGTCCGTGATCAGCACCTTTGCTTCACTATCTTGCAGAATGTAGGCCAGCTTGTCCTGTTTGGTCTGGGGGTTGACGATGACGAAGACACCTCCTGCAGCCAGCACGGCATAGATGGATATGGCACAGGCAAGAGTATTGTCCATGAATATGACACAGCGCTCGCCTCGCTCCAACCCATGCTGCTGTAAAAATGCGGACAGGCGGTTTACGTTTTCAGCCAGTTGCTCGTATGTGGTTTCTTCTCCTTCAGCCACCAAGGCGGTCTTTTGGGGATGTTGCCGCGCCGCACGAAACAGGCTTTCATGCATCAATCGCAGTGGTCGTTGTATTTCCATGCTGCAGTTTCCCTACAGTGGCCCGCCATCGAGAACAGTTCGGGGTTGTTGTGCTTACTCCTGCTGCTTTCTTTTAATGAAAGCGACAATCCTGTTTACGGAATCCAGATTGTCGGGCACCATCTCGTCATCCTTGATCTTGATACCGAATTCGTCCTCGATGAAGAATATGATCTCCAATATGCCTGTGGAATCCAGTATCCCCTGATCCAAAAAGGAATCGTCATTGTTCAACTCCGACTGATCATCGGTGAACAGGTAGTTTTCCAGGATGAATTCTCTTATTTTTTCTTCGCTAGACATTTTCCCTTCCAGAATAAGCGCGCATAATGTACCGCTCCCTTGACCAAGCGCCAGGTGCATCAAGGAAAGATCGTGGTCAATCCATGAACGGTCGTCGATGGGCTGAAACCTGCGCCTTCAGTGTTATGAAACCGAAGATATCGTCCCGGTCATCATTCCGCTCATTTTCAATGGGAGCCCCCCAGGCCTCTTCACAACTTATGTGAAGGTCCCGGAAGAATATCCCTGAACAAACATCTTATCAAGCAGCATGGTGGACAGGATGCCCACAAAAGCCATATTGTCGGAAAAACCGATAACCCTTCCGGTAGCACATTTCTTCAGCAGCTTGTCCACCGCCACGGGATTGAAATGCCCTGCCTTACGCAGTTCGGATTCACTGAGCAGATCCATAACCCATTCAGCTGCTTTCCCATTCTGGAAAAAAGACTGACTGTCCGGTGCGCGGTAAGGCTGTTTGTTACGTTGGCGTATGCTCTCTGGTATCAGGCCAGCCATGGATTGCTTGAGCAGATACTTTTCATTTAAAACACGAATCTTGTAGCGTGGCGGTATGCGGGCGGCAAATTCCATGACCCGGTGATCCAGAAACGGAAAACGTCCTTCAATGGAATTGGCCATGGCCATCCTGTCCCCCTGGGAATTCAGCAGGTAACCGGACAAAAGCGTGTGGTTTTCCACATACTGATCGCGGTTCAGAGGCTGCCAGCTATTGATATCCGGTGGCAGCAGAGCGCGGATGGATTCAAAATCCACCTTGCCTGATACGGCTGCTTTCAACTCCGGGGAGAAGAACTTCCAGCTTCGCCGGGTAGTCGTCCAGCGGGGCACATGGGCAAAAAAGGGTTCATCGATGTACTCCATGCCCTGCTGGAAAAACTGCTGACCAAAAGCCCCGCCGGAAGAAGCCGGAGAATACTTCAGATAGGGATAGAGGCGCCTGAGTATCTGTGGCCGCAGCTCAGAATCCGGATCCCTGTGGCAGAAGCGCCGGATCTTGGCTTCCTTGAAGATATCGTAGCCGCCAAATACCTCATCTGCGCCTTCACCGGTCAGAACCACCTTGTAGCCACTCTCCCGCACATGCCGGGACAACAGCATCAGGGGCGCAGGCGCCGTGCGCAGAATGGTGGACTCGGCGTGCCAGATCACTTTGGGGAAAATCCGGCCAATATCTTCACGGGTACAGGTCACATGAGTGTGATCCGTATCCAGATACCGGACCAGTTCCTGCTGAAAACCGCTCTCATCGAATTCATCGTCCTCAAAACCAATAGAGAACGTGCGCAAGGCAGTATCCGTGAAGTTGTGAATCAGGGAAGTGATGACCGACGAGTCCAGACCGCCACTGAGGTAGGCACCTACCGGCACATCCGAACGCAGGCGCAGGCGCACGGCATCGATCATCAGCTCCCGCAGCTCTTCAGCCCAATCTTCCACAGACCGGCTGTCGTCGATTTCCCCGGGAGGAAACGTCCAGTCCCAGTATCGATCTATACTCAGATTTCCACCCTCAACCACCATGCGCTGTCCTGGCGGCAAAGCCCGTACATCACGAAATAGGCTGTGGGGCTCCAAAGGGCACCAAAAGGTAAACACTTCACCCAGCGCCACGGGATCCAGCTCCCGTCGTACAGCCGGCTGGGTGAACAGGGACTTCAACTCCGAAGCAAAGTACAGGCGACCCTGAACTATGCTGTAGTACAAAGGCCGTATGCCTGCTCGGTCTCTTACCAGGAGCAGCCTTTGGCGGCGCGCATCCCACAGAGCAATGGCAAACTGACCGATCAGGTGAAGAACAAAATCGTCGCCATACTCCTCGTAGAGATGTACGATGACTTCGGTATCCGAACGGGTGTAGAAGCGGTGCCCCCGCCCTTGCAGCTCCTCGCGCAGTTCGAGAAAATTGAAAATCTCTCCGTTGAACACCACCTGCACGGTACAGTCTTCATTGTGAATGGGCTGATCACCGCCTTCGAGATCGATAATGCTGAGCCGTGCATGCGCCAGCCCTACCGGGCCGTCGAGGAAAAAACCATAACCGTCCGGCCCCCGGTGCTGAAGCGCATGGATCATCTGCTCCAGTTCACTCCTGGAAGGCGCCGGAGCCTGTCCGAGATTCAATATTCCTGATATTCCGCACATGGACTCAAGGAACCTGTTCCGTGGTGTGGGAACGCTGACAAGACACGCTCCTGGTGAATGGTGGAGCACCCCCTGGCTTTGCCGGGGGATGCCCCACTAAATATAACATGAAAAGGACCTTTTCCTGCCGGGGAGCCTACACTCGTAACCTGGACGCGAGTTTCGCTGATCTGCGCCAGTCCTTGACCGGACACTGAAAAAGTCAAATGAAAAGTTCATTCATCAAGCGCCTACCAATAAATCAGCGCTTCCTGAATGGTTCTGCCTCGCGGAATCTGGCAAACTACCTAGTGGTGGGGCAACATGGACAACAGAGGATCGCAGCAATGGGCAAGCGCACTATCGAAGAGCAGATCAAGACCGGACTGACATTGGATCTGGAACAGGAAGCAGCCCGGATATCCGACTTTATCCGCACTCTGCTGCGCACCCGGCTGCATCGACGTGGACTGGTGGTCGCAGTGTCTGGAGGTATCGACAGCTCTGTCTGCCTGGCTCTGGCCGTCAAAACCCTGGGAGCCGGTAAGGTGTTCGGTTTGCTGATGCCGGAAGCAGACTCCTCTTCGGAAAGCGTCAGCCTTGGGCAACAGATGGTGGATTTCATGGGTGTATCCCATGAAGTCAAGAATATCGCATCCACCCTGGAAGCCATCGGTTGCTATGAACAGCGTGATGCGGCCATCCGGGAAGTCTTTCCTGACTACGATGGCAGCTGGAAGAACAAGATCGTCATCTCCGGGGGCGCAGCAGGCGCCATCAATCACTTCCACCTGGTAGTGCAAACCCCGGATGGAGAACAGCGGCGTGAGCGGCTGGCTCTCAAGCAGTATCTGCAGATCGTCGCCGCCACAAATTTTAAACAGCGCATACGCAAGAACCTGGAATATTTTCACGCTGACCGACTGAACTATGCTGTCATCGGCACCCCCAACCGTTTGGAATACGATCAGGGGTTTTTCGTCAAGAATGGCGACGGAGCAGCGGACATCAAACCTATTGCACATCTGTACAAGACCCAGGTGTATGCCATGGCCAGATACCTGGGGCTTCCAGACAACATCTGCAGCACCACACCCACCACGGATACTTACAGCCTGGAACAGGGGCAGGACGAGTTCTATTTTGCGCTGCCCTATCAACAGATGGATGCAGCCCTTTGGAGCTACAATCATCAGATTCCGGCACAGGAACTGGCAGAATATCTGGAGATATCCGAGGAACAGGCCCAGGCGGTTTACCACGACATCGAAACCAAACGAAAAACCACGGCCTATCTGCACATGCCCCCCTGCGTCATTGAAGACATTTTTTAGTTCACGGAGAGAACCATGCGTCTGAGCAGCTCCTCAACAACCGGCATCATGCTCCCTTTGATCATTATCGAAGCCATCATTTTTGGCGGTTCAGTGTATATCGCCGTTGCGGTACGTTTCATGGGCGCCACCGACCAGGAAATCGCCTCCAGCGTGGGGTTGATTCTCCCGGAAGCACTGGCTTTTGCATCCATCATGCTGCCCTCCATGGCGGCTATGGGCTTATACCAGACACATTCCCGGGAGGAACCCATCGGCATGTTCGCCCGCGTACTGGCGGCATTTGCCCTGGGCAGTATTCTGTCCATCGTGCTTTTTTACATCTTTCCGCAACTGTATCTGGGACGTGGTGTATTTGCCCTCACCCTGCTGTTCTCCCTGCTCGCCATAGGCACCATACGCCCCCTGTTCTTTCAGTTCCTGGACGAACGCTCTCCCGGCATGCGGCTGCTCATCCTCGGCGCTGGAGAGAAGGCGCACAGCATTCCCACCCGCATGCGCCGGCGGACAGACAGACGTGGGATTCAAATAGTAGGTTTCCTGCCTGCTGCCAGGGAAGAAATCCACATCGATGAATCCCTGCTGCTTACCTACAGCGGACACCTGGTAGATCTGGTGAAAGAGAAGGATATCGATGAAATCGTCATCGCCCAGGATGAGATGCGCGCCAATCTGAATATGGAGGAATTGCTGGAGTGCAAGTTGGCAGGTGTTGACATCATCGATCTTCCCACACTGTTCGAACGCCAGACCGGGCAGGTAAACCTGAAACTTCTGACACCAAGCTGGCTGATTTTTTCCAAGCGCTTCCGCCTCGATCCCCTGTCCCAGTTGTTAAAGCGAACTTTCGATATCCTCATGGCCGTGATCATCTGCCTTCTTACTTTACCCATAATGTTGATCACGGCCCTGGCCATCTGGATTGAAAGCGGTTTCAAAGGACCCATTCTATTCCGCCAGGAACGCGTTGGAGAAAATGGCAAGACTTTTCCGGTACTCAAGTTCCGCAGCATGCAAACCGATGCAGAAGCAGATGGCAAAGCCCGCTGGGCCACAGAGAATGATGACCGTGTCACCCGCGTGGGACGCTTCATCCGCAAAGTTCGCATCGATGAACTGCCACAATGCTGGAACGTCCTGAAAGGGGAAATGAGTTTTGTGGGGCCACGTCCGGAACGTCCCGAATTCGTGGAAAAACTCAAGAAAAGCATTCCCTATTATGACGTAAGGCACGTGGTCAAACCCGGCCTGACGGGATGGGCGCAGCTTTGCTATCCCTATGGCGCCAACGAAAAGGACGCCGCCGAAAAGCTGAAATTCGACCTGTATTACGTCAAACACCAATCCCTGCGCTTCGACATGATCATTCTTCTGAGTACGGTAGAAGTGGTACTTTTCGGCAAAGGCGCCCGCTGAACCAGGCAGAGTCAGTCTTTTCGAGCATCGGGTTTGTCCACTGCAAGGGGCCGCAGCACAGAACTGTGCCAGCGAACCACCTTGCCATTGTGAAATTCAATGAACGAGGGGCCATACCCCCAACGGCGCTCTGATTTCATCACTGGCGGCCCCTGGATCAGCAGAACACGCTTCTTGTTGTCACCTAGCCGGATCAGGTGGGTCTTACCTGACTGTGATTCCCCGGGTAACTTTCCCCGGACATGCAGGGGATCCCCTTTCTTCTGCACCCACCCCACCACATGACCATCTCTGAAATCCACCCGGGACTTACCATAAAACCAGGAATCCCCTGTTCTTGAGGCCGGTTCCCCCTGAACCTTGAGCACTGTCATCCAGGCGTCACCATAGCCAAAAAGCGCTTGCGACTTGGTTTCCGGTGTGGGTTCTTGCCCCGCATGAACAGCCATGGCCTCCGCAGTCCCGACAGTAGGAGGAGCCTCCTCTTCATCCGCAGAATGGAATACAAGAAAGCTGATTACCAGTATCACCAACAGGGCAGGGACGGCTAATACCAACCATTTCGAAACAGGCAGCTTGAGTACCGGCCACTGGCGTGCCGGCTGAAACTGTTCGCTTTTTTGCCTGAGCTCAGATGTATCCTGAAACTTCCAGCCGGCATGATTTGACGCAGCATCCAGCGGCAGCCGCTTGTGGCGTTTGTAGTAGTCCGACAGCACTTTGTAGGCGGCATTGAGCTTCCTGAGATTCGCCTCCACCTCTCCAAGCGCCTCGGCATCTCCATGAAACCGATCCGGGTGACAATGCTGGACCAGGTGCTTGTACTGTTTCCGCAACGCTTCCCAGCTTGCCCCCGGGTCCAGTTGCAGCGCCTCATAGCAGCGATGGTAGTCTACACTCACGGCAGCATACCCAAGTTGATTTTCAGCACGGAAGCATCTGCTTCCTAGCGGTCATATCTCACTCTGAAAACCACGCCCCAGTCTTCATAGTCGTCATCAGGAGCGTCGCTGAAGCGCCGCTCCCAGTTCACGCCCAAGGTATAAGTTATATTCGGCGTACTGGCATAGTCCACACCGGCATAGAGCAGATAGGTCTTGTCGCTCAGGCCATCATCATAGTCCGACCAGGCGAAATCCCCCGTAAAACGGCTGCTCCAGCCACCACCATAATGAGTGGTCCAGGCTGCCACGGCCCCGTACAAATCCCGGTCTATTTCTCCACTGGTCACATAATCCTGTTTTTCATAACTACCGGACACATTCAGCGTGGAAGCCGCCCAAGAATAGTTGTAGCCCACATCGAGCGCCGTGACCTCATAGACGTTACCAGATACCACATTGTTGCCTATGGTTTCCGGATCAGCTGTCGTAGCAATGGACAACGCCGCATCAGTAAGGCCATGGCGTCCGCTGACCCTCAGAGAAGAACTGCTGGATATGGTGCGATTCCACTCCAGCAACGCCCGCCAGCCACTCTCATTGTCGGATTCTTCGAAATCCACATTGATCAGGCCAAGTTCAGCACGCAAGACGGAGGTCTCCCCGGTACGCCGTTCCCATGCGCCAAAAACACTTTGCCGACGATAGTCCTCCTGCCCCTGATTCTGCCGGAAATCAGTGTCGTAATAGGTCACATGCAGGGAAATATCATCCGCAGGTGTCAGGCCGTAGACCCAACCCGCGCCTGCAAACCAGCGATCTGCCTCAAAACTGTCGTCCTCTTCCGCCCAGGAGTTCATGTAACGAAGATCAGCCTTCAGCGTGTTTGCGGTATTGAACTGGTAGGAAAGGCTGGGGCCTGTAGTGAACACATTGGTCTGTTGAAGATTGGTAGGCACATTCGGTGCACGGGTATCGACAGGCTGATTGGTCAGGGAATCAGTCAACACCCAGAAAAGACGATCTCGCACCAGAGCCCAGCGCAAATCACCGTCGATATACAGCCAGGTTTCATCGTCAAAAACGCCACTGGGATAATTGACATACTCCACACTGGCATCCACATTGCCATCCAGGCGGGTACCATGCTCCTCATAACCAATACCTGCCGCCAGGGTATGGTACGCGCCTGAAGTTCCGCCGTCCGGCGCCAGTTCCAGGTTGTCGGAGTACCCCAGCTGATAGGAACCAAAATAGTCCCAGGTTCCTGCAGCTGAGGCCGTGGAGACAGCAGCGCAGCAAATGCAACACAGCAGTCCGTTTTGAATCCATAGGGTTTTCAAGGGTTCCCCTCCGTAAAGATAACGCCCACCAATTTATCATTGCCGAATTCCGCTGCCACCTGGGCAATTTCACTGCGCATGGATTTTCCATGGGCCACGCACAACACAACCATATCCACCAGATCCGACAACACCAGGGCATCCGGCGATTCAGACAGTGAGGGCGCATCCACAAAAATAAAGCGATCCGGATACCGTCCCCTGACTTCTGAAAAAAAAGCCTCCATGTGTGCGGACGAAACGTACTCCAGGGATGCCTCCCGGCGTTTCCCCACCGGTACCAGGGATACCCGCTTTATGCCAGTAGGATAGATGATGTCATCCACGGACCAGCCGTCAGGATCCATGCTTTCGGGATTTTCGATATAGTCCGTTAGTCCGATCAGCTCCCGGTTTCCTCCCACCCCAAACCGCTTGTGCTGCACCGGGTTGCGCAGGTTGCAATCCACCACCAAGGCCGTCTTGGTATCGTCCAGAGCAAATGCGGCTGCCAGATTGGTTGCGTTGAAGCTGGCACCACTGCCAGGCGCCACCGAAGTGAGCAATGCGACAAAGTTCTCTCCATTGCTGATCTGCAATAGTTTGGTACGCAGGCGGCGGAAGGTATCCAGCACCTGCCGATCCTTCATTCCCGGGTAAATGATCTTGCGCGCCTTGAGCTGGCCGACACTCTGGGGCAGGGGTTCCTTCATCATGGCAATCTGCCGCGCAGACATCAGGCGCTTTTCCAGATTGGCGCTACGCCCGTGCATCAGACCGGTTTTCGCCACCGCCTCCTGCTCTTCGACGCTCTCTTCTTCAGTATTCTCTGTCTTTGAATCCATCAACATTCCTTTTCGGCATGAAGCTGTCCACATGCAGACTGCTGGCGCCCCATAGTGAATCTTTCAGCTGATTTCCAAGGGCAGGATCAGCAGTTTGTGCGTATAGCGCATATATCCCACATATCCGTATGTAGCGAAAACTGCCAGTACCACAGCCACGAGAACCAGGGTGACTATCCGATTGAACACACGTTCAGAAGGCGTATACAAAGGTGGTATGGATGCGAGTACACGCAACCCCAGCTCCTGCCGGATAGTCGCGGGCAACCTTACTTTCGGGTTTATTTGCATCAAGAAAGCAAGATAACCCATGGGAATGGCGATGCCCAGCACCAATCCCGCCAAAGCAAAATGCAACAGCCCCAGCCCTTTGGGTTTCAACGGCAGGCTGGCGGGTTCCCGGACATTGAAGGCGATACTCTGGCCTTTCATGTCCAGTTCCATGGATACACGGGCATTTTCCCGCCGCCGCAACAGATCCTGATAGATATTGCGGTTCACTTCGTAATCCCGGGTCAATTCAGCCAACTGAGCTTCAGAATTGGCTACCCTGGAACTGCGATCCAGTTCACTCGAAAGACTGTCCTGGGTAAGTTTCAAACGTGTGCGCAAAGTGGCAATCTGGGTACGGGTTGCCGCCAGCTGCCGGCGCAATTCCTGATAGAGAGGACTGCGCTGTACTGCTTTCTTTTTTTCCGAGTCACCAGCCAGATTCTTTCGCGCTTCTATCTCCTGTTGCAGTGATTGTTCCAGCTCCTCGATCTGGTGAGTCAGGCTGACCACATCGGGATGGCTCTCATAATAATTGAGAAGAAGGTTGTCTTTTTGATTGCGCAATTCAGCAATACGGTCGCGGATCTGTTCCTCCTTGCTCAGCTGCAGGCTGAAAACCGCCTCCCCGGACAACTGTTTCAGTATGGATTTTTCCCGCTCCTGCTCTTCACTGAGACGCAGACGTGTTTCACTGATCTGCTGCCGCAACTGACTGATCCTGTTGTCCACATCTGTCTGAGACCCGGGCAATGCATCCGAACTGCCACTTCTGAATTCCTTGAGTTTCTTTTCAGCTTCCAGCAACTTCTGATGATACTGTTGAACCTGGCCCTGAATAAATTCAAAAGCCTCCCGGCTTTCTTTGCGTTTAGCCTCTGTACTCTCACTAATGAACAGTTCTGACAAACGGCGCGCCACCTTGAAGGCTCTTTGCGGATCACTGTCAGCGTAGGAAATTCTCAGCAGGTTGGCACCCACGTTCTGCACCCGGATTCGCTCTACGATGTTCTCCATCAGGACTTCAACCTGAACCGGCGACAACTTGCTGAGATCCCAACCTCCCGTTTCGAGAACTTCCGTCAAAACCCGGCGGCGGCTGAGAATCTCGTGGGCATTGCGGCCGAAGCTGCGTACATCCGTCTGCACGGCCCTGCCTTCCATCAAAGGCTCGATTATATTCTTCTCCCCGATCTGTATGACAGAAGAGGACTCGAAGCGTTTGGGAACATAGACACCCACCGCCAACATGGCCAGAGAGACCACGGCAAACATAATGACGACCTTGACTTTCTGTCGGCGAAATTCCGCCAGCAGGCCATGTACCCATTGTTCCAGTGTCAATTGCACGGATTGATTCCTCCCTTCCCGAGTCTCATGAATCTGTAACGATTCATTTGAATCAGAAACTTCTCTCGGGAATGGAGATGATATCGCCAGGCAGCAGCTCGTAGTTGGTGCTCAGGTCACCTTTTTGCAGTATCTGCTTGAGATGCACGGCATATGCCTTGATCTTTCCATTCACCTTTCTATACAAGCGCGCCTGATCTGGCGCCGCAAAATCGGTCATGCCTCCCGCCTCGAGAACAGCATCCAGCACAGTCATGCCAGGCCGGTGGGGCGAAGATATGGGACTGACCACGGCACCTGTTACCCGGACCCGGGTTAGAAAGGCATTGCTCACCAGCTGGGTGACACTGACCGCCACCTGGGGATTCCGTATATAGGTGGAAAGGCGCTCTTTGATATCAGAAGCCACTTCCTCGGGGGTCTTGCCAACCGCCACCACATCGCCGATTACGGGCACCGTTATCATGCCATCCGGACGAACCACGGCGGTGACCGACAACTCAGGGTTTCTCCATACAGATACCGACAGGGTGTCATCCACGCCCACCAGATATTTGTCCACCACCTCAGATCCTCCTGGAGGAGGGCCTTCGACAACCTCGCCAGGCTGAGTTGCACAGCCAGCCGCAAGCAATACTACTACCGACGCAATAAACCGGAAAATTCCATATCTCATCAAATCCATTTCATCAACCCCTTTAAGTCATTTTTTTGAACTACTTCACAAATCAGATGTTACCATACCCGTCAATGTAGGATATCCTGTTTCTGTTACCAGGAAAACAGGCGCTACCCTGAATCGGCTGTAGGCGCAGAACCACAAGAATGACCATAGAATCAGGCAATGGAGTTGTACCGTTTCATATGATCCCCCAAACCCCACCGGTCACAGCGCTGTCTGGCCAGGTTCTGGTCTGCATCAGTGGTGGCCCCTCATTGGCGGCGTCCCTGTTCGCCTTGTCGCCGGAACTGACGACAGCATGCCCCTGAAACAATGACTGAAAACAATTCTGTATTCAAGGGCGGCCCATCTACTGCTGGTGATACACAAGAGGCATCTCCTCAGGCACGCGCCGGCTTGGCCTTCTTTTTCCTGTCCCTGTACATCATTGTACTCTTTGTACGCCCCCAGGAATTCGTACCAGCCTTTGAAGGCTGGCCGCTCATGCCCATATTGATCATGACCGCCTTCCTCGCCTGGCTGGCAGCCGGAAAGCTGCAATTGAACGCCCCCCCGTTCTATCTTTTGACCGCCCTGTTCCTGTATTCACCGCTGACGGTACTGGTGGCCGGCGAAGGCGCTGCCAATGCCCTGGAAACCGTGGCCAAACTGATTCCCCTCTATCTGACATTCCTGCTCATCAGCACCACGGCCCTTTCCCGCAGGCGCATCCGCATAATGATGTGGCTGATGGTTGGCGGGGCCGTCCTTTTCAGCGTACATGGCATCCAGCAGAAATATACGGGTGTGGGCTGGACCGGAGAGGTCCCCATACTCGGACGCATACGCTACATTGGAATATTCAATGATCCCAATGACGTAGGGCTGTCCCTGGTCACCGCCCTGCCCATGGCGCTGTATCTGATGCGTACCAGTAAAAACACTGCATTCAAACTGTTATTGCTGATCGCGGCTGGATTGATCCTCTGGGGCATCAGCCTGACCAATTCAAGGGGCACCATACTTGCTCTGGGAGCCATACTGGGCGTCTTTTCCTGGCGTAGATACGGCGTATTCAAGACCTTGATGATCGGTGCCCTGGCCCTACCGCTCATGTTCATGCTCAGCAGCCGGCTCGATACTATCAGCCCCGGAGAGGAATCGGCCCATGGCAGGGTGGAAGCCTGGTATGAAGGCATCCAGATGCTCAAGGAAAACCCGGTGTTCGGCGTCGGTTTCGATCTTTTTACCGATCACCACTTCAGAACCGCCCACAATTCCTATGTCCTGGTGTTGGCCGAACAGGGGATCCCCGGATATTTTTTATGGTTCAGCTTTGTGGGCATCTGTTTCGTGCTCATGTACCGCCTGCAGAAATTCCGGAAAGAACCTGAAGAACCCTTTGCCGCCTGGCAATCACTGGGGCTGGAAAGACCCCAAGGCGGGGGATTCCTTCCTCCCGAGTCCCTGGAAAAACAACAGGAGGAGGAAACCCTCGCACCCGAAGACCAGGCCATCGCCCGGGTGCTGTTTCTTTCCCTGGTGGGGTTTGCAGTCTCGTCTTTCTTCCTCAGCAGAAGTTACTCCATGCAGCTGTTTCTGCTGTGTGGAATGGCGGTAGCCCATTACCAGGGAACCCGCCTGCGCAATCCAGGAGTCGCCGAATACCGTTTCCTGGATCATTTTCTTTTCTGGGGCGTGCTCTGCTGTATTTCCATTGTTGTGCTTTACTTTGTTGTTTCTGCCTTGTTGAGTTTTTCCTGACCCCTATGCGACCGCGCCTGCTCATCATTACCAATCTCTATCCCACCCCTTGGGAAAACCTGCGGGGCACGTTCAATTTCCAGCAGTTCAATCACCTGGCGGAACACCTGGACATCCGGATTATCGTTCCAGTCAGCTGGAAAGACCGTTTCAAACACCGCAACAGCCTGCGCAAAGAACTGGCGGAGCATCCTCTGCAAAACAACGTCAGCTATCCTGTTTATTGGTATACCCCCGGATGCTTCCGGGGTTCCTATGGCTGGAGCATGTGGGCCTCATTGCAATGGCAGTGCCGCAAACTGATTGATGATTTCCAACCTGACTACCTGCTT